>CALKFY010000016.1 GCA_938084925.1 uncultured Pseudomonadales bacterium
CAAGGCGCTATTTGGAATACTTGACCAGCACCAACGAAGTCAGTGCTGAGGTGAGCTATGGTAGCGTAGGCAGGCCAGAGCGACGTTATATCAAAACCAAGTAGGTCGGACTTTAGTCCGACACAAACCAATTCGGACTAAAGTCCGACCTACAATCAGCTTCGCTGAGCCTTGAAGTACTCAATCAGACCATTGGTAGAAGCATCATGAGCATTGGTACTGTCACCATTGATTTCTGCTAAGATGCCTTTAGCTAGGGTCTTACCCAACTCAACACCCCACTGGTCAAAAGAACAGATATCCCAGATAACACCTTGGCTAAAGATTTTGTGTTCATACATAGCAATCAAGGCACCCAAGGTACGTGGATCAACGCGGTCTAACAATACCGTGTTACTAGGGCGATTACCTTCGTGCACTTTATGGGGCAACAAATCTTCAATTTCTTTGGCATCGAGGCCCTGCCCTTCTAGCTGCTCACGCACCTGATCTTCGGTAATGCCGTTCATCAAGGCTTCGGTCTGGGCAAAGAAGTTGGCCATCAGATTTTCGTGGTGACCACGCACTGGGGTGGAACTTTGTACGGAGCCAATAAAGTCAGCCGGCACAATGACGTTACCTTGGTGCAACAACTGATAGAAAGCATGCTGACCATCGATACCTAGCTGACCCCAGACCACAGGTGCCGTTTGATAACTAACGCGTTCACCAGATTGCACCACATGCTTGCCGTTACTTTCCATATCCGCTTGCTGAATATAGGCCGTGAAGCTCTTCAAGGGCTGGTCATAAGGCAAGATAACTTGGTTTTGCGCACCGTGCAGTAAACTGTTCCAAATACCTACCAAGGCTAGAATTACCGGAGCGTTCTTTTCCAATGACTGGTCACGGAAGTGACGGTCCATATCATGGGCACCGGTTAACAGTTCTTCGAACTGATCAAAACCTATATACAAAGCAATTGGCAAACCAATGGCCGACCAGATGGAATAACGACCACCAACCCAATCCCACATGGTAAACATGTGCCCGGTGTCGATACCAAACTCCGCTACGGCTTCGGTATTAGTAGAAACTGCCACGAAGTGATTCTTTACCGCGCGCTCATCAAAGGCAGAGGCCATGAGCCAGTTGCGGGCAGTTTGGGCGTTGGTCATGGTTTCGCTAGTGGTGAAAGTCTTGGAAGCCACCACAAACAATACTTGTTCTGGATTAAGTGGGCGCAGCACTTCAGCCACCTCCACACCATCAACGTTGGAGATAAAGTGTACGCGCAAGGTGTTACCAGCGTAAGCACTCAAAGCCTCGGACACCATCTTCGGGCCAAGATTAGAACCACCAATACCGATGTTTACAACATCAGTAATACGCTTGCCAGAATAACCTAACCATTCACCACTACGTACCTTATCGACAAAGCGACGCATGGTGGCCAACTCGTCGTTAATCTGGTCCATGACATTGACGTCATCGACAAATACCGGGGTATTGCTGCGATTACGCAGTGCCGTATGCAACACTGCCCGGTCTTCCGTGGTGTTGATCTTGGCACCACGGTACATGCGTTCTATGGCACCAGTCAGGTCCATGTCTTTAGCTAAGCCAAAAAGGGCCTCCATGACTTCTTCGGTAACGCAGTTCTTAGAGTAGTCTAGGAGTATATTTTGCACCGGCAGGGAATAACGCTCAAAGCGATGTTGATCTTCGGCAAACAGGTCGCGTAAATGGGTTTGCTGGTGTTGCTTGGCTAAGGCCTGCAAACGTTCCCAGTTTTCTGATTGAGTTAACTTCAACATGTTATTTCCCTACTGATTCTGTACAGCCAAGGCCGCACCTTTGAGGCCTAAATTGGCATCTAAACTTAAAATAATTGGCATCTCATCCATATAAGTACCAAAACGCCCACGCTTTACAAAACGTTCAACAAACTCACTAGCTTGCAGCTGATCCAACAGCTTGGGCAAAATACCACCCACTAGGTACACCCCTCCGGTAGCACCCATAATCACGGCAGCACTGGCAACGGACTGACCCAAGATAGCAAAGAACATTTGCATGGCTTGCTCAGCCAGGGCATCACCCTGTTTAGCAGCTTCTGCAATATGTGCAGCATCGGTATATCGCACCTCTTGCTCAGCCAACTCAGCTATGGCTTTATACAACACGGGAATACCGCTACCCGATGCCACGCGCTCTACCGAAACATGCTCATATTGTTGCTGCAAGTGCTGCAATACAGCCGCCTCCTGGGCATTGCCAGGAGCAAAGCTGGCATGTCCGCCTTCACCAATCACTGGCACCCAACGGCCTTTATCTGCCACTAAACCAGCGACACCTAAACCACTACCAGGCCCAATAACCAAACGATTACCATCGTTGCGACCGGTGCCAGATTTGATCACTTTTTGTTGATCAGCACCTAGCGCGGTCACGCCCAATGCTTGCACAGCAAAATCGTTGAGCCACAAAATGTCACACGCCAACAGCTTTTCTACTTCGACCTTGTTTACCTGCCAATGGTTGTTGGCCAATGTAAATACAGGCTTGTGCACTGGCCCAGCGATAGCTAGGCAAGCGCGAGCAACCTTTGGTGCACCAATGGCAGCCAAATAAGCTTTCACCGCATGGGTTAGATCCGCATAATCCGCGGCCGCTAATGTTTGCTGCTGTTGCAATTCGTTACTGGCATCGCTTACTAAGGCAAAACGCGCATTAGTGGCGCCAATATCCGCAATCAAATGTAGCTTGCTCATGGTTTTCAAACTCTATTAATTAGCCAGCAATACTAGCACCTAGCTCGGCATGGCTGACACAGCTACGCAGATTGCCAAACAATTCACGGCCCATGCCAAACTGCACTTTTGGCTGGCTCAAAGGCGCAATTTCGCGAGCGGCCAGTTCCTGCTCATTTACCAATAATGATAACTCACTAGTATGGCAATCTAAACGCAACAGGTCGCCATCGCGAATCTTACCAATCACACCGCCAGACACAGCTTCTGGATACAGATGAATGGCCGCTGGCACTTTACCTGAGGCACCAGACATACGACCGTCCGTAACGAGTGCCACCTTAAAGCCTTGATCCTGCAAGGAGCCTAAGAATGGCGTCAACTTATGCAATTCAGGCATACCGCAAGCTTGTGGGCCTTGATAACGTACCACAGCGATAAAGTCTTTATTTAGTTCACCCGCTTCGAACGCCACCTGAATCTGATCCTGGTCATCAAACACCACGGCAGGGGCTTCAACTACCCAGTGCTTTTCGTCAACGGCAGACACCTTAACCACACCTCGGCCAATGTTGCCCTTAACACACACTAGGCCACCCGTTGGGGTAAAAGGTGCGGCGGCACTGCGCAACACGTCTGCATTGCCAGATTCTTCTGGGGCTGGCTGCCAAACTAACTTACCGTCAACCAACTTAGGTTCTTGACAGAAGTTACTCAGACCCTTACCCAACACCGTGGTGACATCTTCATGGAGATAACCTTCAGCCAACAAGGTGCGCACCAGATAAGGCACACCACCTGCGGCATGAAAGACGTTAATGTCATCAGAACCATTAGGATAAACACGAGTAATACCCGGCACTACTTCTGACAAACCAGCAAAGTCATCCCAATTAATAATAATGCCTGCGGCTTTCGCCATAGCAATCAAGTGCATGGTGTGATTGGTAGAACCACCCGTAGCCAACAACGTAACAATGGCATTAACCATGGTTTTTTCTGAGACAATTTCTGCCAAAGTAATTTGGCTACCCTTGGAACTATTACGCACCACTTGTTGTGATGCTTCAGTGGTCAAAGCTTCGCGTAGAGGCGTATTTGGAGGCACAAAAGAACTACCCGGCAAATGCAGACCCATTACTTCCATCAGCATTTGGTTACTATTGGCGGTACCATAAAAAGTACAGGTACCCGCGCTGTGATAGGAATCAGACTCACACTTTAATAGCTCGTCACGACCTACTTTACCTTCGGCATATAACTGACGAATACGCGCTTTTTCTTTATTAGGTAAGCCAGAGGGCATAGGCCCCGCAGGGATAAACAGGCTAGGTAAATGGCCAAAGCTCAAAGCACCAATTAGCAAACCCGGTACGATCTTGTCACAAACACCCAAGTAGACCGCAGCATCAAACATGTTATGAGACAAGCCAATGGCCGCCGACATGGCAATCACGTCACGGCTAAACAAACTCAGCTCCATACCTGGCTGGCCCTGCGTAACGCCATCACACATTGCTGGCACGCCACCAGCAAACTGAGCAACACTGCCCATGTCGCGTACGGCGGCTTTGATAACCTCAGGATATGTCGCGTAGGGCTGGTGAGCCGACAGCATATCGTTATATGAGGACACAATAGCCACATCAGCTTGATCCATCATCACCAGGGTGTCTTTATCAGCTTGCGAACAAGCCGCAAATCCATGGGCCAAATTACCACAGGATAACTGGCTGCGTTTTACTGTATTACTAGTCGCAGCTTGCATACGTGCCAAGTACTCGGCACGACTCTCTTTGCTACGCGATTGAATGTTTTCAGTTATTTCTTGAATACGTGGATGCATAGTCACATCTCTCTTTCCAGTTTCATTATTTGGTAATAATACACAAATATCGACTTATTACCAACCACAATCAAGCTATTACGGCTATATATGTTGTAAATACTACATAATGTTGGTAATATTACGTAACTTTACTACATTAATTTAATAATGGTACCCAAGCATGACTGTACGTATAGCAATAAATGGTTTCGGTCGCATTGGCCGCAACGTCTTCCGCGCCCTCTATGAAGGTGATTATCGCAAGCAACTACAAGTTGTAGCAATCAACGACCTAGGTGATGCTCGGACCAATGCCCACTTGTTGAAATACGACACGGTTCATGGCCATTTCAATGCTGAAGTCAGCCATGACGACAACAACCTCATGGTTAATGGCGACAACATTAGCTTAAGCCAGGTACGCAACCCGAAGGATCTCCCTTGGTCTCAGTTGGATGTCGACGTGGTTTTCGAGTGTACCGGTTTGTTTACTAGCCGTGACACAGCCCAAGGCCACATTGACGCTGGCGCCAAGAAAGTTATCGTTTCTGCCCCCGGCAAAGATATGGACGCCACTATTGTATATGGCGTTAACCATAACAGCCTTACTGGTGACGAGACTATTATCTCTAATGCATCTTGCACCACCAACTGCCTGGCTCCTATTGCACAAGCTTTGAATGCAGCAATTGGCATTGAACAAGGCCAGATGACCACCATCCACGCCTACACCAATGACCAAAACCTGTCTGATGTGTACCACACAGACCTATATCGCGCTCGCTCCGCCACCATGTCGATGATTCCTACCAAAACTGGTGCTGCTGCAGCTGTTGGCCTAGTACTACCAGAACTAGCAGGCAAATTAGATGGCATGGCAGTACGCGTACCGACCATCAACGTTTCTCTAGTCGACCTAACCTTCATAGCCAAAAAAGACACCACTAGCGAAGAAGTTAACGCTTGTATTCGCAAGGCCATAGACAAGAATCCAGCTTTAGCACAAGTACTGAACTATGTAGACGAGCCGTTAGTTTCTGTTGATTTTAATCACAGCAGCTACTCCTCTTGCTTTGATAGCAGCCAAACCAAGGTTGATGGCCGTATGGTTAAGGTCATGTCTTGGTATGACAACGAATGGGGCTTCTCCAATCGTATGCTCGACACAACTTTGGCACTAATGAATGCCAATAAAACTGCCGTGGCTGCATAACTTGTCACAAAAATTAGGTAAAATAACGCTATCTCTCTAACCACAGGTTAAAACATGCAATTACGCCGCACCAAGATCGTTGCCACCTTAGGCCCTGCAACAAGCTCTATCGAAGCACTGCGCGATATCATCCGCGCAGGTACCGATGTTGTGCGCTTGAACTTCTCCCATGGCTCTGCCGAAGATCACCAACAGCGCGCAACCAATGTACTTGAAGCCGCCAAGCTAGAAGGTCGTCACGTAGCACTACTGGCCGACTTGCAAGGTCCAAAGATCCGCGTTGCTCGCTTTACCAATAACAAGGTTCATCTAAACACCGGACAAGAATTCATTCTTGACCCAGAAATGGATCGTGAAGCAGGCAGTGAAACCGCTGTAGGTCTAGACTTCCCTCAGTTAGGCAAAGATCTTAACGCTGGCGACATCTTACTATTAGATGACGGCCGCATCGTGCTTGAAGTAACTAGCACCGAAGACGCCAAAGTCTTCACTAAGGTTCAAGTAGGCGGCCCTTTGTCCAACAACAAAGGCATCAACCTACAAGGTGGCGGTCTATCTGCGGCAGCCCTTACCAAAAAGGATCGCGAAGACCTAGTCACGGCAGCCAAGATTGGCGTTGATTACATTGCCATCTCCTTTGTACGCAATGCCGAAGATATGCACGAAGCACGCGCCCTGCTTGATGCAGCCAATAGCAATGCCAGCCTAGTAGCCAAAATAGAACGCGCCGAAGCTATTAAACCTGAAACTTTAGATGGCATCATCACTGCCAGCGAAGCTGTCATGGTTGCCCGTGGCGACTTGGCCGTAGAAATTGGCGATGCGGCTCTAGTTGGTGTACAAAAGGACATTATCAAACGTGCCCGTCAACTTAATCGCGTGGTGATTACAGCAACACAAATGATGGAATCCATGATCGAAAGCCCCATGCCAACACGTGCTGAGGTTTCCGACGTAGCTAACGCCGTATTGGACGGCACCGATGCGGTAATGCTATCGGCAGAAACTGCCGTGGGTGACTATCCAGCCATTACTGTAGAAGCCATGGCCCGTGTTTGCTTGGGTGCGGAAAGCCACCCATCCATTTTACGTTCTTCGCACCGTCTTGACGTACCTATTGACGCTACTGATGAAAGTATTGCCATGGGTGCTATGTACATTGCCAACCACCTACAAGGTGTGAAAGCCATCGTGAGTATGACCTTGACCGGCGCCACACCACTGCTGATGTCGCGCTTAAGTTCTGGCATCCCGATCTTTGCCTTTACTCCACTAGAGGCAACACAGCGTAAAGTTTGCTTGTACCGAGGTGTAATCACTCATGCCTTTGATTCAGAGCACATTGAAAATGCTCAAATCAACCAAATAGCCATTGATGAGCTGCTCGCTACGGGTGAAGTTGAAGACGGTGACTTGGTTATTATCACTAAAGGTGATTACACCAAGGCGCACGGCGGCACTAACACTTTGAAAGTTGTACGTGTCGGTAACGATTTGCGCTAAGCACTCAACAACTACTTATTGCTGACCTTCCCTAGATTAACAAGTCAGCACAAATGCCCTATGATGTGATTAAACGGTCACGTTATAGGGCATTTTTTATGCATGAAATTATTTTAGTTACTGGCGCTAGCCGCGGCATAGGTGCAGCGACTGCCCTACATCTGGCAGAGCAAGGCTATGGGATAGTAGTGAACTATCGAGCCCAAGCTGACAAGGCTCAGGCCATTGTTGAGCAGATACAAAACCAAGGCGGAACAGCCTGGGTGCTGCAGGCCGATGTCAGTGATGAGCAACAAGTAGTTAATCTGTTCTCTAAGATAAGAGCACTGCCCGGTCAACTCGTGGGCCTAGTTAATAACGCGGGACGCTTGCAACAGCAGATGCGCGTAATCGACATGGACACCAAACGTTTGCAAGATACCTTTAACAGTAATCTACTCAGTCAATTCTTGTGCTGCCGAGAAGCGGTCAAAGTTATGTCAACCGAACTAGGTGGCACAGGTGGCGCCATTGTTAACGTATCTTCAGCAGCGGCTCGCATCGGTTCCGCCAATGAATACGTAGACTATGCAGCAGCTAAGGGCGGCGTAGATACTTTAACCATAGGCCTAGCCCAAGAGCTAGCTCAAGAAGGCATTCGTGTTAACGGTGTTCGACCAGGCTTTATTGATACCGAAATGCATGCCGACGGCGGCGAACCGGGGCGCATTCAACGGCTTGCACCGGTGATACCTTTACGTCGAGGGGGTACCGTGGACGAGGTCGCCAACGCTATCTGCTGGCTTATATCTGAGCAAGCCAGTTATACTACGGGTAGTTTTATAGAAGTCGCCGGTGGGCGCTAAGCAACAGATTAAAACATATGAAAAACCGCCGTAATTATTACCGCATACTGCATGTGCAACCTGATGCGCCAGTTGAGCTTATTAAGGCCATCTATCGCACTTTGATGCACAAGATGAAACACCACCCAGATCTAGGAGGTGACCATGAAACGGCCGTTATCATCAACGAGGCTTACGATACCCTAATAGACAGTAAAAAACGTAAAGCCTATGACGCCAGCTTATTGCGCGAACGAAACTTAACCAGCACCAGCCAACAATCCTCAAACCAGCGCAGTCATAGCAGTGGTACTAGCACGCCAAAAACAGGCAAGGGCCGAGTTCGACCAGCTAAAAAGCGCCATGAAGAAGAACCACCCAAAGACGACAAATTTGATGTTGATACTCCCCCCGAACACAGGGCCATGCCGCGAGTAAAAATTGGCGCCCTAGCTAGCTTCTATTTTGAAACACAGCCAAAGGTTAAACATCAGGGCACCATCATCGATTTTTCACCCTCGGGCTTACAAGTACAAGTAGAAGCACCTGTCGCCATCAACAACAAGATTCGTATTCGCTCGGCACAGTTGACGGCCAAAGGGCTGATTAGCTACTGCAAACCCTTTGGCAGAGACCGCTGGCGTATCGGCGTCATCCTGCTAGAAACCAAATACAGCCAACGCCAGGGTGGGTTTTTCCGGGGTTCTGTTTAACAACAAAAAACCCGCAGCGTTTCCGGTGCGGGTTTTTTATCGTCTTGATGGTATTAGCGGTTACGCTTACCACCCATGCGATCACCAAACTTTTCCATCATCTCTTGGTATTCAGCTTTTTGATCATCGTTCAAGATATTCATAATATCGGCCTGCATTTGCGCTCGTACTTTCATGCCAGCTGCCATCATAGAGGCATGAGCTTCAGCAATTTTATCAACCTGAGCGTTGTAAGCATCAGTGCCAACTTCCAGCTTAGCTAGTTCGTCGTACATGGCACCAGTGGCTGCTTGATGGCCTTCTTTCACATCACCTTGCCGTTCCATCAGCTCAGTCATTTCGGCTTCTTGGGCATCGGTAAGGTCTAGCTTCTTGCTCATCATCTTGACCATGCGTTCGCCGCCCATGTCGCCACCGCGCATTTTGTCGCCACGCTTACCTTTCTTGTCACCTCGGTCACCATGGTCGCAGTTTTCTGCCTTATCACCACGCTTGCCCCAGCCATCGTTGTCAGCCATTGCAGAAGTAGACAAACCACCAACCAAGGCGACTGCAGGAACCATTACCAAAATACTTTTCATCAACTTGTTCATAATTTTCTCTCCGAGTTTTCGTTCATTTAGTCTGGCTTCACGATGTTGCTGTGTTGCCTGACTGGATGAGTCCATTATAGTTAGGTGAACGCAAAGTAGGGTCTAGGCTTGGTAAAGGAGTGTAAAGGCAAGTTTAGGAAGCGTATAAACGTCAATTATTAACAAAAAAGGCAGTGACCTACACCTAGATCACTGCCTTTTAATGTTATTGCTTACTGAATGAAGTATTAGCCGACTTCGGCCAGGTTACCTTTTTCTTGCAGCCAGCTCTTGCGGTCGCCAGAACGTTTTTTAGCCAGTAGCATATCCATAACTTCGTGAGTGCCATCGCCGGCTTCCAGACCAAGCTGCACTAGACGACGTGAGTCAGGCACCATGGTGGTTTCACGTAACTGGGATGGGTTCATTTCACCCAGACCCTTAAAGCGCTGCACATTCACCTTACCGCGTTTCTTCTCCGCTTCGATGTGTTCTAACACACTTTGCTTTTCGGCTTCGTCGAGGGCATAGAAGACTTCTTTGCCCACGTCGATACGGTATAAAGGAGGCATGGCCACATATACGTGACCGGCAGCTACAAGAGGCTTAAAGTGACGTACAAACAAGGCGCATAGCAAGGTGGCAATGTGCAAGCCATCGGAGTCAGCATCGGCCAAGATACAGATCTTGCCATAACGCAAGCCATCTAGGTTTTCCGCTGCTGGGTCAACACCAATAGCCACGGCTATATCGTGTACTTCTTGGGAAGCTAGTATTTGACCAGAGTCGACTTCCCAGGTATTCAGGATCTTACCGCGCAAAGGCATGATGGCTTGAAACTCACGATCGCGAGCCTGTTTGGCCGAACCACCCGCAGAGTCACCCTCCACCAAGAACAATTCGCCGCGCTCGGCATCAGAACCAGAACAATCGGCCAATTTGCCCGGTAGTGCCGGACCTTGAGTGATTTTCTTGCGGGTCACCTTCTTACCGGCACGCAAGCGTTTTTGCGCATGGCTGATGGCCATCTCGGCCAACAATTCGCCCTCTGCCGTGTGCTTGTTAAGCCACAAACTAAAAGAATCTTTTACTTCACCAGACACATAGCCAGCGATTTGACGTGAAGACAAACGCTCTTTGGTTTGGCCAGAGAACTGAGGATCTTGCATCTTCACCGAAAGCACAAAGCAGCAACGATCCCAAATATCTTCTGGAGTCAGTTTGATACCGCGTGGCAAAAGGTTACGAATTTCACAAAATTCTCGCAGCGCTTCCAGCAAGCCTGTGCGCAACCCGTTAACGTGAGTACCACCTTGTGCTGTAGGAATGAGGTTTACATAGCCTTCTTGCAACAGCTCACCACCTTCTGGCAGCCATTGCACTGCCCATTCGGCGGCTTCTATTTCGGTAGCACGGCTACCAACAAAAGGGGTCTCTGGCAAGCAGGTATAACCTACGTTGGCTGAGCTTAGGTAATCTTCCAAACCCGCTTCGTAGTGCCATTCGTGCTTTTCCTTTTTCGCGCCTGAATTATCAGTAAAGGTCACCTTTAAGCCACTGCATAATACCGCCTTGGCGCGGAGGATATGCTTCAGGCGCGCGACTGAAAACTTAGCCGAGTCAAAATACTGAGGATCAGGATGGAAAGTTACTGTGGTACCGGTATTACGCTTACCAACTGTATCAATAACTTCTAACTCACTAACCTTATCACCGTTGGCAAAGCCAATACGATACAACTGACCATCACGACGAATTTTTACTTCTAAGTTAGTTGATAAGGCATTCACCACGGACACACCAACACCGTGCAAACCACCGGAGAACTGATAATTGTTATTGGAGAATTTACCACCAGCGTGCAAACGGGTGAGGATCAGTTCTACACCGCTCACACCTTCTTCAGCGTGTATATCTACAGGCATACCACGACCGTTATCACTTACGCTCAACGATTGATCAGCGTGCAACACCACATCAATTTGACTAGCATGGCCAGCCAACGCCTCATCCACCGAGTTATCAATAACTTCTTGGGCCAAGTGGTTGGGGCGGCTAGTTTCGGTGTACATACCAGGACGCTTTTTAACGGGGTCCAGGCCACTTAATACTTCTATGGAATCGGCGTTGTAATTATCTTGCGCTGTCATGGTGTCTTATTTCTTTATTTATATTCAGGCAGTTATGGGTTTATTCTAACCGACAAATGCCATGATTTGGGGAATCCTTTGAGGAAAATTATCATAGGCATGACTTCCCCCTTGTTCAATGTCCAGTTGGCAGCCTTTGTAGTACTGGGCTGCCAATTGATAATCCAATGTTTCATCGGCTGTTTGCAATAGCACCAAGAGGTGCTCAGGTGTTTCTACCTGCACCAAGGTTAGGGCTCTTAACTGATCCATATGCTCATGGGTTAATAGGTATTCGCCGTCATCAGTGTGGTAATTGCGTTGTGGGCCCAACAGGCTTTGTAACAATACATCCGGTTGCACAGCTGGATTAATCAACACTGCTTTAGCAGCAAATTTATGGGCTAACCAAGTAGCATAAAAGCCACCTAGGGAACTACCAACAAAGGCCACTTTACCAGACAGGGTCTCTACTAATTCCGCGACTTCTTGCATAGCTTGGGCCGGCCAAGTAGCCAACTGAGGTATATGCACCTGCACTTGTGGGTAATCACTGGTTAAGATATTTTTGAATTGCTGCGCCTTGGTCGACAAGGGCGAACTATTAAAGCCATGTAGATAAACAATGTGGTTAACCATTACATGAGCCCTTTTGCATTAGCCTGTTTAGGCAGATAAATAACTTGTGTATGCAGTTCGCCTACGGCTAACAAATCAATAATGCGTAGGCCCGGGCCACAATCATCTTGCAGGGTAAAACTATCTTGCCCAGCCAAAAACTGCACCGATGTTGCTGGCGTAGCTAAATAACGCACACCCTGCTCCACGCGATCTATAGGCTGATGGACATGGCCAAATATAACAGCCTTTATTTGAGAGTAAGTGGTTACTAACTTATTAAATTCCTGACTATTAGCCAGCATAATCTCGTCTTGCCAGGCCGAATTTACCGGTATTGGATTGTGATGCATTACCACTAATACAGGCTTATTTTGCTCGACTTCTAATTGTCGCTGCAACTGCTGCATGTGTGCCGGACTGACACTACCAGACCCTTTACCATCAGGGGCATAGGTCGTATCCAGTATGAGTAAACGCCAACTTACTAGCTCTACACAGCGCACTTGATCAACAGCCTGATCAGTTACCGCTAACATTTGTTGAACATCATCATGATTGCCCGGCAGCCACAACCAAGGTATACCAATATCAGCCAGATAGCCCTGCAGGCGCACGTAGGCATCTGGGCTAGCCCCATGGGCTAGGTCGCCAGTTAACAAGAGTAGATCGCAATCATTGCCAGACAACCAGTCTAGACATTGCAAGAAATGAGCATCGGCGTTAATGCCTTTATAAAGCTCGTTGCTGGAGGCTTGAAAGTGCAGATCCGTAAGCTGGACGATACGCTGATTCATACGGCTGCTAGTGCCTCAATTATTTGGCGAGGTTTGCGCTGTAGATGGGCACCATGTTGCATGGCTTGTTGCAGCAACAAAGCCAAATAGCTATTTAACTGGGCTTTTTCATCAGCCATCAAACCCTGATTATTAGGATAGCCGTAGCTGCCACGGTACTGGCGATAATCAGCACTTTTTACCACTTCTGCCATACGCATATCGTGATACAAGCGTAAATGCAGTGGCTTTTGCCACCATTGCTCACCGCCACCTAGCTGCACTTCTAGAGTTGCGGTGTAATTAAATCGTTCTATAAAGCGTAAGTGCAGTTCTGTAGCAGGAGCCGAGCCAACCTGTTGCAAGGTAACTCTTAGGGACTCTACTTCTTCAAAGCTGCCCATGAGGCGTTGCAAGCGATGATAATTAGCCTCAGCCGTTGCCATCTGTTGTGTCAGGTTGGGGATGTAACGACGTTTACCGGAGGCTCTATCAACCACAGGACTAGTTCCACTGTGCTTGTAATTGCATGTAGTTCATTTGCAACCACTGCACGGCAATAATAGTGGCAGCGTTAGTGATTTCGCCATTTTGTAGCCATTGCCAAGCCTGCTCTCTAGATACGCTTAAAACGCGAATATCTTCGCCTTCCGTAGGCAAGCCATGAATACCGCCAACTTGACTAGCATCCACGGGCGCACAATAGATGGTCAGGGTCTCGTTGCTACCACCGGGGCTAACTAAATACTCACAAACCTTTTGCATCTGTTGCGGTGCGACCTGCACACCGGCTTCTTCTTGGCATTCACGCGCCGCTACCTGTTCGGGTGCTTCGTCTGTGTCGATTAGCCCCGCCACCATCTCCAGTTGCCACGGGCCATGTTCATGTTGCATAGCGCCGACACGAAACTGCTCAATCATTACCACCGCATCGGCAGCGGCATCGTATAGCAAAACGGCAACGGCAGGGATACGCCATACTACTTCGCGCTGTACCGGCTTACCCCAGCCGCCAGCATACAAACGATGGCGTAGTTGGTAATTTTTCAGCGTATAAAAGCCCTTATAGGCATCTACTTCGCTAATAATTTCTACGTCGTCTAGGCCAAACTCAGGCATACAGACCTTCTCCAGAATCATCTGCTACCACACGCTGGGCTAATTTTTGTGCGTTTTCAACACAGTCACCTAGGGCCACACCATCACGCCAATTGCTACGCAAATATAAACCAGGCAAATGTTCTAGAGCTGCATCAATGTCGGCCACTCGCTGCACGTGACCTAATTCATATTGTGGAATTGCCGCTGGCCAATAGCTTTCTTCGCTCCACAAAGGCTGCCCTGTAATACCCACATAGCCGTCCAGCTCTTGCATTACCACGCCAAGGCGCTCTGCCTCGGATAACTGCATGACACCGGGCTTGCCTTGCTGCCTTTGGGAATCGGCACGGCCGCCACCCACAAATACTGTTACCACGTGTTGATCTGTTGGTGCACGGTCAGTGAAAATACTGGACGGAAACAAAGCGCCCAATATTTGCTTATTCTCTTTACTAGGCAACAAAGCTCCAAAGCCATTTAAAGGATGCTTGATTTGCTCTTTATTAAACGCCATCGAGACGGTCGCCACCGGCGGATAATGAATGTTGCGTAAATGCTGTTGAGCTTGCTGCAACATGGCCTCATTTTGTGTCGGCAAATCTTCAATTAAGCGCGCTACTTGTTTTGCTGGCACAGCCATGACAACTTTTTCAGCTTGCCAAATAGCATCGCCACTACGTATGAGATAACCGTGTGTTTGGCTGTAACTGACACTTTCTACTTGAGTATTGGTTTGTACTGGATTAAGCAATTGCTCAGCCAAGCTAGTCATCAATTGATGTAGGCCGCCCTTGAAAGTCATCATCGCGCCATCAAGCTTGGGGCCTTTATCCTGACGCGAAGCACGCATTTTAGCGATAGCGCCACGAATCAATGACCCATGATTTTTTTCTAAAGCATATAGACGAGGCACAGCGGCTTGTACAGATAACTTGTGGGGGTCACCCGCAAACACGCCTGAAATAAACGGATCAATGAGCCAATCGAACATTTCTCTGCCAAGACGGCGTTGTACAAACTCAGCAATACTCTCTTCCTTGGTGCCTTTACCAACAAAGGGCTCCCAAGCCACGCGCAGCTTTCCTGGCCAGCTCAGCACCTTGGTGGTGATGCCTTCTTTGGGGCTAGTCGGCAAAGCCATCAACTCACCATGCTTACCGATAAAGCGTCGATGGGCATCGGCATTGGCCAATAGCAATTCGGATTCTAGGCCTGCACCCTTAATCAAATCAGCCATGGCTTGGCGGTTATTCATAAAGGAATTGGGACCACGTTCAAACTGGCAGCCCTCGCGCTGTACAGTTTGTAGGTTGCCACCAACGCATGCGCTGGCTTCTAGTACTAATACTTCATAGCCTTGCTGCTGCAAAAACCAGGCACTGGTGAGGCCAGAAATACCGGCACCAATAACAACTACCTGTTGTGCACCTGTCTCTGTTTCTGGCGCTTGCGGAATAGGGCCAGCCTGGCCTTGAGAAGGAGATTCAGTTGAAGCTTTGTCGATCTCGGAAGAATTGGCGTCCTGCATATAAAACCTTTGTAAGAGCAGCCTGTTTAATGGCCCAAATAGCGTTGTATAGGCGCGCTTTGCTGCTGTAAAAAATCGGTACCTTGTCCTTGCCAGTATACTCCACCCTCGGCAATAAACATAACCTCCGAAGCCATCTTCAAGGCTTCTTGCGGGTCGTGGGTGACTAAGACAATACTCAAATTATGTTCGGCTTGTAATTCTGCTACTAGACTAATCATTTCTTGCCTAAGGCCTGGATCCAAAGCACTAAATGGCTCATCCAATAACAACCAAGGCTGCCTACGCACTAAGGCACGAGCCAAGGCGGTACGTTGGCGCTGGCCACCAGACAAACTAGCTGGCAAGCGCTGCCCCATGCCTTGCAAACCCACTTGTTGAAGGGCGACTTCTACCTCTTGTCGCTGAGCCTTAGTTAAGCTCAACCCGGGGTGCAACCCCAAACCCACATTGTCAGCCAAATTTAAATGGGCAAACAAGTTATGTTCTTGAAACAAGCTAGTAAAAGGCCGCTGGGCGGGCATTAGAGACAGCAAGTCTTGCCCCTGCCAAGTAAGCTCTCCCTGCGCAGGTTCAACAAAGCCTGCCAGAACATTTAACAAGGTAGTTTTGCCTGAGCCACTAGGTCCCATCAAGGCCGTGCACTTATGCTCTTTTAGCACGCCAGTAAAGTGAAACTGACTTTGCCCCTGTTGCACAACTAGGTCTTTTAACTCAAGCACGACGACTCCCTATGCCTTTTTCTAACAACACAAACACCAGCAAACACAACGCCAGCAGCATCACTGCCGTCACAGCCGCAGCATCGGCCTGATAACTACCTAAACGTTGATACATAAGTAACGGCAAAGTCTTTACATCGGGGGTACCAAATAAGGCCACCACACCCAAATCGCCGACAGAAAATGCCGCTACTATGGCTAAGCCTAAACCCATAGCTGGCCGTAGTACTGGCCACTCAATATGACGCAGACGATACCAACCACTAACACCCAAACTCGAACACAAGCGATCATGCTGCTGGGCTAGCTGCAAATAGGGTGTGGTTAATACTCGTAACATAAACGGCAAACCCAAGACGCTATTCACCAATAACACTAAATATAGATTAATGGCCATGACATCCACCCAGTTGCGCAAGGCTAAAAACAAGCCAGTGCCCAACACCAAGGCTGGCACCACTAAGGTCATCATACCCAAAGCATCAATTAACGCGGCACTCCAAGGCCAACGCTGACGCGTATGGCGTTGCATCAACAACAAACCCCACGCCATAAACAAACACAAAAACGCCGCTGACATCGCCACCCACAAACTATTCCAAGCGGCCATCCATAGCTGCTGGTCACCCAGCACCTGCAACCAATGATCATTGATTCCTGCTAGTACTACACCTGACAAGGGTAACACCACCAATACCAAGCCAAGTAGGATAAACAAAACATCTAGCGCTTTACCTACTATGGCCCGCGTATCAGGCCGCTCCACAGACATACCTAAACTATGGCTAATATCCGTAGGCCGCCCCAAACGCAACCCCAACCACAAGATAATGCCGCACAGTAGTAACTGCACGAGACTAAGCTGAGTAGCTAGAGGCAAATCAAAATCTAAACGTACAGCCTGATATATAGCTACTTCCAAAGTAGTTGCTCGCGGCCCACCACCTAGACTCATGACGATAGCAAAACTGGTAAAACATAAGGCAAAGATCAAGGCTGCCACAGGTGCTAGCACGGCACGGATATGAGGCCATTCTAATACCCGCCAATGCTGCCAAGACGACATGCCTAGCTGGCTTGCCAAGCGCCAAGATTCAGGCTCAATGGTTTCCATACGCTGCAATACAATGCGCGTAACCAAGGGCAAATTGAAAAACACATGAGCTAGCAAGATGCCTATTAAGCCATAAAGATAGGAGCCAGAAGACAAGTCCAGAAAACGCAGTAGCTCGTTTACCCAACCCTGGCGACCATGCACTACCACCAGACCGAAAACGGCGACGATAGCAGGTACCACCAAGGCCACACTGAAAACTCTAAGCAGTAGATCACGGCCAGCAAAATGCCGGCGCGCCAGGGCTCTGGCCAAAGGCAAAGCCAAACCAACACTTAACAAAGTAGACAGACTGGCCTGCCAAATGGAGAACCAGATTACCGAACGTAAGTAGGCATCTTCTAGCAACAAAGACCAATCAATGGCAGCTACTTGTCCGGCTAAAGCAATGGCCACAGCCAAAAAGGGGCCGACAACCAGCAGTACGGCCAAGCCCGAAACCCACAACCAAGATCCTTGTTTAAGTGTGAAATTCATTAGGAATTAGGCACCGAATTCTTGGCTGATACAAATTCCTTACTGATAAGTGAAACGTAAGCCTGGGTAGCACCTGCTTGCTGAGCCACCAAATCAATGCCTGCCTGGCCCATGGTTTTGCGAGTATCTTCGTCTTCAAACAAGCGTGGCACCAGCTCAATTAATTCATGAGCAGTTACCAGCTGTAAATTGCCTGCCTGCTGTAGCAGTTCACAAACACTGGCAAAGTTAAAGGTATTAGGTCCCATTAAAACAGGCTTGCCAAGGGCGGCCGCTTCCAACGGATTTTGCCCGCCCTTGTCAGCCAGACTACCGCCAACTAGAGTAATGTCTGCTAGACGATAAAAATCAATCAGCAAACCCATAGCATCCACAAGCAATACGCGCTTGCCTGGTTGCGCTAAAAATTCTTCCTTGGCACCATCACTATAACGACGCCAAGGCAGCCCACTTTGAGCACAAATATCCGCCACTTCTTCAAAGCGTTGCGGATGCCGCGGCACCAATACTAACAAGCCTTTCGCTACTGTCGTCATCTTGTTCCAGACTTGCAGCAAAGTGGCTTCCTCACCTTCACGGGTACTGCCACATACCCAACAAGACTCGCCATCATCCAGCCATTGCTGCGCCAAATCAGCATGCTTTGGCGGCGGCAGGGTCAGATCAAACTTAACGCTACCCATGATTTGCAGCTTGTCGCGATCTGCACCAATGTGAGCAAAGCGGCGCGCACTGGCTTTATCTTGCACTAGAAAACGCTGCAAATTATCTAACATAGGACGAGTTAGACTTTTAAAGCGCTGGTAGCTTTTAGCAGAACGTTGGGACAAACGACCGTTGATTAACCATACGGGAACAACGTGAGCGGGACACAAACGTAGCATATTCGGCCACAGCTCAGTTTCTACCAGCAGTACGCCACGGGGCTGCAAACGTTGTAAGAATAGGCGCTGAGAGATACCCAAATCAAAAGGCATATAGCAGTGCTGTATGTGCGGGTGCTCTGCAAACAACTGTAAACAACGATCACGACCAGTCGCCGTGGTAGTGGTGACCACTAGAGGAATATTAGCCTGCTGGCTGATCTGTAATAGCATGTCGGCGACAGCGTTTACTTCACCCACAGAAGCCGCATGCACCACTAACGGCTTGCGCGCGTCGCGAGGCACCCAGCCATAACGCTGCCAAAAGCCAAAGCGAAACTCTGGACGACGCCAGATAAATATAAGATGCCAGATAGCACCCAATGGCAACAAACCATACCAAAGCGCGCGATAGATTAACGACAAATTTACTCTTCCTTCAGCTTGCAGGGTTTTGTGCTGGCATGGAGCTTGTTAGAATGCTAACAAACCTAGCAAACGCCCTATGGCGTCTTCGAGCCGAACACTATGCACATTGTTAATTTAATTTCTGGCAAAGACCTTGGCGGGCCCAAGCAATCCTTTGTGCATTATAGCGATAATTTACGCCACTTAGGACAGCAAGTCACCTCCATTATTCGTCCAGGGGCGCAAGTTCAGGCTCTACTAGAAAATAAGCAACTGGCTTACCAATATTTAGACTACCCACGGACCCGCTTACCGGGCTTTAAACACCTAGCTCAAGCCCGCTTACGCCGCACATTAAACGACCTAAATGCCGACCTGTTGCTAGTCCACAAACCCATTGATGCCGCCCTAGCGAAACCCGTGTTAAAGCCTAACTGCAAACTGGCGTTGGTTTTACATAGTTACACCGCTAAGGGTTTACATGCAGCAGATATGATCTTGGCCGTATCAGAACCAGTAAAGGCCTTTGTCTTGGAGCAAGGCTACCAAGGTCCAGTGTTGGTTATGCCCAACCTTGTAGAACTGGAAGCACAAGAGCCAACAACAAGGCCCAAGCAATCGCCGTTACATATTGCCCACATGGGGGTTATGCGCCGCACCAAAGGCCAAGACTTATTGCTAGCAGCCCTAGCTAGCTTGCATAACAAAGGGGTAGACTTTCGCACCACTATTGCCGGCAAAGGACGCTGGTTTAAAAAAATCCAAAGCATGATTACCAGCGCCAATTTAGGTGACAAGGTCACCATGCAAGGCTGGGTAGGTAACGACGAACGTGAAGCCTTCTTTGATAACGCCGATGTCATCTGTGTGCCGTCGCGTAGCGAAACCTTTGGCATGGTAGTTATCGAGGCCATGGCCCGTAAGAAGCTAGTATTAGTGACCCGCTGTGGCGGCCCAGAGGGCATCATTACTCATCGTGAAAACGGGTTTTTAGCGGATATTAATGGCCAGAGCTTAGCCACTGAAATCGAAGCTATTATGGCCTTGAGCGATGACGAGTATGAAGCGATTTGCGAAAACGCCTACCAGCACGTACTCAACAACTATAGCGTACAACCGTTTCAGGCACGCATTGAGCAGATGCTAGTAGAACTAGCTAAGACTTAGTCTTCACTAAATTGTAGATTGTGCAAGTGTGCGTACAAGCCCTGATGCTTTAGCAGTTCAGCGTGTGAACCCTGCTCCACAATCGATCCCTGATCCATCACCACAATAATATCGGCCTGCTCGATAGTCGACAAACGATGGGCAATGACCAAGGTGGTACGCCCAGACATGGCAGCATTAAGAGCG
>CALKFY010000017.1 GCA_938084925.1 uncultured Pseudomonadales bacterium
TTGTGCTTGATGTCCAAACGCTCTGGCACGCTTTCTTGGATCCATTCTGCGTTACCAACAGCTTCGGCCATAGTGTCACAAAAGGTCAATGTACCTTCCCTAGGCATGCCTACATCGCTTAGCTCTGGCAAAGAGGCACGGGCGTTGTCCAGCACTTCACCAATCTTACGCTGGGCATCTGGCGCTGGGTCAAAGACATTCACATCCCATCCGTGCAAAAGAAAACGTGCGATCCAACCACCGCCAATTACCCCACCGCCCACACAGGCGGCAATTCGTTTAGTTGTCATTAGTAAACTCCCAGACTGGTATTAGGCTTGTAGCGGCGCGCGCTTTTCAACCTTGATCAACTCACGCACTTCAGCGGCAGTCATTAGATTGGTACCCATGTTAGTAGCAATGGTTGCGGCCTTTTCAACTAGCTGCGCATTGGTAGCTAGCACGCCCTTTTCTAACCATAGGTTGTCTTCTAGACCGACACGGATGTTACCGCCAGCCAATACGGTGGCTGCTACATAGTTCATCTGGTCACGACCGATAGCAAAAGCAGACTTAATCCAGTCACTAGGTACATTGTTAACCATAGCCATAAAGGTATTTAGGTCGTTTGGCGCACCCCAAGGGATACCCATGCACAACTGCACCATGACAGGATCTTCAATCAAACCTTCAGATACCAACTGCTTCGCCAACCATAGGTGACCCGTATCAAAGGCTTCAATTTCGATACGCGCACCCATTTCCGTCATCATCTGCGCCATGGCACGCAAGGTACCTGGAGTGTTGGTCATGACGTAATCGGCTTCGGCAAAGTTCATGGTGCCGCAATCCAAAGTACAGATCTCAGGGCGGCAAACACGTACATGCTCAACACGTTCTGTCGCGCCAACCATATCCGTAGCGTCGGTGTTGTAAGGCAATGGGGATTCAGGGCCGCCATAGACAATATCGCCACCCATACCAGCGGTAAGATTTAGCACCACGTCCACATCGGCAGCACGAATACGCTCCGTTAGTTCTTTATAAAGCTCAATGCGACGGCTAGGCTTACCGGTATCTGGCTCACGCACGTGACAATGTACAACCGCAGCGCCAGCTTTAGCAGCATCAATGGCGCTGTTGGCAATTTGCTCAGGGCTACGTGGCACATGAGGGGAACGATCTTGGCTACCACCAGAACCAGTAACGGCACAGGTGATAAAGGCATTTTTGCTTGCTTCTAAAGGCATAGCGAGGCTCCATAGAGGTCATTGATCAACAGCTACCAGAACGGCAACTTTATAAGAACTGAAATAATGACAGCTAAGAAACGCAGAAAATATGCAATAAACGCAGTTGTTTTGATATTTATCGCCAGAATGGGTAAAAACACCCATTAACCTAGAATTTAATCACGGCAAGGCAATATTGCCTTGTATTCTCTGGCTTGGCGATTTTCAACGCAAATTAAACTTCGGCAATGAGTCCAACTCAATTCGAGACGCAGTGCGTCGCGTTTTGGAAAGGCTAGGTAAAGTTGCAGGCTATTGTGTTAATTCAGTGAGCAATAGGTGATTCTTTTATTTACAGGTAAGTAGTGTCCGCTCTTAAACACCTTGCTTTGTTATAGTGTATTTTGGCAAAAGCCACACTCTATGCACCTAGTAATGGTAACGACAAGTTATAATAGTTATAGCCGCGTCATCAACCGCATAAACAAGCCTATTTGTATCATCTATGCGGCGCGACCAAAAGCCCGCTAAATTTTCTTTAAGTGCTTCTGGTTTACCTATACCCTCGAAGGGAGAGCGCTTGGTATCAATGATGAGTTTATTTATGCGTTTTAGGGTTTTTCTATCTTGGGTTTGCCAATATAAATAATCGTCCCACGCATCATTAGTCCAACTTAGCAGCCGGCTACTCATCAACTAACTCTCGAGAGGACGTCTTGCCAGCATTGTATTGGGCAATGGAACTACTCAAATGTGCAGCGTTAGCAGGAGAACGTAACAAGTGCACTGTCTCCATTAAGCTATTGTAGTAATCCAATGACATAACAACAGCATCTGCCGAATCTCGACGAGTAATCACGGTAGTATCCGCATCGTTAATGACACCATCTAAAACTGTTTTTAAACCATTACGAGCTTCTGTAAAAGACACAATTCGCATAAGCACCTCTTCTGTACGACTAATGCTACAAGTATACTCGCCAACCTAGACATGTACAATTATATGAACATGTATAGACCAAATATCTAATAGCTACTTATCACGATCACACGAATGGTTAAGTCCATCCGTTGTAACTATGTTACCAAGCTCGAAAGGATTAACCCCTTCAATGCAAGCAATGTTTATTGCGTAGCGATTTGGATTGGAACGTTGTCTGTGATGAGTATAAATACCGCACTTAGAACAAAAATAATGCTCTACTGTGTTGGTGTTAAATTGATAAAGGCTTAACTGATCTTTGCCTTTTAGAATAGTGAGCGCAGCCAAGGGAACCGTAGCAACGGCTGCACCACGCCGCGCGCACATGGAACAATTACAGCGGCTTAGCTCTTCAAAACCATTGCCTAGGTCAACTTCGAATTCAACACTAGCACAATGACACGAGCCTTTATGAACACCTTTAATTTCCATAATCTAATGTCTCTCGTAAGTAGCTACTGAGCTATTTCCGCAAAAGCACCGTTAACCAACTTTGCTAGGTCATTAGGATCCAGCTCAATCTCCAGCCCTCTACGGCCCGCACTGACATAAATTGTAGAATAGTTTTGCGCCGAAGCATCGATAACCGTTTTAAGCCGTTTCTTTTGGCCTAAAGGGCTCACTCCTCCAAGCACGTATCCCGTTGAACGCTCCACATCCGCTTGCGCAGCCATGGCGGCCTTTTTTGCCCCTGTGGCCTTGGCGATGGATTTCATATTAAGCATAGATGAAACGGGCACTACACCCACCGACAACTCTTTATTATCAAGGCTAACCACCAAGGTTTTAAATATCCTGCCCTCAGGCACACCTAGTTTTTCCGAGGCCTCTAGACCATAAGATGCTGCCGATGAATCATGTTCATACTCATGTAGCGTGTGGGCTATTTTGGCCTTTCTAGCCTGATTAATTCCTGGAGTCATTTTTTGTTAAGAACATGTAGTTAAAGTCATATTAATTTCAGGAATTTTTATATCAGAACTGCCCATCTAATTTGAAGCTTATCAACCATTACTACGATTATCCTCAGCTCCAACGCCGCATTAACCGCGCGAGCCGAAGGCAAGTCCGGATGAATGCTTGGTTAGCTTTCATTGTCGCTAGATAGTAAAAATTTCCGTAAATCTCTTTCTTGTCTCATCACATGAAGAATATATACTGAATCACTATCAACTTTATAGAAAACACGACAAGGGGTTACTACAACTTCTCGGTAATTTAGATTTGAAATTTCATCAGGTACTTTGCCTGAGTCTGGAAATTGTTCGAGCCTCTCTACCTTGTTAAAAACGCTTTCTACTAGCTGCCTAGCAGCGTGCAGATTACTCACTGCAATATAATCAGCAATATCGTTCAAATTATCTAGTGCTGGTTCAGTCCAGATTATTTGAGCCATTTGCTCAATTTATCCTTGGCTTGCGACATGTCCATTGTTCGGCCTTCACGGATAGCCTGTTCGCCCTTTGCGATACCTTCTAGGATTTTCATGCGGTCTAGCATCAACTCATAATCAGCTACGTCAAGCAAATAGGCTGATGGTTGACCATGCTCAGTTATTAAAATAGGTTCTTTAGACTCATGGAGATCAGCAAGCAGTTTCGTTGCTTGCCTTTTTAATGTCGTGACGACCTCTGTTCTCATACTTGATACCTAGGATAAAAATGTATCACTATAGTATCACTCAACTTTAAGAAAAACTAACGCCCGCATAAGGGGCAG
The DNA here is from genome assembly GCA_938084925.1 of uncultured Pseudomonadales bacterium. Classification (GTDB taxonomy): domain Bacteria; phylum Pseudomonadota; class Gammaproteobacteria; order Pseudomonadales; family Balneatricaceae; genus Njordibacter. The sequence continues at coordinate 3,913 of CALKFY010000017.1, forward strand.
CAAAACGTAGCGGCGATTGGTTTAAACTTTGGGCGAAGCACCAAAACGAATCGCCGCGTAGTTTTGGTGTCCCAGCCCGCTTTTCAGGGGGCGACTTGATGCGTTTGTTATATTTTTCAGGCTGCTACGAAGCTAATCGGGTGGACTTTTGCCAAGTTCACATGTTGTTTAGCTTGCCATAGATCGTAGTTATCCTGCATTGTTAGCCAGCTCTCAGGAGTACGGCCAATAGCCTTAGATAGACGAAGCGCCATTTCTGGAGAGATAGCACTCTGTCCTTTTAAAAGGCGGCTAAATGTTGATGCTGCTACGTCAAGTTGTTTGGCTATGAAGCGGCTACTATAACCAAAAGGTTCCATATACACGTCATAGATGAACTCGCCGGGGTGCGGTGGATTGTACATAGTCATTAGTGATAATCCTCATAATTAATAATGTAGGCATTACCATCAACAAACTCGAAAGTAACTCTCCAATTTCCATTGACTGTAACTGACCATATGCTGCTTCTATCTCCTTTTAGAGAGTGAAGCTTGTAGCTCGGAAGATCGATATCTTCAATAACAGTTGCGGTATCAATTGCCGCTAACTGCATTCGGAGCTTACGTTCATGCTTAGCCTGAATGCCCGCTTTACTGCCAGTCTCAAAAAACTTCCTGAGACCTTTGTGTTTAAATGACTTAATCATGAAATAACTATAGCACGTTGCGCACAATGCACCAACAAGAAAAATGTAACGCCTAAAACAGCGGAGCTCGTTTTTTGCGCGTCTGTTCAACGTCAACTATCTTGTCCGGTTCGCGACAATTATGATGGCCGGATCATTGTCGTCAGTTAGTTAACTTACTTTGCTTTTAATTGTCGTTGTTGGTCGATCCGATAGCTGCCTCCTTCTAATTCGATAATTGACGCGTGGTGTATTAGCCGATCTACTGCCGCCACTGTCATCATGCTGTCTGGGAAGATACTGTCCCATTGGCTAAACGGCTGATTCGCTGTGATGATTAAACTGCCACTTTCATTATCAAAGACTTGGCATCTTCATGAGAGATTCCACGCCCTTCACTGATTTGGCTTTCAGCCTTATATATTTCTTCAAGAAGATCCAGGCGAGACTGCATTGCTTCAAACTCACCCACATCAGCCAAAATAGCCACCCCTTTGCCATGCTGGGTTATAACTAAAGGTCTTTTAGTTTCAGTAACTTGCTGAATACATGAGCTTACACCTGCTCTGAAATCAGACAGGGCTCTAATATCTTCGTTAGGGTTAATTCTTTGCATGACAAGGCA
>CALKFY010000018.1 GCA_938084925.1 uncultured Pseudomonadales bacterium
GACACCATGGATGTGTGGTTTGATTCCGGTTCTACTCACTATGCTGTTTTGGCGCAACGTGAAGAACTGCGTTTTCCAGCAGACCTATATTTAGAAGGTTCGGATCAGCATCGCGGTTGGTTCCAGTCTTCCTTAAAGACCTCCATTGCAATGCACGGCGTAGCACCATACAAGGGTGTATTAACCCATGGTTTTACTGTTGATGGTGACGGCCGCAAGATGTCCAAGTCTATTGGTAACGTTATGTCTCCACAAAAGGTATGTAATACCTTGGGTGCTGACATCATTCGTTTGTGGGTTGCCGCTACGGACTTTAGTGCTGAGATGGCTGTATCTGATGAGATATTGAAGCGTACCGCCGATGCCTATCGTCGTATTCGTAACACGGCTCGTTTCTTGTTGAGTAACCTTAATGGCTTTGATCCAGCAACCAATCTAGTGCCTGTAGAAGATATGCTGGCCTTGGATCAATGGGTACTAGAGCGTGCTGAGCAAGTTCAGCAAGACATTGAAGCAGGCTATCACAGCTACAACTTCCACTTAGTGTACCAAAAGTTGACGCACTTCTGTTCGCAGGACCTGGGTGGTTTCTATTTGGATATCATTAAGGACCGCCAATACACCACGGCAGAAGATTGCTTGGCGCGTCGTTCTTGCCAAACCGCCATGTACCATTTGATTGAAGCCATTACCCGTTGGGTAGCGCCAATCCTTAGCTACACAGCCGATGAGCTTTGGGACTTTATCCCAGGTGAACGTGCTGAATCTGTACAGTTGGATACCTGGTACGGTTTGCCACTACCAGCTCAAGCCAAGCTAGGCTCTGATTACTGGGCTCAGGTTATGGCTGTGAAGCAGGCTGTGAATAAGGCCTTGGAAAGCAAGCGTAGCGAAGGTGGCATTGGCGGTTCTTTGAGTGCAGAAGTTACCTTGCACGTGAACGAAGATTTGCATGCGCTCTTGTCTCAGTTAGGTGATGAGCTGCGCTTTGTATTGCTGACATCACGCGCCGATTTGCAGCTAAACAGTGAAGGGGACGAGACAGACCTAGAAGGCCTGCGCGTTTCTATTAATGCTTCTGAGCACACCAAGTGCGAACGTTGCTGGCACCACCGTGAAGACGTTGGTCAGCACGCTGAACATGAAGATCTATGTGGTCGTTGTGTTGAAAACGTAGAAGGTGCTGGCGAGGCACGTGAATTTGCCTAATGAACCATTAACAGCTCCCTCGGCTTGGCAACGATTATGGCCGTGGGTGTTGGGTTTTTGGCTGCTCGATCTAGCTATTAAATACTGGCTCAGTGGCCAGTTTGTCTATGCCGAACGCGTTAATGTGTTGCCCATATTTGACCTAACCCTAGTGCATAACACAGGGGCTGCCTTTAGCTTTTTGGCTGGGCAAGACGGTTGGCAGCGTTGGTTTTTTAGTTTTATAGGCCTGGCTGTCGGTGTTTGGTTAGTGCGTTGGTTACGCCAAACACCCATTAGTCAGCGAGTACTGGCTTACAGTCTAGCTGCATTGTTGGCTGGTGCTTTAGGTAATCTTACCGAGCGTATTGTTAATGGCTACGTTGTAGATTACTTATTGTTCTACTGGCACCCTTATTATTTCCCTGCTTTTAATCTGGCGGACATGCTGATCTTCTTAGGTGCCTCGGGCATGCTAGTAGACATGTGGCTAGATACCAAAGGACCCCGCAAATGATTACCACCGATTCACAAGTTACCCTTCACTTTGCCTTGCGCACCGAACAAGGTGACGAAATTGATTCCACCTTTGGTGGCCAGCCTGCCAAACTTAATATAGGTGATGGCAATCTACTGCCAGACTTTGAGGCTTGCCTTATTGGACTGCAAGTAGGCGCCAAAGAAACCTTCGCCATGACACCGGAAAAAGCCTTCGGTCAGCGTAATGATGGTAATATTCAAGCCATGAAACGCCATCAATTTGGTGCTGATCAGGTGTTAGAAGAGGGTTTGGTGTTTAGTTTTGCTGATGCCGCTAATGGTGAATTACCGGGTGTGATAAAAAGTATCGAAGGTGATGATGTACAGGTAGATTTCAATCACCCTCTTGCTGGTATGACTTTGACTTTTGAAGTAGAGATTATCGCCATCGACTAGGCCACTGTCGTCTAGTTTATTCATAGCTTCATTTAGCACTTATCCAAATACCATCTATACTAGTAACAGCATTAGCAAAAGGAGTTTGCCATGCTGTTACCTTCTTATATTGTAGTTCTTTCTAAACCAAGCCACGTCCGAGAATGTTCTGGCTGGAGCTTAATCGAAATTCTCGCTGTCTTGGCCTTAGTTTTGTTAAGTGGCAAATTGTTGTTGCCCAATTGGGCTCAGGGGTTATCCCAGGCGCATTTACAACAACAGCATAAATCATTTCTATTACATCTACGCCAATCTCGTGCCACCGCACTAAGCTACCAACAGCCTGTTAGCCTTTGTGGTTGGCCCGGCAACACTCAGTGCTCGGAAGTAGCTAGCACAAAAAGGCAAATCCTTAGCTTTATCGATACTAACAAAGACGGACAGTGGCAAGCCGATGAAAAACTGCTGCATCGGCAAAGCCTGCATACCGCATTAAGCCTAAGTTTTAATCGTGGAGCCTATGTGCATTTCAACGCTACTGGTACTACTGGGCAGTCGGGTAGTTGGTTGGCATGTTGGGATAACCAGATTGTGGGCTATAAAATAGTTATCTCTAGTTCCGGCAGCTTGCGTAGTGAGCAGGTGACTTGTGATGCACAAAGCTAGAGGCTTTAGCCTGCTGGAAGTGAATTTGGCACTGGCTATTTTGGCCCTAGGGCTTAGTGCCATGATGAGCAGTTATCTGTCTGTGGCGCAAAAAATTCAGTTTAGTCAGCAACAGCAAGAGGCGCATTTGCTGCTCTATCAGCTGGTGCAAGTCTTGCCCCTATATCCTGAACAGCTAGCTTGGCTAGCGTCGCAATCGCCCGTATCTGGGCAGCCCGCTTCTGCTTCAGCATGCTGGCAAGGCAAGCATTGTAATGAGCAACAAATGTTGGCTGCCTGGTGGCAGTATTGGCAAGTATCGGTATCTCAAGTTTTGCCAGAAGGTGAGCTACACCTTGCGTGTTCCTTCTCATGTAATACAGGTGGAAAGCTAAGCCTGCAGATACGTTGGCACGGTCCTGCTCAAACCATGGCAGCATGTGGTGACTGGCATTGCTCAATTTTTCAGTGGCCTTTGTGATAAAGCTAAGGCAATTGATGCATAGCCAGGACGCATCAGCTCGCGGTTTTAGTTTACTGGAAGTCTTGCTGAGCCTAGCGCTGGCTAGTTTGTTATTACTAGCAGCAAGCTATCTTGTGCAAATGGTTACACAACGCGCAAATTGGTGGTACACAACTAGTGAAATGGTGATGTTACGACAAGCTGTTGTGAAGTCCATTGAAGACTTGTCACAACAAGTGTGTGCTTCGGGGTTGGCCTACGGAGGTGCTAATTATTGGCGTTGGCAAATGTCACAAAATGGTCGCTGCCAAGTTTATGATATACGCCACAACAAGGCTAAGCAGCAGCTTCAAAAACGGCGTCTAGGCGGTCGCTATACGGGCTTTGTTGATGCTATATGGGATCTTCAGGTGAGCTATGGCGTCGCCGAACAAGGCGGCTGCTCACCAGTGCGCTGGCTACCCGAAGTGAGCGGTGATCTAGCCGAGCAAACTGTGCTGCTACGTTTGCAGTTTGCTGTAGGTATCGAGGGCGCAATGACACAATATTTCATGGCTAATGCTAGCAATGTGTTTGAGCAAGTAACTAATCAAGTTTTACGCTTACCTTGTGAGGAGGCCTGAGAGTGCAACAAGAACAGCTAAGCAATCCTGCAAAGCAATCTGGCTGGGTGATGCTGGCTTGTATGTTGCTGGTGCTCTTGTTGGCATGGCCGTTAATGAGTCTGATGCAGCAGGTTTATTTGCAAACTTCGTTACAGTCACAGTTGCAACAAGAGCTGCAGGCAAGGTTGCATGCTGAACCTCTAAGGTCGGTGATAATCATGGCCGAGGTTGCAGAGGATGAGTGAGCGCCGAGGTGGTCCGGTATCGCTTGGTTTTAGCTTGTTGGAGCTATTATTAGTTTTGGCTTTGGTGTCGGTATTGATAAGTTTGGCGCTGCCCCAGTGGCAGGGTCAACAAGTTAAGGTGAGGCGACAAGTGGCTTGGCTGAATCTGCAGCATATTGCTTTGGCTCAGGCTGAGTATCAACATCAAGCCGGTGTTGTCGCTACAAATATAGCAGGTTTAGGCATACCTAATGAGGATGCGGGATATGACTATTTAATACACACAGAAGAAAGTGCCGTTGTTATTGTTGCTCACGTACGCGCAGCTGGTCCCCAACAAACCGATAAGGCTTGTTGGCGATTAATTTGGCATAGTCGAGATGGCGAATATGCCCTCGATAGCCAAGGCGCGCATAACGCCAACTGCCGGTAATAAAGTTGGGCTAATATCCGACCTAAAAATAAGGTAAAATTGCCAGCACATTTATTAGCTACCTGTCCTAGGCGCACTATGACCATTTCTGCTACACAAGCTGCCATTGTGGCGGCCCTTAAAACCCAGCCTACCATTGATGTAGATGCCGAGATAAAGCGTCGTATTGGCTTTATCAAGTCTTACCTGCAATTTACCGGCCTTAAGCGTTTGGTGCTGGGCTTATCTGGCGGTATTGATTCCACTACAGCGGGTAAGTTGGCGCAGCTAGCCTGTGATGAGTTGAATGCGGAAACTGACAGCAATGATTATGGTTTTATTGCCATGCGTTTGCCTTTCAAGGTGCAGGCTGATGAAGCCGATGCCCAGTGTGCAGCGGACTTTATCCAGCCTAGTCAGCTAGTCACAGTTAACGTGGCGCCTGTAGTAGAAGGCATGGATGTGGCTTGCGGTGATTTTGTGGCGTCTCAAGAATTGACCCCTCACAAGTTAGATTTCTCCCGCGGCAATAACAAGGCCCGTGCCCGTATGATGGCACAGTTTTATATTGCTAACTTGTCTGATGCCTTGGTATTGGGCACTGACCACAGTGCTGAAGCGATTACTGGCTTCTTTACCAAGTTCGGTGACGGTGCCTGTGACTTGGCACCCTTGTTTGGCTTGAATAAGCGTCAAGTACGTTCCTTAGCTGCGGCCTTGGGTGCGCCTGAGCACTTGGTCATGAAAACACCAACGGCAGATTTGGAAGACGATAACCCACAGCAACCTGACGAAGATTCTTTGGGTGTATCTTATGATCAGATAGATGATTTCTTGGAAGGTAAGCAAGTAGATCCAAGGGCGGCTGCAACTCTGGAACGCCGCTACCAAATCACCGAGCACAAACGCCAAGGTCCAGTAACCATCTACTGTGATTGGTATAAAAGTTAAGAATATTCAGATGTAGCGGGCGACCCTCAGGGTCGTTTGCGGCCAGCTGTGTACTTTCTATTCTGCAGCTTCAGTCTCGTCGTCTTTAAAAACACCAAAGGTCAGCTTATCAAACCAGGATTCTGGTTGAGACTCTTGCGTTTCACCTGGTTCTTGTGCCACGGCAAAGTTCTCATCCAAAACACGTTGAGCGTTGTTGGCGTTGTCAGTAAGGCCCATTTCAGTGTAAGCGATGACTAAAACCTGCAAAGCCGGCTTAACAGCTGGAGTTAACTGGTAATTTTCCAATACATACTGGGCACGGTTAGAAGCAGCAAGCCAGGCTTCACGTGACATGTAATATTCGGCCACATGAATTTCATGCTCTGCCAACAAGTTACGTAAGTAAACCATGCGCGCTTTTGAATCAGCTGCGTATTGGCTTTGTGGGAAACGTTGCAACAAAGTATCGAAATCGGTAAATGAGTCACGCATAGCGCCGGGGTCTTTCTTGGCCTTGTCACTGGCTAGATAGTTGTCTAGGGCACCCTTGTTTTCTTCAAATGCGGTTAAGCCCTTTAAGTAGTAGGCGTAGTCCACGTGTTCATGATCTGGATGTAGGCGAATAAAGCGTGCGGCGGCGGCCTTGGCGGCAATGGCTTGGTTGCTGCGGTAGTAGGCGTAAATTAGCTCCAACTGGGCTTGTGCAGAGTAGCGACCATAAGGGTAGCGAGCTTCAAGAGTTTCTAAATCTTCGATAGCCGGAATATAGTTGCCTGCTGCCACCTTATCCATAGCATTTGTGTAAAGCTCGGCTTCTGGCAAGACGGGTTCTATTTCTTCAATGGTGTCAGTGTTAGAGCAAGCACTTAACGTCAAAGCTAGGGTTAAGCCAATGGCTGTTTGACGAAATATCTTTGCTGCGCCGTGGTTCATATGTGTAAGCCTGTAGTCTGCTATGGCGAAAAGCCTAATTATGGGGTTTTTTGTCACTTGATGAAAGCCTTTATGCAGGTGAAGTTAGGTGCATGTGTCCAGTGCCGGTGGGTATTTGTCTGGTCCTAGGGTATAATTTGCGCCATTATTTAGTTGTCCGGCCTATATCAGGTAAAGGGCGACAATGCTTAGGCCTTAATTTACATGCACGATATTATATCTTTAGAAGCCGTCGTTGAAGATGAGTGGTCCGGTATGCGATTAGACCAGGTTGCAGCGCTTGCGTTCCCTGATTATTCGCGTTCACGACTAAAAACTTGGATTCAAGAAGGTGACATCACCGTTGATGGTCAAGTTTTACGCCCGCGTGAAAAGCTCTACGGTGGCGAAAAGCTGGTTGTTGATACCAAAATTGAGCGTCAAGAGCGCTGGCAGCCGCAAGCTATCGAGCTCGATGTTGTGTTTGAAGATGAGCATATCTTAGTGATAAACAAACCTGTCAGTTTGGTCGTACATCCAGGCGCGGGCAATCACGACGGTACCTTGCTGAATGCTTTGTTACACCATGCTCCCCAGCTGAATTCTGTGCCTAGGGCAGGTATCGTGCACCGTTTAGACAAAGACACTTCGGGCCTTATGGTGGTAGCAAAAACGATTCAAGCGCAAACTGAGCTTGTCGCTCAGTTACAAGAACGCAGTATGGGACGTGAGTATGAAGCCATTGCACAAGGCGTACTAACCGGTGGTGGCGTTGTAGATGAGCCAATGGCTCGACATTCTCGCAATCGTCTTAAAATGGCGGTAGCGCCTTTGGGTAAGCCTGCAACGACGCAATATCGTGTATTAAAACGCTACCGTGCTCACACACATTTACGTTTGAAGTTGGAAACCGGTCGTACCCACCAGATACGTGTACATATGGCGCACATCAACTATCCATTGTTGGGCGATCCTTTATATGGTGGTCGCCAGCGTTTGCCAAAAGGTTGTGATGAAGACTTTTTGGATTGTTTGCGTGATTTTAAACGTCAGGCTTTGTGTGCTAAGCGTTTGGAATTAACTCATCCATTCACGCAACAAGATATGGAGTGGGAAGTGCCTTTGCCGCAAGACATGCAAGAGTTGCTGGTTGAGTTGGAACGGGATAATAAACTGTGGCAACAACAGCAGTACTTTTAACCTCAAAATTAGCTAAGCAGCGCTATGTAGTGCCTGAGTGGCCAGCGCCAGCCAATGTGCTAGCGGTGGCCAGTATGCGAGATCTGGCAGTGCTTGATGAAAACCCAATGGCTGGCTTTAATGTGGCTCGCCATGTCAGCGATGATTTGCAACGAGTGACACAGCACCGCCAGCAGTTAAGAGCAGATCTCCAACTCTCTCAAGAACCTGCATGGCTTAATCAGGTGCACGGTACTAAGGTGGTTAGTCTGCCGTTAGCAGAGTCTACCCTCGTCGATGCCGATGCCAGTTTTAGTGATCAAATAGGTCAGGCTTGCGTAGTTATGACCGCTGATTGTTTGCCGGTATTGTTTTGTGATCGCCAAGGTACTCGTGTAGCGGCGGCTCACGCTGGGTGGCGTGGGCTGGCTGAAGGCGTATTGGAGAACACGCTGGCACTATTTCCTAATCCCCATGATGTCATGGCGTGGTTGGGGCCAGCAATTGGTCCTGATGCTTTTGAAGTGGGTGAAGATGTTAAACAAGCCTTTGTTGCTGCTAACTCTCAAGCAGAGGCCTGCTTTGTTAGTCGCCCCAACTTTCCTGGTAAGTATCTGGCTGATTTGTATGCTTTGGCTAGACTGCGCCTGCAAGGTTGCGGCGTGGAGAGCATATATGGCGGGCAAGAGTGCACCTTTTCTCAAGATCAAGATTACTTCTCCCACCGCCGTAACCCAAATAGCGGCCGCCAATTGAGCTTGATCAACTTGCTTTAGGTAAATCTAAAGTACCCCTTGAAGTTCCCTCGTTGACCCTTATATCTAATTATGAGAAAGATGTAAGTTAATGGTCATTCCCCCATATGCTAACAACACATACCTGTTTATAAGGTATTGACCTGGCAATGGTACGGCGGCCACATTACGAGGAAATATTATGCGATTTGATAAGCTAACTAGCCGTTTGCAAGAAGCCATTGGCGAAGCCCAGTCTTTGGCTTTATCTTTGGATCATCAATTTATCGACCCAGAACATATGTTGCAAGCACTGTTGCAGCAGCAAGGTAGCCCTGCGCAAAGTTTATTAGTGCAAGCTGGTGCGGATATGCCCCAGTTACAAACAGCTTTAACTAAGCGTTTGCATGAAAAAGCTCAGGTCTCGAGCGATCAAGGTGATGTGCACTTTGGTAATAATCTCGTGCGCACGTTTAATCTAGCAGACAAGGCAGCTAGCAAAGGTGGTGACCAGTACATATCTAGCGAATTGGTGATCATGGCCCTAGCGCAAGACAAATCTGGCTTAGGCGATATGTTGAGCAAGTGTGGTGTGAAGGGCACGCAGCTGAACAAGGCTATTGAGCAAATGCGAGGTGGGGACAAGGTGCAAAGCCAAGGCGCAGAAGAGCAGCGTCAAGCGTTGGATAAATATACCGTTAACCTGAGTGAGCGCGCCGAACAAGGCAAGCTAGACCCAGTTATTGGCCGTGACGATGAAATTCGTCGTGCTATCCAGGTATTGCAGCGTCGCACCAAAAATAACCCGGTAATGATTGGTGAGCCAGGTGTTGGTAAGACCGCTATCGTAGAAGGTTTAGCGCAGCGCATTGTTAATGGCGAAGTGCCGGAAGGTTTGCTCAATAAGCAGGTATTGTCTTTAGATATGGGGGCCTTAATTGCGGGTGCTAAATATCGAGGTGAGTTTGAAGAACGCCTGAAAAGCGTGCTCAATGAATTGAGTAAGCAAGAAGGTAATATCATCCTCTTTATTGATGAAATTCATACCATGGTGGGCGCCGGTAAAGGCGATGGTGCCATGGATGCCGGCAATATGCTCAAGCCCGCATTAGCGCGTGGAGAATTGCATTGCTTGGGCGCTACCACCCTAGATGAATATCGCCAGTACATTGAAAAGGATGCGGCCTTAGAGCGTCGTTTCCAAAAGGTCTTGGTAGGTGAGCCGACTGAGCAGGATGCTATTGCTATCTTGCGTGGCTTAAAAGAACGTTATGAATTGCATCATGGTGTGGATATTACTGACTCTGCCATTATCGCCGCCGCACGTTTGTCGCAGCGCTATATTACGGATCGCCAGTTGCCCGATAAAGCCATCGATTTAATAGATGAAGCAGCTAGTTTGATTCGTATGGAAATGGATTCCAAGCCAGAAGTTATGGATAAGATGGAGCGTCGTATGATTCAGCTAAAGATAGAGCGGGAAGCTTTATCGAAAGAAACGGATCAGGCTGCGGCAGCGCGTTTGGATGATCTAAATGCTGAGCTTGGTGAAATTGAAAAAGAATTTGCCGATTTGGCCGAGATCTGGAAGGCAGAAAAAGCCTCCGTTCATGGTGTGCAGCAAGTAAAAGAAGAGCTTGAAAGGGTTCGTCAGGAACTTGAGGTGGCGCGTCGTACTAGCGATTTGGGTCGCATGTCTGAACTGCAATATGGAAAAATTCCAGAATTAGAGCAACAGCTGGAAGTGGCTCAAGAAGCTGAAGATGAAGAAAAGACTTTGCTGCGTAGTAAGGTAGGTGAAGAAGAAATTGCGGAAGTCGTTGCACGCTGGACGGGCATTCCCGTGAGCCGCATGTTGGCTGGTGAGCGTGAAAAGCTATTGCAAATGGAAAGCGTTCTGCATGATCAAGTGATTGGTCAAGATGAAGCAGTGACGTCTGTGTCCAATGCTGTGCGCCGTTCTCGAGCAGGTTTATCTGATCCAAATCGTCCTAATGGTTCCTTCTTGTTCTTAGGCCCAACAGGTGTGGGTAAGACAGAGCTTTGCAAGACCTTGGCTAGTTTCTTGTTTGATACTGAAGAAGCCTTGGTGCGCATTGATATGTCTGAGTTTATGGAAAAGCACTCTGTAGCGCGTTTGATCGGTGCACCTCCAGGCTACGTAGGCTATGAAGAAGGTGGTTACCTAACTGAAGCGGTGCGTCGTCGCCCTTATGCTGTGCTCTTGTTAGACGAGGTAGAGAAAGCGCATCCAGATGTTTTTAATATTCTCTTGCAGGTATTGGAAGATGGGCGCCTAACCGATGGCCAAGGCCGTACGGTAGATTTCCGTAATACGGTGATAGTCATGACCTCTAATATGGGTTCTGATGTTATTCAAACTATGAGCGGACCAGATGAATACGACGCTATGCGTGAAATGGTTATGGGTGTAGTGGGTGCTCACTTTAGACCTGAGCTACTTAACCGTATCGATGAGGTGGTGGTGTTCCATCCATTAGGCAAAGATCATGTTGCCGAAATTGCCCATATTCAATTGCAGCGTCTGCGTGATCGTTTGGCGGACCGAGATTTGGATATGAATCTGTCCGATGAGGCTATGCACTTGTTGGTAGAAGACGGTTTCGATCCGGTTTACGGGGCGCGTCCATTGAAGCGTGCTATTCAGCGCAATTTGGAAAACCCGTTAGCCCAAGAGTTGTTGGCAGGTGAGTATTTGCCTGGGCAAATTATTCAGGTGGAAGTGGCAGATGGTAAACTAACGTTTGCTTGATGTTTATGATATGTGGGGTCAGACCTTAGGTACCCAAAGCGCTCGCGATGCTCGCGGGGCAGGCCCTCTGACCCCTGATACCTTTCATGGAGCTTCTAATAAAGGGCCTTCTCGTCCTTCACGACTTCTTTCAACAAGTTAATAAACAACTTGTCGGCATCACTGTGTTCAGCGGGAATTTTTACGTTCGTGGTATCGGCGATACGCTGGGCAATTAAGTTGTCCGCATCATCGTGGTCGATTAGCTCACGTGCTACGGCTACGGAATGAGGAATAATTTCTGGCTCTACCATGATTTTCTTGAGGAAAATACGGAGTTCTTCAATGACGCGATCGCGGTTACGAATTTCTAAGCTGGACATGCGTGTTACCTCTTATTGTACGGAGCGAGATTAGCAATCAATTTGCTTGCTGGGAAGTGTCTTTGCTGCGCTCGCGAGCATGTTTGTCGATTTCTCGTTCACTATACCACCGACGTGACCAAAAACCATAGATATTTTAAGGTATTAAGGCGCTTGTTTTCGTCTTCTAGCCCTTGAAATCAAAGCCTTAGCGTGTGAAAATTCACTTCTTTCGGTTGATGCATAATTGAAGTAGGCGATCCTTGCTCATTATGACTCGATAAGCTGTACAAATTCGCTTGTCTGACCTGGCTTAAAGGGCGCTAAAAAACGCGCGGTTCTTTAAGCGTCATCACCCCGGGTAGTTGCGCCAATGAAGATTGGTGGCGGGCTATCTGCATGCGTCACACGAGCGGGCTACAAGCGCCGTGCGTGGTTCTAGACGAATCGTACTTTCAACTCATAAGCGAATAGCTGGTGAATAGTCACTGGCAGAGGAATATATAGTGGAAATGCTATCTGGTGCTGAAATGGTAATCCGTAGTCTCCAGGATGAAGGTGTTGAATACATCTATGGTTATCCTGGTGGGTCGGTACTTCATATTTACGACGCATTATTTCAACAAGACAAGGTGAAGCACGTCCTAGTGCGCCACGAACAGGCGGCGACCCATATGGCTGATGCCTATGCGCGTGCTTCTGGTAAGCCTGGTGTAGTTTTGGTGACCTCAGGTCCTGGTGCTACCAATGCTGTTACTGGTATTGCTACGGCTTACATGGATTCTATTCCTATGGTAGTTATCAGTGGTCAGGTGATGAGTCATCTGATTGGTGAAGATGCGTTCCAGGAAACGGATATTTTGGGCGTGTCTCGCCCAGTCGTGAAGCACAACTTTGCGGTAAAAGATCCGAAAGACATTCCAGAAACGATCAAGAAGGCCTTTTATGTGGCCAGTACTGGTCGTCCTGGCCCCGTGGTTGTTGATATACCTAAAGACATGACTACGCCTACAGACAAGTTCGAATACAGCTACCCACAGCAGGTAGAAATGCGTTCTTACAATCCAGCTACGCGTGGTCATAGTGGCCAAATTAAGAAAGCGGTGGATATGCTGGTAACGGCCAAGCGTCCTGTTATCTTAGTTGGTGGTGGTACCGTCGGTGGCCGCGCTTGTGATGAAGTCATGGAGTTGGCGCGGACTATGAATTTCCCAGTGTCCACAACATTGATGGGTTTGGGTGCCTACCCTGCGTCTGACCGTCAGTGGTTGGGTATGCCGGGGATGCATGGTTCTTACGAAGCCAATATGGCGCTGCATCATGCTGACCTTATTTTGAGCATGGGAGCGCGTTTTGATGACCGTGTAACTAATGCCACAGAAAAATTCTGCCCAACGGCACGTATTATTCATGTGGATATCGACCCGTCTTCTATTTCTAAGACCATTGCTGCCGATGTGCCTATTGTTGGTCCCACGAAAAGCGTTGCTATTGAGATGCTGGGTTTGCTCGCTAAGTCTAAAGTGACGCCAGAAACAGAGGCACTTGCCAGCTGGTGGGATCAGATTGATCAGTGGCGTGAGCGTCATGGTGGTCATTACGATAAGAATGATGATGGTTTGTTAAAACCTCAGCAAGTTATCGAAGCTGTGCATAGGGTAACTAATGGTGATGCATATGTTTGTTCTGACGTTGGTCAGCACCAAATGTTTGCTGCCCAGTATTACAAGTTTGATAAACCAAACCGTTGGATTAATTCCGGTGGCTTGGGCACCATGGGCTTTGGTTTCCCAGCCGCCATGGGTGTTAAGCTACACTACCCTGATTCTGAGGTAGTGTGTGTGACTGGTGAAGGTAGTTTCCAGATGAACCTGCAAGAGTTTTCTACCTGTACCCAGTATGGTTTGCCGGTAAAAATAATCTGCTTGAATAATGGTTCCTTGGGTATGGTGCGTCAGTGGCAGGATATGAACTACGAAAGCCGCCACTCTCAGTCTTATATGCAGTCTTTACCTGATTTTGAAAAACTGGCTGAAGCTTATGGTCATGAGGCCATTACCGTTAAGACTGAGTCTGAATTGATGCCGGCTTTGGAAAAAGCCTTTGCCATGAAAGACAAGTTGGTATTCTTGGATATTCACGTAGACGCTACCGAGCACGTGTACCCAATGCAGGTGCCTAAGGCATCCATGCGTGACATGTGGTTGAGCAAGACGGAGAGAACATAATGAGACATATTATTGCCGTGCTGATGGAAAACGAAGCTGGTGCTCTGTCTCGCGTAGTGGGTTTGTTTTCTCAGCGTAACTTCAATATCGAAACTTTGAACGTTGCACCAACAGAAGACCCGACTTTATCGCGTTTGACTGTTACTACTTCTGGTAGTGATCGCGTTATCGAGCAGATTACCAAGCAGCTTAATAAGCTGATTGAAGTGGTAAAACTGGTTGATTTGACCGATGGCGATCATATCGAGCGTGAAATGATGCTGATTAAGTTGAAGGCTGCGGGCCAGCATCGCGACGAAATTAAGCGTACCGTAGATATTTTCCGTGGTCAGATTGTCGATGTCACAAGCAGTGTTTACACAGTACAGTTGACTGGTGATCAGGGTAAGCTGGATGCCTTTATTAATGCTATCGGTGAAACCTATGTGCTAGAAACCGTGCGTTCTGGTGTTTCCGGTATCGCCCGCGGCGAGAAGGTACTTAGTATCTAGCAGCTTGCACCTCTATATAAAAAACGCAGCCTAAGGGCTGCGTTTTTTATTTACAGGACGTAATGTATGTCGCGGTGGCATGTATGCCAAAGAGCGACGTTGTTAGGGGCAAAGTGCTAATAGCTATGATAGAATTTCACGTATACCCCTAGTATTGGATTATTTACATGAGTCAGATTGATTCCAAGCAAGAAACCCAAGTAGACATTGAGTCTACTGAGCCCGTGGCTGCGTTACCCGTTAAAAAGCCTGCCAAGGGTGTGTACCTATTGCCCAATAGTTTTACCACGGCGTCTTTGTTTGCTGGTTTTTATGCCATCGTTGCCGCTATGAATGGCGATTTTCAATATGCCGCTATTGCTACCTTCGTATCCATGATCTTAGATGGTTTGGATGGCCGGGTGGCGCGTATGACCAATACGCAAAGTGATTTTGGTGCCGAGTACGATAGTCTTGCTGATGTGGTGGCCTTTGGTGTGGCGCCGGCCTTGGTGGTGTTTACCTGGGGGCTGGATAGCTTGGGTAAGTTTGGCTGGATGGCAGCGTTTATCTATGTTGCTGGCACTGCCCTGCGTTTAGCACGCTTTAACGTGCAGTTAGAAGATGCCGATAGCCGCTTCTTCACGGGCTTGCCAAGTCCAGCCGCCGCGGGTGTCTTGGCGGGTATGGTCTGGTCAAGCCAAGAGTACGGCTTTAGTGGCGTTGAGTATGCTATTCCTGCTGCGATCTTAGTAGCTGCCACCGGTATCTTGATGGTTAGTAACTTCTGCTATTACAGCTTCAAAGACCTGCGCGTGAAAGGCAAAGTGCCATTTATTGCCTTGCTGGCCGTAGTGCTAGTGTACGTAATTATTGCCGCAGAGCCACCAGGGGTGTTGTGGGCAATCTTTGTCGTTTTTGCAGTGTCCGGTCCAGTTGGCTGGTTGTTTAAGTGGAAGCGTAGCTAAGCTTAAGAAGGTTTAATGAAAGGCCAGCGTTAGCTGGCCTTTTTTGTGGGCGGCGCTCACTAGTTCGTGGTCCCAATAACAAGGGACAGCCCCCGTCACTACCAGCCCAAGTTCCACGAAAGTGTTATTGGGCAGACCTGACGTGGCGCGTTTGGGGTCTGATTCCAACCTACAACAGCGGCTCCGTGTTTGGTTTTAGCACGTTCGTGTAGGTAAAGGAGTCTGAGGGCCTACCCCATGAGCGTAGCGAGTGTATTGGGTACCCCACCTACTCCCGTACCACTGACTTAATTAGTAGAGATGTCAGGCACCTAAAAAACAGGAGCCAGGCACCTGAGCACCTGAGCATCTGAACATCTGAGTAAAAGGAGCGAAGCCAGACACCGAAGCAGGCACCAGATAGCTTAAACAAAAAAGGCCAGCTATTTGCTGACCTTTTAATAAACAAAGTAGCTAGTGATTACCAGCGCAATAGGTGGAACAACTTCTTCCCGCGCTTAATCACATGGTAACGACCGTGCAAACCTGTCGCTGGTGTCAGCACTGCCTCTAGGTCGTCGCACTTCTCGCCATTGATACTTACCGCATTGTTACCAATGAACTCACGCGCCATCTTGTTGGACTTGGCTAGACCAGTAGCCACCAAAGCCCCAATCAAAGTTAGCTGTTCAGCGCCAGCGTCACTCGCAGGCATGCCGTCTTGGTATAATTGCTCTAGGTCAGCATCAGTCAGCTGCGCC
>CALKFY010000019.1 GCA_938084925.1 uncultured Pseudomonadales bacterium
CACAACGTTATAGCGGACCATGCCCAAGTCGAATGGGAATTTAGACCGGTACAAAACAGTGACTTCAGCTTGGTGAAAGAGGCCGTTGGCAGTTATGTCTCTGACCAGTTACTACCCGCTATGCAAGAAGTATTTCCACAGGCCAATATCGAAACCACGGTCATTGGTGAGGTGCAGGGTTTGGAGTTGACGGACGCAAACGAAGCCCGGGATATTTGCTGTCATTTGACCGGTAACCCAGACGCTAGCACCGTGGCCTTTGGTACCGAAGCAGGTCTATTCCAAAGTTTAGGTATTAGCACCGTAGTCTGCGGGCCAGGTTCTATTGAGCAAGCCCACAAGGCCGATGAGTTTATAGCTATAACCGAGTTGGAAAAGTGCGTACAATTCCTTAATCAACTCATCGATCAATATAGCGCTGCTTAATTATGCTAGATAGCCAAGGCCCTTCTAACAGTCGTCAACGTATGCAAGATATCTTGCAGGACTTGCGGGAAAGTATTTGTTTATTGGAATACCAGCCCGGTGCGCGTTTGTCTGAGGTGACTTTGGCCGAGCATTATGGTGTCTCTCGAACGCCTATTCGAACGGTGTTAACTTGGCTTGAGGCCGATGGCCTAGTGCAGGCCAAGCATGGTGCCGGCACCTTTGTCACAGACGTTGATATGGCGGCCCTCAAGCAGGTTTATCAATTGCGTCTAGAGCTAATGGAAATGATGCCCCGTTTGGAACCACAAACCGCTTCGGCTAGTTTACTAGCCGATATGTTGGTGTTTGCTCAAGACTTACGTGATCATGCCAGTGAATTTGACGCACAGGCCTTTGCGCGCCTTAATTTGCGCTTCTTTTTGATGCGTTTACCCTTAATTGGCAATCAGCCGTTGCGAGATATTAGCGAGCGGTTGTACTACCAGACTGCCAGAGTGTGGATCAGTAGTATTGATAAGCTAGATTTCAGCAGTGAGGTGGCGTTTTTTGCTGACGAAGTAAACGCCGTTATTGGCGCCCTGCAAGACCATGACGTCAGTACTGCTTTTATGGTGCAGCGTATGCACTTAAGCATGGCTTACCACCGTATGCAAAGAGATTGAGTTAACGCTATTTTTGTCACGCCATGTGCAATACAATAGCCTTATCTAAGTTGGCCATCTAATTTCTATTTATTGCTATGACTCGTAACCGACGCCCTTCTAAAAGTGGCAAAAACAATCCTTTCAGGGCTATTTCTGGCCAAGATAAGGTCGTGGATTTTGCTAAGCCTGGTCGTCAGGAGTTGCGTATCATTGCGGGGAATTGGCGTGGGCGTAAATTGCCTTTTGCTAGTGTCGCTGGCTTACGTCCTACAACGGATCGCGTACGCGAGACGGTTTTCAATTGGTTGGCTCCGGGCCTGCCGGGTTCGCGCTGCCTAGACCTGTTTGCCGGAACCGGTGCTTTGAGCCTCGAAGCCTTGTCGCGCGGTGCCACCTATGTAGACATGGTGGAATTGTCACAAGTGGCTAGTCAGCAATTGCGTGATAACTTGGCGGCGCTACCATTAGACGACGATCAGCACGCTAATGTACATACCATGAGCTGCTTTGATTGGTTGCGTCAGGCTTGTGAGCCTTATGATTTGGTGTTCTTAGACCCGCCCTTTGCTTTGTCTTTGATGGACGATGTGTTGGTGCGTTTGCAGGAAAGCAATCTCTTGCACGAAGGTAGTTTGATTTACGTAGAGCAGCCTACGCCATTGGCAAAATTGGAATTACCCGACCATTGGCATCTGCATCGCCAAAAGAAAGCGGGGCAGGTGCACTATGGTTTGATTCGGGTAGAGGGCTAGCTTCAATACTTCGTCATTGCTTCGCTTTGCTCGCAATGACGATAAAAACGCTCGCAACGACGGCTAGCTAGCCACAACCTTGGCCACAGCTTGTTCAAACTTAGCTAGGCCTGCATCAATGTCCGCATCGGGAATCAACAGCGATGGCGCCATACGCACGACGTCTGGTCCAGCTACCAATACCATCAAGCCTTCTGCCGCAGCTGCCTGCTGAAAGGCGCCCGCCTTACCGGCAAATTTTTCGTTTAGAGCACAACCAATTAACAAACCACGGCCACGGATTTCTGTGCAGAAATCATACTTGGCATTGATGGTTTCAAGAGCCGCTTTAATGCGTACAAACTTGCTGTTAACGGCAGCTAACACTGCAGGCTGGTTTACCAAGTCCAATACTTTAGAAGCAATGGCGCAAGCTAGCGGGTTGCCACCATAAGTGCTGCCGTGAGTACCGACACCCATATGGGCGGCGATGGCTTCACTGGTTAGCATGGCAGCTACTGGGAAGCCGTTACCCAAGCCTTTGGCACTGGTCATAATGTCTGGCGTTACACCTAGTTGCTCGTAGGCATACAAGGTGCCCAAGCGACCAACACCGGTTTGTACTTCGTCCATTACTAGCAAGGCATTATGCTGATCACACAGTTCACGTGCGCGCTTTGCAAAGGCAGGATCGGCTGCAATAATGCCGCCTTCGCCTTGTAAGGGCTCCATAACAATGGCGCAGGTTTTGTCGGATACAGCCGCTTCTAGAGCCGCAATATCGTTGTAAGGCAGGTGCGTAATACCTTCAATAGCTGGGCCAAAGCCATCGCTATATTTAGGCTGGCCACCCACGCTTACAGTAAACAAAGTGCGGCCGTGGAAGCCTTGGTAGAAAGCAATAATTTCGTGCTTCTCTGGGCCAAACTCTTCGTGGGCATAACGTCTTGCCAACTTGAAAGCGGCTTCGTTGGCTTCGGCACCTGAGTTAGCCAAAAATACACGCTCAGCAAAGGTAGCGTCCGTGAGCTGCTTGGCTAGCTTTAAAGCTGGCTCGTTGGTCATGATGTTAGACAGGTGCCATAGCTTTTCGCCTTGCTCTTTTAAGGTGGCAACCATTTCAGGGTGAGCATGGCCCACACTAGTCACGGCGATGCCACCCGCAAAGTCGATATGCTCTTGGCCGTCTTGGTCCCATACTCGAGAGCCCTCACCGCGTACGGGAATCATGGCGGAAGGTGCGTAGTTGGGTACCATTACCTGATCAAAGAGTTCGCGATTTAAAGGACTGTTGGACATCATTGTTTCCTGTTACTTACATACTAGTGATTATGCTGTAGGCGAGTTATTTCGCCTACGGCTACGGATAGCTTGGCAAGATCAAGATCTTGGCTGCTATACAATTCATCAAATAGGCTATTCAGACGTGCCAAAGCGTTACTTTGATGCGCTTTCCAGTCATCCAAGCAGGCACATTGCAGTACTCGACCAGTAAGGCTGGTTAAGGCTGCTTCTAACTCATGCTTGAGACTACTACGGGCCTTGCGTTGCCATGCATCGGTGCTTGGTAAAGCATCGATAGCTTGGCTTAGCCAATCACCTTGGAAATCATCATAGAGCGCAAACCACAAGTTGCCTGCTTCTGCCACCGTGTGTTTGTGCTGGGTGGCAACACTAGCAATATCGAGCCCATAATAGATGAATTCAAGTTGTGCTAGGTGTTGGCTACATGGCTTGTCTAAGCCACTTGCCGAGTAGGTTGTTGTGCGGGTTTGTAGGCGCTCTTGGGCACTTTCTGGGAGCCATTTAATTAAGCCCTTAGCATAGCTGCCAACGGCGTCACTGTACAGGTCAATCATGTTATTTATGCACTCACCGGCATGGTGTTGCAGTAGCCATTGCACCATGGACTCCAGCAAGGCTTGAATCTGGCCATGTAAATCCATCGCCGTGTGATAATCCAAGCTCAAAGTCACCTTGTCTAGCTGCTTCCAAAGCTTGCTTGCACCCAGAATATGGCAAGCCGCCATAAAAGCGCGAGCAATATCACCAGCACCGGCTCCCGTTTCTGCTTGTAGCAGATGAAAGAAGGTGGCGCCCATGCGATTGCCAATTTGATTGGTAACGTGAGTAGCAATGATTTCTGCCCGCAGCGGATGGCTGGCCATGGGCTCATTAAACTGTTTTTGCAGAGGCTGTGGGAAGTAGTCACTCAAGGCCTGACTCAAGTAGGTATCTTCGGCAATACCAGCCAGCATTAGTTCATCAAACAAGTGCATTTTGCTATAGGCGAGCAACACGGCAATTTCAGGTCGTGTTAGACCTTCTTGCTGACGCATGCGTTCGTCAATTTGCGCATCGCTAGGCAAACCTTCTAAGTCGCGATTCAGGCGATTTAGACCTTCAAGGTTGTGTATTAAACGCTTGTGGTTATACAAGTTAGCTGGTGCTGTATGGTGGGCCACACTTAATACCAAGCTCTGATGGTAGTTGTGATCCAATACTAGGTCGGCGACCTCGTCGGTCATGCTGGCTAGTAACTTGTTACGCTGCTTCAAGGTCATGTCGCCATTTTCGACCACCTGACTTAGCAAGATCTTGATGTTGACTTCGTGGTCCGAACTATCAACACCAGCGGAGTTATCAATGGCATCGGTGTTAATCAAACCACCGTTCTTGGCAAATTCAATACGGCCAGCTTGGGAGCAACCTAGGTTGCCGCCTTCACCAACAATACGCGCACCTAGCTCGCAGCCATCAACACGCAAAGCATCGTTGGCAGGGTCGCCGATATCATTGTGAGTTTCGGAGCTGGCTTTTACATAGGTGCCGATACCGCCGTTCCAGAATAGATCAACGGGCATTTTTAATAGCGCATGGATCAGCTCGTTCGGTGGCATTTGCGTGGCGTCTGTTTGCAGCATGCTTTGCATTTGCGTACTTAGAGGGATGCTCTTGGCGCTACGTTCAAAGATGCCGCCGCCGTTGGAGATGAGCTTGGTGTTGTAGTCTTCCCAGCTGGAACGTGGGAGTTTAAACAAGCGCTCACGTTCAACGTAAGACTTGGCTGCATCAGGCGTTGGGTCGATAAAGATATGCATGTGGTTAAAGGCTGCTTGCAAGCATGTGTGCTCGGACAAGAGCATGCCATTACCAAATACGTCACCGGCCATGTCACCAACACCAATGGCGGTGAAGTCTTGGGTTTGGCAATCGTGACCAGTTTCGGCAAACAAACGCTTCACCGATTCCCAAGCACCACGGGCGGTAATGCCCATCTTCTTGTGGTCGTATCCGTTGGCGCCGCCAGAGGCAAAGGCATCGCCCAGCCAGAAGTTGTTGTCCTCAGAAATACCATTGGCAATGTCAGAGAAGGTAGCCGTGCCTTTATCGGCGGCTACGACTAGGTACGGGTCGTCATCGTCATAACGCACGGTGTTAGCTGGTGCGATGACCTTGCTGTCGACAATGTTGTCAGTAAGATCAATCAATGACTGAATAAAGGTGGAGTAGCTCCGGATAACTTCTGTCATCACTTCTTCACGGCTGCCACCTTCTGGTAGCTGCTTGCAAACGAAGCCGCCTTTTGCACCCAAGGGTACGATTACCGCGTTCTTTACCATCTGGGCTTTAACCAGGCCCAGTACTTCGGTTCGGTAATCTTCGTGACGGTCAGACCAGCGAAGGCCACCACGGGCTACTTTGCCTCCGCGTAGATGTACGCCTTCCACCCAGGCTGAGAACATAAAGATTTCAAATTTAGGCAAAGGTAGAGGAATGCCTGGAATATCCTTTGGATCGATCTTCAGAGCCAGGTACTTTTGT
>CALKFY010000020.1 GCA_938084925.1 uncultured Pseudomonadales bacterium
ACAGCCATGTCACGACGCACTTCTGGGTGCTTAGACAAGGCGCTAAAGGCTGGGACCATACCTTCGGTAATAGCTGCTTGGTTAATTTCAAACAAGAACACCGGGCCTTGTAGGCCTAGGTCCTTGATTAAACCAGGGTGCATAGCACCGGCATAACCAATCAAGGTATCATTTTTGTAGATAGCAGCGGTTTGGCCTGGGTGCAAAGCCACATGCTCAGCACTAGCAAAGCTGTAAGCAGCACTGTTACCCGTTAAGGCCAACAAGCTTTCTAGGTCACCCTTCATATCAAAGAAATCAACGCTTTCGTCTTTACCGTGCCAGCTTTCAGGGTTACGAGAACCACTGATCAAACCAGCAATCACGTCTTCCTGCTGCAAACCGTCTTGGCTAGGAATAAAACGCTGGCCTGTTTCAAACAAACGTACGCGATTTTGCTGGCGGTTTTGGTTGTACTGCAAGGCTTTAACCAAACCAGGCCAAATGCTAGTGCGCATTACAGACATGTCAGCAGAAATTGGGTTAGCCAACTCTACCGGGGTATTCTGGTTGTCCATCTTGGCTTGCATGCCAGGCTCAACAAACGAATAAGTAATGGCCTCTTGGTAACCACGGGTAACCATATGACGGCGCAACAAACTGATAGGACGCTGCACTTCTGGCTGAGCCGGGATGTCCATGCTACCAACTGGATTGGTGCTTGGTAGGTTGTTGTAACCGTAGACACGAGCCACTTCTTCAATAAGGTCCGCTTCGATGGACATATCAAAGCGCCAGCTAGGTGAAGAGAAAGTCCAGCTGTTATCATCAGAGCTTACTAGAGTAAGACCTAGACGAGTCAGAATGTCTTCTACCTGTGCATCATCAAAATCAAAGGCCAACAAGGAGTTCAAGCGTTGCTTGCGCAATACCACTTGATCGGCAGTTGGCAAATGCTGCTCAGAAACCTGTTCAATGATTGGGCCAGCTTCACCACCACAAATGCTTTGTAGTAACTCTGTAGCACGGTCCATCGCTTGACGCTGTAGAGCATAATCTACGCCACGCTCAAAGCGGTGAGATGCATCGGTGTGCAAACCAAAGCTACGTGCCTTACCAGCAATAGTAACTGGATCAAAGAAGGCCGCTTCCAACAGTACGTTGGTGGTTTCGCCAGATACACCAGTGGAATCACCACCCATGATGCCTGCCATACCAATGGCGCCTTCGTTATCGGCAATCACCAAAATTTCTTCGTTTAGCTGAACGGTTTGGCCGTTTAGCAAAGTCAGTTCTTCACCTTGGCTAGCCATACGTACGTTAATAGAGCCGTTTAGCTTATCAAGGTCATAGGCGTGCATTGGCTGACCCAATTCCAGCATCACGTAAGCAGTAATATCGACAGCCGCATCAATGGAACGAATACCACTACGACGCAAGCGTTCTTGCATCCACTGTGGGCTAGGCTTGGACACGTCTACGTTGCGTACCACACGCGCGGTAATACGTGGGCAACCCTCTGGCGCGCTTACTTTTATAGGAAAGGTATCTTCCAACTGTGGCGCCACTTCTGACAGAACTGGCGGCGTCAGGTCAGTGGAGTTCAATACACCCACTTCACGGGCCAAGCCAGCAATGCTCAAGCAATCACCACGGTTAGGCGTCAAATCAACATCGATGATCTGATCATCCAACATCATGTATTCGCGCAGATCAGTACCTAGCGGTGCATCGGCAGGCAATTCCATAATGCCATCGTTTTCTTCGTTGATGTCCAGCTCAGCGCCTGCGCAAAGCATACCCATGGATTCAACCTGACGTAGCTTGGCTTTTTTGATCTTAAAGTTGCCTGGCAAAACGGAACCAACTGTAGCAAAGGCCACCCTGATACCAGCACGGGCATTAGGTGCGCCACACACAACTTGATGCTCTGTGGTACCGTCGGATACGCTGCATACACGCAGCTTGTCGGCATTAGGATGCTGCTCGGCAGACACTATCTCACCAACAATAACGCCACTAAACTCGCCTGCGGCTGCTTCTACGTCGTCTACTTCTAGACCAGCTAGGGTAATTTGGGCTATTAGCTCATCACTAGAAATAGCTGGGTTAACCCATTCACGTAACCACTTTTCACTGAATTTCATTTTACTTACCTAAATTCTTTTTTGGGGTCTGACCCCAAAGTGCCAGACTATCTTTACAATCGGTTGCTGCTTGCTTATCCAAATTGGGATAGGAAGCGTAGATCGTTTTCAAAGAACAAGCGCAGGTCTTTTACGCCGTAGCGCAACATAGCCAAGCGCTCTACACCAAAGCCGAAGGCAAAGCCGGTGTATTTTTCTGGATCAACGCCAGACGCGGTCAAAACGTTAGGGTGCACCATGCCGCAACCTAGGATTTCCATCCACTTCTGTTCGCCATTGGCGCCCGTATAGCCGATATCCACCTCAATAGAAGGTTCGGTGAAGGGGAAGTAGGACGGACGGTAACGTACTTGCAAGTCTTGTTCGAAGAAAACGTTTAGGAAGTTGTGCAAGATGCCTTTTAGATCAGCAAAGCTGATATTGTCATCAACCAACAAACCTTCTACCTGATGGAACATGGGAGAGTGAGTTTGGTCCCAGTCACAACGGTATACACGGCCCGGGCAAATGACACGGATCGGTGGCTGCTGTTGTTCCATGGTACGTACTTGCACTGGAGAAGTGTGCGTACGTAGCAAGGTACCATCATTAAAAAAGAAGGTATCGTGCATGGAACGTGCTGGGTGATGAGAAGGAATATTTAGAGCTTCGAAGTTGTGATAATCATCTTCGATTTCTGGCCCTTTAGCAACGGAGAAGCCGATTTGTGCAAAGAAGTTTTCGATACGCTCCATAGTCATAGTGACAGGATGTAAGCCACCATTGTCTTGACCACGACCAGGCAGGCTAACATCGATGCTTTCGCTGGCTAGTTGAGCGCGTAAGGCGACCGATGCCATGATAGTGCGCTTGGTGTCGATCGCACCCTGTACCTGTTGCTTGGCCTCGTTAATCTTGGCACCTGCTGCAGGACGCTCCTCAGCCGACAGTTTACCTAGGCTTTTTAGTTGTGCCGTTAACACACCTTTTTTACCCAAATACTGTACCCGAATCTGGTCTAATGCAGCCTCGTCTTGGGCGGCAGCGACGGCCTCTAAGCCTTCATTTACCAGCTGTTCCAGGTTTTCCATAGTCTTCTCCGCTTACTTGTGGCCAAGCTTCCATGCTCGTGCCTTTAAATCTGTTTGTACTTTACAAATAAAAACAGGGATGAGGCTCGCACCCCACCCCTGTTTTGTCATTTCCTTATAGGGAAATCGCTTGATCTCAGAGCCTTTTGAGCCCTTAGAAAAGCTTAAGCTAGTGCAGCTTTGGCTTTTTCTACGATCGCGCTAAATACCGCTTTGTCGTGAATGGCTAGGTCAGCCAATACTTTACGGTCGATCTCGATTGAAGACTTTTTAAGACCAGCAATCAAACGGCTGTAGGACAAACCGTTCATACGCGCACCGGCGTTGATACGGGCAATCCATAAAGCACGGAACTGACGCTTACGTTGACGACGGTCACGATAGGCGTATTGACCAGCTTTGATTACAGCTTGCTTAGCAACACGGAATACTCGACTACGAGCGCCGTAGTAACCTTTTGCTTGCTTTAAAATCTTCTTATGACGACGGTGTGCTTGTACACCACGTTTTACGCGAGGCATGATTCTTTCTCCTAACTAGTGATGACTATTAAATATACGGCAACATGCGCTTAACTAGTGGCTTATCCGCAGCACAAATCTGCAGAGTTCCACGTAGGTGACGCTTACGCTTGGTAGATTTCTTAGTCAAAATGTGACTAGTAAAGGACTGCTTGTGCTTAAAGCCATTGGCAGTTTTCTTGAATCGTTTTGCAGCACCGCTGCAAGATTTCATCTTAGGCATTTCACTTTCTCCACGCATTCATTAGTTTGTTAATGAAGGCTCGCAATAGGACCTAAACCCCATCACGGTCTCCAATGAAAGCAACTGCAAGCAGTTACTTTTTCTTTTTCGGTGCCATCACCATGGTCAATTGACGGCCTTCCATTTTTGGAAACTGTTCAACGGTAGCTAGTTCAGACAAATCGTTTTCGACTCGCTTCAATAACTCCATGCCCAGCTCCTGGTGAGCCATTTCTCGACCACGGTAGCGCAAGGTCACTTTGGCCTTGTCACCGTTTTCTAGGAAACGTATCAGGTTGCGTAGTTTTACCTGGTAATCCCCTATATCAGTTCCTGGACGGAACTTGATTTCTTTCACCTGAATCTGCTTCTGCTTTTTCTTGGCAGCGGCTTTTTGCTTCTTGGCTTCAAACACCTGCTTACCATAGTCCATGATCTTACAGACCACAGGCTCAGCATCGGCGGCAATTTGCACCAGATCCAGCTTTGCAGCTTCGGCGTGTTGTAACGCTTCAGCCAAAGTTACAATACCAACTTGCTCGCCGTTGGCACCGATCAATCTAATTTCATTTGCTTCAATGTTGTCATTGATAGCAGGGCGTTTTGCTTTGCCCTTGTTGAATTCCCGTTTAATCGCGGTATCTCCACTTTTTATTAGAGTGCATTGGCACTCGTTCTTTTAGCCTTGAAAGCGGCCTTTTTCTTCTACTGCACTTTGCAGTAGTTCGGCATAAGCTTCAACGCTCATATTACCTAAATCTTCACCACTACGTGTACGTACCGTCACGGAGTTGGATTCCACTTCTTTGTCGCCAATGACAAGTAAGTAAGGAACCTTCTGAATTGTATGCTCGCGAATTTTAAAGCCTACCTTTTCGTTTCTCAAGTCTGCAGCGACTCGGAAGCCCATTTTAGTCAACTTTTCTTCAATTTTTTGGCAGAAAGGTGCTTGTTTGTCGGTAATATTCAAAATTGCGGCTTGTTTTGGTGCCAACCATGGTGGCATGGCGCCAGCAAAGTTTTCAATCAAAATACCCAAGAAACGCTCAAATGAACCCAAAGTTGCGCGGTGTAACATCACCGGTACTTCACGCTCACCTTCTTCGTTAACAAACTGCGCATCCAATCGGCCCGGCATAGAGAAGTCTACCTGCATGGTGCCACACTGCCATACACGACCCAAGCAATCCTTCAACGAAAACTCAATCTTCGGTCCGTAGAAAGCACCTTCGCCTGGCAAGATATCAAATGGCAATTCTTTGGCATTCAAAGCTTGCGCCAAAGCAGCTTCAGCACGATCCCACACTTCGTCAGAACCCACACGCTGTTCTGGACGAGTAGACAGCTTCAAAATAATGTCTTCAAAGCCAAAGTCAGAATAAACGTTGTACAAGAAGTCGATAAAGGTCGCTACTTCATCCTGCATCTGACTTTCAGAGCAGAAGATATGACCATCATCCTGAGTAAAGCTACGTACACGCATAATGCCGTGTAAAGTACCGGAAGGCTCGTTACGGTGGCAAGAACCAAACTCAGCCATACGCAACGGCAAGTCACGGTAAGAACGCAAACCTTGGTTAAAGATCTGGATATGGCACGGGCAGTTCATTGGCTTAACAGCGTAATCACGGTTTTCTGAAGACGTGGTAAACATCATGTCAGAGAACTTATCCCAGTGGCCAGAACGCTCCCACAAGGAACGGTCAACAACCTGAGGTGTCTTCACTTCCACATAGCCATTGCTACGTTGGATGTCACGCATGTAGCGTTCAACAACTTGATAAATAGTCCAGCCATTGGGGTGCCAGAACACCATGCCCGGTGCTTCTTCTTGGGTGTGGAACAAGTCTAGCTTCTTACCAATCTTACGATGGTCACGCTTTTCGGCTTCTTCCAAACGGTGTAAATATGCTTTTAGATCTTTCTTGTCAGCCCATGCTGTACCGTATACGCGGGTCAGCATTTCATTATTTGAGTCACCACGCCAGTATGCGCCAGCCACCTTCATCAACTTAAAGGATTTGATATGCCCAGTAGATGGTACGTGTGGACCACGACACAAGTCAGTGAACTCACCCTGATTGTAGAAAGACAAGTCTTCATCACCAGGAATAGAATCAATAATTTCTACTTTGTAGTCTTCGCCTAGGTCTTTAAAGAAGGCCACGGCATCAGCACGGCTCATGATAGAACGAGAAACAGCTTGATCCTGCTTCACCAATTCTTTCATGCGCTTTTCGATCACACTTAAGTCTTCTGGAGTAAATGGACGCTCATAGGCGAAGTCATAGAAAAAACCGTCTTCAATAACTGGGCCAATGGTCACTTGCGCACCAGGGAATGCGTCTTGTACGGCTTGCGCCATCAGGTGAGCGCAAGAGTGACGAATCACCTCAAGGCCTTCTTCGTCACGACCGGTAACAATGGATAACTGGGTGTCTTCAGCCATCACGTGGCTAGTATCAACTAGCTCACCATCAACTTTACCAGCTAAAGCAGCTTTAGCTAAACCAGGGCCAATATCAAAGGCCACGTCATGCACGGATACAGGTGCATCAAAAGTACGTTGACTACCGTCAGGAAGAGTAATAACAGGCATGGATATTCCTTGCTACAGTGGTGACCCCTACCAAAGGCCACATGGTATAGACACAGGTTCTCGCGCATGGTCAGTGTAAAAGCGCCAAAACCCAAACAAATTTGGTGGCATATTTTACCCTTAAAAGCCTGAATCCACAAGAATTCCAGCAATCTAACCCGCTTTTAACTTCTTCAACTAAGCTTTTACTTGAACTAGGTTTTTCGATTTGCATACTTGACACCTATAAGGTTACACTTATGATCAAAAATTTTCCCCATAAAGGATTACGAGGATTGTCACTAATGAGCTTGCACAACCCAGCACACCCTGGCGAAATATTAAAAGAGCTTATACTCGACTCCCTAGGCTTAACCGCCACGGCGGCCGCCGAACATTTATCGGTTAGCCGCAAAACCTTATCAAAAGTTATCAATTGCCGCGGCGCCATTACACCTGAAATGGCCTTGCGTTTGGAAATAGCGTTTAGTGCGCCCGATGCTGATCACTGGTTACGCATGCAAAATGCCTACGATTTATGGCACGCTCGCCAGAGCCAATCCAGCCTAAACGTTCGACCCTATCCAGTAGTGGCAGCTTAGCGCTTAGCTTTGCAGCTGCTGCCTCAGCATCTGGGCTGTATGCCGAGCATGGTCTTCGGCTGCCTGTTTGGCCTCAAGAGCATCTCGATTCATCAAGGCTTCATGGATACGCAAATGCTGGCTGTGCACGGCCTCACTATAGGTAGGTTGTTCTAACAATCCCCCAGAACGGGCAGCAAAGATAGTATTAAACATTTTGCTGTAGAGCAGCTGGCTCAAGGAGGCCACGATCAAGTTATGGCTGGCTTGCGCAATCAACATATGGAATTTCAAATCCGCTTTTGAGCGCTCAATAACTGGCATCTTTCCCGGCCGCTGTAACATGCATTGATATTCATCACTGATGCCTTGCAGCTCGACATCCGAGGCTCGCTGACAAGCATGATAGGCTGCCTCCCCCTCTAACACCTGACGCATTTCCAAAACCGCTAACTGGGTGTGTGAGTCGTGCAATGGCAGTTGATTTAACGGCGGTAAAAAAACCGACTCAAACAAGTTGTTCACGTAGGTACCAGAGCCATGCTGGGACCTTAGCACACCACGACTTTGTAGCTGGCTTAGGCTTTCTCGCACAGTGGTCCGCGCCACACCAAAATCAGCCATTAAGTGCACCTGACTAGGCAACCTGTCACCCGGCAACCATTCCCCTGCTAGGATACGCTGTTCTATTTGAGCACTTAACTCTAAGGCTTTGTTCATATATACATTGACCACATAATTGGTCAGATGACTTTACTGCATTTAACCGATTATGGCTAGCCAACAGCGTCTAGTCGCAGCATAATGTTAGACAAGACCTGAATAACTAGGAATCGCTAATGTCTGTGTCACCCTACCTACAAGTACCGCAGCAACCACCACATAAGCCGAGGGTGGCGCTATTTATTACCTGCTTAGTCGACTCTATGCGCCCTAGCGTTGGCTTTGCCACCATCAAACTACTTGAAGCAGCAGGCTGCCATGTAGAGGTGCCGGACTTACAAACATGTTGCGGCCAACCTGCTTACAACTCTGGCGCTAAGCAAGACACCCAAAAGCTAGCCCGCTTAAACATAAAAAAGTTTGCTGACTATGACTATGTTGTGGCCCCTTCAGGCTCCTGCATAGGCATGCTGCACCAATATCCTGACCTGTTCGAGAAAAACAGTAAAGACTACAAGCAGGCGCAAGAACTTGCTGGCCGAGCTTGGGAAATTACCAGTTTTTTAACTGACGTCTTGCAATATCAACCGGCACCAACACAACAATCAATGACTATCACTTATCACGATTCTTGTGCGGGTTTACGTGAACTAGGTATCCACCAGCAACCGCGTCAGCTACTCGAAAGAATCGACAAATTGCAGATCAATGAAATGGCAGAAGCCGATACCTGCTGTGGCTTTGGCGGCACTTTCTGCATTAAATTCCCTGACATTTCTAACCGCATGGTCAGCAACAAAACCGACAATGCCGAAGCATCACGCGCACAATTACTAGTGGGCGGTGACCTAGGCTGCCTGATGAATATGGCCGGCAAGCTAAAGCGTCAAGGTTCACATATGCAAACCCGTCATGTGACGGAGATCTTAGCCAATATGCTGGATATACCAGCCATTGGTGAAGGCGAGAACACACCTTTGAGACCAACCAACTCTGACTTAGGCTACGAGGTATAAGCACATGCAAATCAACAGCCCTAAGTTCAAAGACAACGCCCGTATTGCCCTGGCCGACGCCAACCTACAACAAGCCCTAGGTAACCTCAAAGCAGGTTTCCCCGGCAAACGTGCTGCCGCGATTGGCCGCTTACCTGAGTTTGATGCGTTACGCGACCAAGCCCAAGACATAAAAAATCATGTCATAGAAAATTTGGACTTCTATCTAGAAACCTTTGAAAGCAAGGTTCAGGATAACGGCGGCCATGTGCATTGGGCTAGCAGTAGCGAAGATGCCTGCCAAACCATTTTAGACATCTGCCAATCCGTTGGTGCGCGCACCGTCACCAAAGGTAAGTCGATGGTAACGGAAGAAATTGGCCTTAATGATTTCCTCGAAAAGCACAGCGTCACACCGGTTGAAACAGACCTTGGTGAATACATATTACAATTGCGCGAAGACCACCCAAGCCACATCATTGCCCCGGCTATTCACCTTAACTTGTCCGACGTAAGTGAAATTTTTGCCGAAAAACACGGCACAGAAGCCAAGCACCAGCCTGAAGAATTAATGCAAGAAGCTCGCGATGTCTTACGCGATCACTTTGTTGCTGCAGACGTGGGCATTACCGGTGCTAACTTTTATGTGCCAGAGACCGGTAGTACTATTATCGTTACCAACGAGGGTAACGGTGACCTTACCCAGACTCTGCCTAAAGTGCACATTGTGGTTACCAGCATCGAAAAATGCGTACCCACCCTAGAAGACCTAAGCTTGTTCATGCGCTTACTTTCGCGCTCTGCTACAGGCCAAGAATGCACCGTTTACAACACCTTATCTAGTGGCCCACGCCAACCCGGCGACCAAGACGGCCCTGAGCAATTTCACGTAGTCCTAGTCGACAACGGCCGTTCTAGCATGGTCGGTGATGACCTACAAGACATGCTGCGCTGCATCCGCTGCTCTGCCTGTATGAACCATTGTCCGGTATATAGCCAAATTGGCGGTCACGCCTATGGCTGGGTTTATCCCGGCCCTATGGGTTCAGTACTGACACCTAAGATGATTGGCATCCATGATGCTGGGCATCTACCCAATGCATCCACCTTTTGTGGTAAATGCGAATCCGTATGCCCGGTACGCATCCCCTTACCAAAGCTCATGCGTAGCTGGCGTGAAACCCAACACCAACAACAGGCCAGCCCTGCTATAGGCCGCATGGCCATTGGCGGCTGGGCTTGGTTAGCTCGCCACCCACGTTTATATAAGCTAGGCAGTAGTATAGCCATCAAAGCAATGTCCATTATGGCGGGCAACAAAGGCCGCCTAAAGAGCTTACCCGTAGGCCGTGGTTGGACTCTATGGCGCGATCTTCCTGCACCTCAGGGCAGCAGTTTTCAACAGCAATGGAAACAACAACAAAATAAGGGAGACAAATCATGAGTACGTCTTCACAGCAAAACAGACATCAAATCCTGAGCCGTATTCGCCAAGGCCTAGGACGCGAAGCGCTATCTGCAGCAAAGCAACAACAGCTACAATCCGCCATGACACAGCCGCAGCGTAACTTAGTGCCACAAAGAGCCCAGGCCCAAGGTCAAGCAGCTATTGATATGTTTATTGCCATGGCCACAGAAGCCGCAGCTGAAATCACTCACTTAGAATCACTAGAGCAATTGCCTGAACAGTTAACAAGCCTCATACCAGAAGGCGACACTAGGCCTCTTGTCATTGCGAGCGAAACACAACTGACCAATCTTGACTGGCAGTCTGCCAATATTGAGACGGCTCAGCGCGTCGCGCAAAAAGGTGATCTAATTAGCCTCACTAGTTGCATTGCCGGTGTAGCAGAAACAGGCACACTGGTTTTAAAGTCAGGACCGAACTCACCGACCACGCTCAATCTACTACCCGATATCCATTGTGTGCTATTGCGCAAAGAAGACGTCATAGGTGGTTACGAAGATGCTTGGGATCTAGTCCGACAAGCCAAGCTACCACGCACGGTGAACTTTATCACCGGCCCATCCCGCAGTGCCGACATAGAGCAAAAATTACAAATGGGAGCCCATGGCCCAAAAAGGTTGATCATCTATATGATCTAACAGCACCAGCAACTAAAGCAGCTGCAGTTGTTTATCCATAATACGGCCGTAGCTATCCCCTAAAAGGGGCAGTAAGCCATCTACAATAGGCTCTAGTTGCCTGTCGATATAATGCTCATAGTCCAGAGGCTGATCACACAAATCAACAACCTGCGGACCAGCAACGGTAATCACATATTCCACCCAACCGCCATTTTTATAGCGGCTGGGCAAGCCTTGTTCAGCAAAGTGAGCTTCTGCTTTGTTGGCTGCCTGCACGTGAGGCGGGATATTCTTTTGATAATCTGCCAATGGACGTCGAATACGCTTACGAAAAACCAGCTTTTCGTCTTTTAGACCTGCCATGACATCAGCCACTAAGCCTTTGATCAAAGCATCATAAGGGTCACCGGCAAATACCAAGTCGTACAGTTCCTGCTGTAACTCTCTTGCTAACACGGTCCAGTCGGTGCGTACGCTTTCCAAGCCTTTGAACATCATTTTCAAGGAGCCATCGGCTTGTACAACTTGCCCAGCATAGCGCTTTTTACTGCCTACTTCTAAACCACGAATAGTGGGCATGACAAAGCGTTTGAATAGGGTTTCAAACTCCAGTTCCAAATAGCTTGTAAGGTCATACTCATCACGTAAATGCTGTTGCCACCAATCATTAAGCTCAGACGCTAATTGGTGACCTACACCTTTGGCTTGGTCGGCGTTCATCTTGTCTTCGCCCAACCACACAAAAACTGAGTCCGTATCACCATAAATAACTTTATAGCCCTGCTGCTCAATCAATGTTTTAGTCTGCTTCAATATGGCATGGCCACGCTGGGTAATAGACGATGCCAAACGCTGATCATAAAAGCGACACTGGCTAGAGCCCAAGACTCCGTAGCAGGAGTTCATTACGATCTTGATGGAAGTGGATAAGGGGGTATTATTTTGTTGCTTAGCATCGTCTCTTGCTTGCCACAGATTGCTAATAATTTCCGGCAAGATAGCGTCTTGGCGACTAAAACTGGCGCCCTTAAAACCCTCAATGGCATGAGCTTGTTGAGAGCCAGTTATCAACCCCAAGGGATCGATCATAAAGCTGCGAATAATACTGGGATACAAGCTCTTAAAATCCAGAATCAACACATTGTCGTAAACACCCGGCAAAGAATCCATAACAAAGCCACCCGGACTGTCTCCCGCCAAACCGGAGGCAAAGGCAGGCGCCACCCAACCGGCACGGTGTAGGCGTGGCAAGTAAAGATGATCAAAGGCCTGAGCCGAACCGCCAATGCGATCCATAGGCAAACCCGTTAGCTGACTACGAGCAATAACAAAATTCAACAAATCAGCTTTTACAAAAATATCCCATACTAGGCGGCAATCTTCCAAGTTATAAGCCACCAGCTTGCCCGGTTCTTCGGCATACATGCGCTGAATTTCGGCGCCTCGCTCATGGGGCTTAGTAATGTCTTTACCGCGACCTAACAGCTGTTGCGCCACGTTTTCTAGGGCAAAGGATTCAAACTGCCAAGTCGCAGCACGCATGACCTCAATACCGTCCAAAGCTACCCTGCCTGGCATATACAAACGTGCAGGCCTACCCCCATGACCTTCACGCCAACGAATTTCTTCGCCACCACGCCCCAAACGCAGACGTACTCCTAGGTCTCTCGCTCGCTGGCACAGAATCCGAAAATCAAACTGCACTAGACTCCAACCCATAAACACATCTGGGTCATAGTCTTCTAGCCATGCAACAAATTGACGCAGCATTTGGCGCTCGTTGGGCACCACATCTGTGTATTCAGGCAAATGCTCTGCTGACTGCTGAAATGGCCAATGTAACCACACCTTACGTATAGGCTGACCCGCATCCACACCATACAAGGCAATACTATGAATACTGCGGCCATCCATGGTGGTTTCTATATCTAAAGACAAACAACGTAATTGGGGCTTATAGGCGCTGGTTTTGGCTTTGGCATCGGTAACTAAAGCAAAGGTTTTGTTGATACACGCTTGAGGCTGAGTATCCAATTGCATAGCACCAGTAATATAGCGTTCCATCAAGAAACGCTCTTCTGGGCGAATATCGGCTTCCATTAGCTCAACACTCTGGGCCTGCAAGCGCTGACGCACGTCACGCCAAATGGCTTCTCCAGACACATACAGAGCCACGGCATCATGGCCAGAGAAAGTTTTAAGAGGTACAGGTTTTAACTGCCAGTGCTGAGGGTCATAAGGCAATTTTTGCAATACGGCTTCTACCAGCTGTTGCTGTCGGCTATCAACAAAACAGACACGCTGGCCCTGTGATATTTGCAAACAAACGGCACCGTCATCCGTTGCCAGCCAATAATCCAAAGCCAAGCCATCACTAGTGTCTCGGTTATGGCGGGTGAGCAAGAAGCCGTGCATAAGTAGGCGCTAATCAGCTATTTTGCTTAGCTGACGAAAAAGGCTGAATCACATCCAAATCGGAGAACACTTGCTTTACCAAAGCCGTATTATGTTCTTCGAACAATAGCTTTAAATTAGGCCCAGCATCCATAGTCAGATAGACCTCTACACCTTGCTGCCTTAGTGTCCAAACTTGCTGCATAGCAGCTACAGATTCGGCCTGCCAATATACCAATGGTGGCCAAGCACCAATCATAGTGGCATGCATACTCATGGCATTGTGCTCGGCTGTTTTACCCAACAAGCTAAAGTCAGCATCCATTATGGCTTGCTCGATAATGGCCAAGTCGCTGTTAGCCTGTGCTGGCCATTGTTTGAATAACTCAGAGGTTTGCACAGTACGCTGCATGCCTTCACGTGATGATACGGCTTTACTGGCGCTGCTGACTGTAAGAATACCTACGCGCAACTTTGGCCAACGCTCTGGCAACACATAAGCCACACTGTCGTGACCGTTGTCCGCCTCACCTGCCTGCCATTTTACAAAACCATGCCAAAGAGAACGACTAGCGCTGCCACTGCCTAAGCGCGCGATAGTAGATAAAGAGGTGTAGTCCAACTGCCAGCCAAATAGCTCATTGCACGCCAAAGCCATGGCTCCAAAACCACTCGCCGAAGATGCCAAACCCGCTGCCGTTGGCACGGTGTTATGGGTATCTATGCGCAGATGAGTATCCGCGGGCATAAACAACCCCAGCCAAGTATCGAGCTTTTTCACAAATGCAGTATCAGCTCCTTGCAGCTCACCATTGAGATAAACCTGATGTTCAGGAGCATCAATAATTTGTAACTGAGTCTGAGTACCATGATCAGCCAAGGACACAGACAAGGATCCCGTAATTGGTAAATTAAAACTCTTTTCGCGCTTACCCCAGTATTTGCTCAGGGCAATATTTGCTGGCGCATAGGCGCTAGCTTGCTCAAGTGCAGGCTGCGTGTTGCGTCCGGCTAACAGCTCATCTTGTACCCATTGGGCTGGTGTCATACTACTCATAATATCTCTATGTATGTTGATAGCTTAGGCCTTGGGCACTAATCGGCAAGGCGAATTGCGCGTGGGGCCAAGTTTGTACATGGGGGATACCTAGACCCAGTATACAGTCACCCAAGCCAGAACCGGATATTTTCACCGCCAGCTCATGTTTATTGTCCACTAACGCTACTTCT
This sequence comes from uncultured Pseudomonadales bacterium, assembly GCA_938084925.1. Taxonomy (GTDB): domain Bacteria; phylum Pseudomonadota; class Gammaproteobacteria; order Pseudomonadales; family Balneatricaceae; genus Njordibacter. The sequence goes on from CALKFY010000020.1 coordinate 14,470, forward strand.
TGCCAAGCTGCATCGATGGCATTTTGCGTGCCTTCATCGCACACACCCAAGGCTTGCATCTGCTTTTGATAGCCATTCATGGCTGCCGCCATAGCCGGCCAGTCGGCTTGGCTGATGGCAGTCTCTGCCGTTGCTACTAGCTCACCCATGGCTGCATATATTTTGGCATAGCACTCAGGCTCAGCTTGCGCCCATCGGCCAACCAGCGCAACGACTTCTGGCGTCGGGGTCTTGTAACCCGTATAGATAAGACGTAGCTCAGGCAAATCCGCAGCCTCCGTTTGCGACAACAAAGCTTGTGCCTGCCTATGCTGGGCATCATAACGCACCAACCCACCGTAGCAACTTGCTGCTGCATCGGCGCCTGAGCCTCGCCCTTGTACGTGACGAATAATAGCCACCGCATCATGCAGGGTCTGTTGTTGATCACGACCTAGCTGTAGCCAAGCTCGCAGGGCACCAACCAAGGCCACCGTCAGAGCGGCTGAAGAGCCCAAACCCATGGTGGGGTCGATATCGGAGTCTATTTTTATATGCAGACCGGGCAAGCCCCTTATGTCTGCAGAGTAAAACTGCACCGCCGCCAAGACAAAGCGCAATGGTTGTTGATCCAATTGGGCTATTAAGGCCTCATCAACACTAGACTGCCAGTCACCAACACTCGACTCAATATGTAACTGCACGTCCGTTAGCGGGCTAAGGGTCACAGCCAGCCGTACGTCCAAAGCCGCCACAATAGCGGGGTAGCCATGCAACACGGCATGTTCACCCATAACAATAGTGCTACCCGGGGCGCTGCAAGTTAAGCTAGTTAACACCATAAACCACCCCCTGTTGGTGCCAGGTCAGTGGCCAATAATGGTAATCAGCTTGAGTACACAAGCCTTGTACTTGGCTATCTGTGATACCCGCTAGGAACAGCAGACCACCTTGGTCACCGGTAACACTGCCAGCGCCGCATATTTTTCCGGCACCGCCCATTTGTTCTACTTCGGCAATGAAAGCAGCAACCTTTGCCGGCACCACCTGTAAGGACTGCAACAACTGGTGATTAGTCCTCAATAAATCTATCAAAGATGCCTTGTTAGAAACCCTACTATCAATCAGCACAGCCTCAACGGTGGACTCTAAGTCACCAAACTGCTGCCAGAACTCAGGTTTATGTTGCTGTTGTCGAACCGCTTCAACACAGTCTCCGGTGCTAGACTGCGGCCTACCTGAAGTAACCAAATACAAATCACCGGGCGTAACGACATCTAGTGTTTTAGCCTGCCCCTGTTGAAATGACTGCACGCCACCTTGCACACACACTTGCGGATCAAGTCCACTGGAGCGCCCATGCTGCCAGTGTTCGGCAACCAAAACATGCTCCACTAACTGCTGCTGAGTAAAACTGATGTTACAAGCCGTCAAAAATGCCGCTAATATAGCCGCGACCAAGGAGGCGGAAGAGCCCATACCGCCACCCAGTAGTAGATCGGTTTGCAGCTCAATGGTCAGAGGTTGCTCAATGTACAAGGCATAGACATTAATAACATGACCTAAGGCAGCCAACAGCAGGTCTTCTGGTTGTTGGAATAGATCTGATAAATCCGCCGTGCCAGCTAAAAAGTCACGATGCTTAGCCGCTATTTGCTCGGCCAATTGCTTGAGTGCGGCAACTGACAAGCAGCGCTGCACATGCATCTGCGGCATTGATAGCGTCACGGCGGCATTGGACAAGGAGCCTGGAGCGAGAGAGGTATTGGCATGCCAAGTGACCTTGGCAGTCGATAAACGATTGATGGCTGCGGCTAAGGCTGGCTGCCCATACACGACCGCATGCTCCCCGGTAATGATCACCTTACCGGGTGCTGTTGCCCAAGCATTACGCTGGGCGCTGACCTGCGCGGTCATCGCGCCTCGTATTGGCGTTTATGCTGGCTGATACCGGCAAGGCGGAACCGCCCTGTGGTTTGGCAAGGGAACTGATGATCAGCACCATCTTGTGGCACTTGGAAATCATACATTTTCACGTATTCGTCGTAGGTTACAGACTGACGAGCATCCAACATGGTTCGGTGCAACTGCGTATGCAGCATGCTTTCATAACCGGCTACCAGCTTACCTGTAAAGAACTCGCCAACACTACCAGAACCATAACTAAAAAAACCAATACGCTTATCGGCAAGGTCTTTTAGATTATCCAACAAGGAGATAAAACCAATGTACATGGCCGCCGTATAACTATTACCGGTGATACGGTTATAAATTAAGCTAGCGTCAATTTGCTGCTCCAAATCACCCCGGCTTAGAGCATGGTCGTTGCTGTTGGCTAGATGGTTATGGGCCTTTTGCGCCATGCGACTAAACGGCAAGTGATAGCAAAAGTAATCGAAGTTGGTGAATAACAAACTAGATTGGCGCTGAAAATCCTGCCAGGCTGCACGCACGCTACGTAGGTACACCTTGGTAGAATACTTACCATCAACTAAAGCCGTGGAGCGATAGTTAGGCCGCCAGAAATCCATCACGTCTTCCGTGTGGATACCGGTTTCTGCATCCAATTCAATAATTCTTGGGTTGGCGGCAATCAGCATAGCAGCGGCACCACAACCTTGGGTAGCTTCGCCTGGTGACTGGCGATCATAACGGGCTATGTCAGAAGCAACAATAAGGACTTTTTCTTCTGGCTTGCGAGCGACCATAGCTGTTGCCATCTGCAAAGCAGCTGTAGCACTGTAGCAAGCATGCTTTAGCTCAACCACGCGGCAGCGTGATGACAAACCTAACAAACGGTGTAGATAGACACCGGCGGCTTTTGACTGGTCAATGCCAGTTTCTGTGGCAAATAATACTGTAGTGATAGCCGTTATGTCTTCACCACGCTGCTCCATGCCCTCTAGCAAAGGCAGACAGGCATTAGCCGCCATGGTCACGACGTCTTCATCGGCACCGGGCATGCTCATGCGCTCCTGACCAATACCTACCGTATACTTGGCAGCGTCAGAACCGTTGTTGTCAGCTAACTCCTGCAGATCCAGGCAGTAGTTGGCTGTATAAAAACTGATGTCATCAATACCGACAGACATAAAAGATCTCAATTCTTCCCTATTACCGCAATAGTTCAATGATTAACATGCGTAACAAATATCACCACCAGTTTACACTAGAGGGTTAACCCCAAGTGCCAGGTGGCATCAATAAAGCATCATTTAAGCGCAAATCTTCAACATTTTGCACAGACAATAAGAACATGGCGGTGACAAATTCTTTTTTCAAGGACTCGATAGCTGCAACAACGGCTTCTGTCGACTCCATAGCAGGGGCTAACAAGGGTTTAGCAACACCCCCTAAACAGCCGCCGATTATAACACTCTTTACTAGGTCTAGCCCATTGCGCAAGCCGCCACTGGCAATAAAATTTGCTTGATCCATATAAGGTCGCGCCTGGCGCATAGCAACTGGGGTTGGAATACCCCAATCTTGCAGGGTAAAGCCCAGCTCACTATCGTCTTTACGACGGTGTTGCTCAATGCGTGCCCAAGACGTACCACCACGTCCGGCCACATCAAACCATTTAATGCCTTGTGCCAAACCCAGTTCGATATCTGGCACACTCAAGCCGGCACCCACTTCCTTTAATACCACAGGTACATCTAGGGAGGCTTGCAGCTCTCCTATACGCTTAGCTAAACCAGCAAAGTTGGTATCACCTTCTGGCTGTACGGCTTCTTGCAACGGATTGAGATGCAAGAATAAAGCATCAGCTTGCACAGCTTCTAACATGCCTCGCACTTGCTCAGGTGTCACGCCGTTATTAAGCTGCACAGCGCCTAGGTTACCAAGCAACAGAATATCTGGGGCAAATTCCCGTACCTGAAAACTGGCTATAGCCTCTTGCTGCTCCAACATCACCCGTTGCGAGCCTAAGCCCATAGCCACACCCGTAATCTGTGCAGCTTCGGCTAGGTGACGGTTAACTTTTTGTACCAGCTCATCGTCACCACCGGTCATGGAGGAAATAAGTAATGGAAAGCTCAAACGCTTACCCATCACCGTGACGCTAGAATCAACGTCTTGTAAATCAATTTCTGGCAAGGCGCGATGCTGCAGCTGTATAGCATCAAAAAAGTGCTGCTGACGATCAACCATAGGATCACGATTAATGACGTCGATATGCTCACGCTTGCGATTGGCGGTTTGCTCACTCATTTGGCATTGCGCTCCAATTTAACGTGCGCTTCCATCAACTCACCAGGATTAGTCTGGGCAGCTAGCAAAGACAATTCACCGCACAATACCGTAGCACCACATATTTGCGCCAAGCGACGAGAATTTTCACCAGCTTCGCGCTCTTCAGCACAACCAAGCAATGCTAGGTTTTCAGTAACAAAATCTAAACCCTTGCCATTGCCCACGGTACCCATGATCAGATTTGGCATGGTACAGGAGAAATACAAATCGCCGTCACGCACCTCGGCATGGGTGACCCCTTGGGAGCCTTCGATAATATTGGCCGCATCTTGGCCCGTAGCCAGATAAAAGCCCAGCAACATATTGGCATAATGGGCATTGGCACTACGCAGACCGCCAGCCATCAAGGTACCAATGAGGTTCTTCTTGATATTTAAGTCTACTACTTTCTCTGGCGTGGTCAGTAAACGGCGCTCACATAACTCACGGGGAATAATGATTTCTGCCACCACGTATTTACCGCGACCCAAGATACCGTTAACAGCCGTGGCTTTTTTATCACTGCAGTAGTTACCGGAAATAGAGCAATAGCGTAATTGCGGATAGGCCTCTAATAGCCAGGTCATAATATTGTCGGCAGCCTGAGTCACCATGTTATGACCCGATGCATCACCCGTAGTAAATTCTAGGCGCACATAAAGCAAATTGCCTACGATCTGGGCATGCATATCAATTAGCTTGGCAAAGCGACTATGCTGACTTACCTGCTCTTGCATTTGTGCTTGGCTGTTTTGTAGAGACTGCCATGCCTGCAAGGCAGCACCAGCATCGTCAGCTTCCAACAGAATAGAGCGTGTCATACGCTCATCAACGACGGTGGTTTTAATGCCTGCGCAAAGTACCGATACTCGAGCACCACGGCCTACAGAGTGCCACAAGGGAATTTCGTAGGTTGCCAATGGCACCTTTACCTTGTCAGCCCAGCCTTGCCCCTGAATTTTAATAGGCCCCACAAAGCGCATTGGCACTGGTGCTTGTGTGACTTTAGGGCTGCTTGTGGACATTCAGGAATCCTGCTCAGGTGAAAGTGCTCTAGTAGAGGCGAAAAAAGAGGCCAATTTTACCGACCCCCATAGCCTTATGCAATGAATGCCTAGTTTGCAGCAACAAAAAACCCCGCCGGAATTGATCCAAACGGGGTTTTAGCAGTGTCAGTTAGACCAATGTTGTAGGCTAGACCGTGAGTCGGACTGTAGGTCGGACTTTAGTCCGACTTGTCGGGTTAATTGCCCAATACATGTCTTACAGACATGGGGCACACTGACCCGACCTACAGGTTATCAGCGTTCGCAGACAAGTAAGAAGCAACGCCTTCTGGAGAATCCTTCATACCAGAGTCGCCCTTCTGCCAACCGGCAGGGCAAACTTCGCCATGCTCTTCGTGGAACTGAAGTGCGTCAACCAAACGTAGCAATTCGTCCATGTTACGACCTAGTGGCAAGTCGTTAACGATTTGTGAACGTACCTGGCCGTCACGGTCGATCAAGAAAGCACCACGGTAAGCAACGCTACCATCAGCAACTTCAACGTCATAGGCGCGGCAGATGTCGTGAGCCATGTCAGCAGCTAGCGTGTACTTAACTGGGCCAATACCACCATCATTGATTGGGGTGTTACGCCATGCGTTGTGAGTGAAGTGAGAATCGATAGAAACACCGATTACTTCAACGCCACGCGCCTTGAACTCATCCATACGGTGATCCAAAGCAATAAGCTCAGAAGGACATACAAAGGTGAAGTCCAAAGGATAGAAGAATACCAAACCATACTTGCCATCAATTGCCTGGGCTAGGTTAAAGTCATCAACGATAGTGCCGTCACCCAATACTGCTGGTACGGTAAAATCTGGGGCTTGCTTACCTACTAATACGCTCATGTTGTTGCTCCTTAATAGTCAACGAGAAGAGAGACTTTGCCTCACTTCCTAATTTAATTCTAATTTGAGTAGATTGGCTTATTCAGCAGCAGGTGCTGCAGCAGAAACCATTTCCGCTAATTCGCCAGTTCCGGACATTTCCATAACAATGTCGCAACCGCCTACTAGCTCACCATTGATCCACAACTGTGGAAAAGTTGGCCAATTGGCATACTTTGGCAATTCGGCACGAATATCTGGATGCTCCAAGATATTAACGAATGCAAAACGCTCACCGCAAGCCATCAAGGCTTGCACAGTTTGCGAAGAGAAACCGCACTGAGGGAACTTTGGCGTGCCCTTCATATATAGCAAAATATTGTTGCTAGCAATTTGATCTTTGATTGTATCAACAGTGTCCATTAGCTCATCCTATTAAAGCAGTACCTTGCTCAAAGCGCGAACAAGATGATAAATATCTATCCTATAAATAGTTTTAAAAAACTATTTTTCAAGAGGCTTAAATTTAACTGGCCACATTATACCCAATCCCGACTAATTTAGTCAGTTATTATTTTCAAAAAAAGCCAACTATTTACGACTTTTTGCTAGCTTGCATCGCCACACCGAAACACATAGAATGCTCGTTTTACGCAAGCAAAAACCATGACCACCTCACAACCCCGTCACTTTCTGACACTTCTGGATCTCAGTCCGGCCGAGCTAAACTGGGTTATCAACCGCGCCATCGAACTTAAAGCCATCCGCAACCAAGGGGACATTTACGAACCCTTCCGTAATCGCGTACTGGGCATGATATTCGAAAAGTCCTCTACTCGTACCCGTGTTTCCTTTGAAGCTGGTATGGCACAGCTAGGTGGCCACGCCATCTTCTTGTCGTCGCGTGATACGCAACTAGGCCGCGGCGAACCTATTGAAGACAGTGCTAAGGTTATTTCCAGCATGGTTGATATTGTTATGATCCGTACTAACGGCCATGACATTGTAGAAAACTTTGCTGCCAATTCTCGCGTACCAGTGATCAACGCCCTCACGGACGATTACCACCCTTGCCAACTGCTAGCCGACATACAAACCTATGTTGAGCATCGCGGCAGCATTCAGGGTAAGACCGTAACTTGGGTTGGTGATGGCAACAACATGTGCCATTCGTTTATCAATGCTGCACGCCAGTTTGATTTCCAACTACGCGTTGCCTGCCCAGAAGGCTTTGACCCAAATGCAGATCTGGTTGCCGCCAATAGCGACCGCGTTAGCATTAGCCGTGATCCTAACACCGCAGTAACTGGTGCAGACTTAGTGGTTACTGACACTTGGGCCTCTATGGGCCAAGAAGATGAAAAGGCAGCACGCGAAGCAGCCTTTGCTGGTTACCAGGTCAATGAAGCGATGTTAGACCTAGCTGCAGATGACGTTATTTTTATGCATTGCCTGCCAGCTTATCGCGGTATGGAAATCAGTGAAAACTTGTTTGACGACCCACGCTCTGTGGTGTTCGATGAAGCTGAAAACCGTCTCCATGCACAAAAGGCTTTGATGGAGTTTTTGGTACTGCAACCAGCGGTTTAATTTTTTGCTACTTGTGGGGCAGAGAGCCTGCCCCATGACCGCAGGGAATGTTTTGGGGACCTCAGGTACCCAATGCACTCGCTCTGCTCGCGGGGCAGGCCCTCTGACCCTGATTATTCCAATCTACCCCACCGCTCCAAAACTTGAATTCAATTCACCTTCACTTGCAGACCACTCAACCAACATGAACAATATTTATGTATAATAGGCCTCCAGCTAATTATCCTGAACTAAATTCATATGATTGATCTGCGCCACCTTCGCACTATTACTGCCCTTCGTGATACGGGCAGCCTAGTAGAAGCCTCAGAAAAAGTATTTCTTACCCAGTCAGCCTTATCTCACCAAATCAAAGATTTGGAAGCAAAGCTGGGGACGGCCATTTTTGTGCGCAAAACCAAACCCGTTGAATTCACCACCGCCGGCAAGCGCCTACTGTTACTGGCCGATGAGGTACTGCCTCAAATCCGCAATACAGAAAGAGAGATCGAACGTTTGGCCCAAGGTGGTTCAGGGCGCTTGAACATTGCCATCGAATGTCACAGCTGTTTCCAGTGGTTGATGCCTACTCTTGATAATTACCGCAGCGCTTGGCCAGACATTGAACTAGATATTGCCAGTGGTTTTAGCTTTGCTCCGCTACCCGCCCTGCGACGTGGTGAGCTAGACCTTGTTATCTCTGCCAACCCCAAACCCTTGTCTGGAATAAGCTATGTGCCACTATTTACCTACGAGTCAGTATTAGCAGTTAGCAACCATCATAATCTCGCAGAACAAGATTATATTCAGCCTAGTGATCTAGCCCAAGAAACCTTGATTTGCTATCCAGTGGAACGAGAAATGTTGGATGTTTTTACCCACTTTTTAGAACCTGCTGAAGTGGAACCTAAAAGCATTCGTCATGCCGAACTCACCATGATGATGATGCAATTAGTGGCGAGTGGCCGTGGTGTATGCGCACTGCCCAACTGGGCCTTAAATGAATACTCTAGTCGCGGCTATGTGAGTGCGCGTTCACTAGGAGAAGAAGGTGTGTGGTGCACTCTTTATGCCGCCGTACGTAGCGATCAACTTAATACAGATTACATGCAAGCATTCTTGCAGTCCGCTAAAGAAACCTCAGCCCGCGCTCTAGTGGGTATCCGTCCATCAGAAGAACCCATTACTCAAGGCTAATCACTAGCTTCCAACACAGATTTACTGTCATTGGGCTGTCGAATTGGCAGCCGCAAGGACAGGCGCGCCCCACCTAACGCTTGGCTTACGCTGACCTCAGCCCTGCCGCTATGCCAGTAAGCTATGCGCCGTACTATAGAAAGCCCTAGCCCAAAACCACCCGTAGCGCGACTGCGGCTAGTGTCTAAACGTATAAAAGGCGCAAATATACGCCCATAGTCCGCCCCATCTATACCTGGGCCATCATCCTCGACAAATATGCTGCAAGTATTTTCATCCAACAATTGGTAGCCAATGGTCACCTTACTATGGGCATACTTAACCGCGTTGCCAACAAGATTTTGTAGCGCCCTACGCAACTGCACGGGCTCCGCTTCAATACTGAGGCCAATGTTAGAAATGTCCGTATCAGGCAGTAACAGCTGCATATCCAAGCGCTGGCCGTGATCCGCATACTGCGCCAATATAGATTGGCAAAGTAGGGATACAGACATAGGCTGAAAACGAATACTCGGCCCTCCATCTTCCAAATGGATATAGGTCATTACCTCTGCCACCAAATCATTAATTTCTTCAAGATCCAGAGCCATTTCTTGGCAGGATTCTGTCAGCTCATGACGATGGGATAGATTAGGAACCTGCTTTTGTAGCCGATCCTGCATCAGCTCAACAGCAAAATTCAGACGTGCTACAGGGGTTCTAATTTCGTGAGAAATTGCGGCCATCAGCTCTTGCTGCAAGGCCATCTGACGCTCCATGCGCCCCATTATTGGGGCTGCGGACAGTGTTTTCACATTGTTTCCTTTACAAACAGATAGCCACGGCTACGTACGGTTTTAATACGCCGTGGATGGTCGGGGTCGTCGCCTATTTTTGGTCGAATACGCGATACTCGAACATCGATAGAACGATCCTGACCATCGTAATCAATACCGCGCAAAGAATTAAAAATCTCTTCCCTACTCAAAACACGCCCTGCGTTACGAGCCAGTAGCCACAGCAAATCAAACTCAGCACTGGTGAGCTCAACACTATCTTGGCCTAACCAAACTTCACGCATAGCGTTATCAATATGCAATTCTCCAAAACGATATCGCTCGTCACCGCTACCGCCAATACCGGCATCATCGGCACCCAAACGCGGCCTCAAAGCCGCTTTTATGCGCGCCAACAGCAAGCGCGGCTGTACAGGTTTACAGATATAGTCATCCGCCCCCATTTCCAGCCCAAGCACCTGATCTAACTCATCAATCCTCGCTGTCAGCATAATCACTACCCCTTTGTAAGCAGGCCGAATCTGACGACAGATAGACAAGCCATCGTCGCCAGGTAACATCACATCTAGGATAATTAGATGGGGGGCAAATGCCTTTATTTTACTTTCTACATGCGATCCATCGGAAATTACAGCAACCTTGTAACCATTACCGGATAAATAATCCTTAGTTAATTGAGCAAGGCGCTCATCATCCTCCACAATCAATATCCGTGGTGCTCCATCAATATCTGCACCCTTCAAAGGAACTACCATAGAAACTCCAAGGCTTATCTCTTAATCAATACTCTTATTAATATATTAGCACTAATCTCATGTTTTTCATTTTTAACATATTCATTTACTGTAACCAGCACACTATCCAGCTGGTAGCGCACCTGACACAAACTGCAGGCAATAAAATCCCATGCAGCCATAGCCAATCTAGGCGGGCCATGTTATAAATCGTCTGTGCTTATATTTTTTTCAACTTAGACGAATTTCACCATACAAATGAATAATTGGACTCCCGCCAGCTGGCGCAACTTCCCCATCCTGCAACAACCTAATTACACCGATGCCAACGCCGTAGCCAACGTTGAACAACAACTTGGCAATTTACCGCCTTTGGTGTTTGCCGGTGAAGCCCGAGCCCTAACTCGTCAACTTGCCGATGTTACTCACGGCAAGGCGTTTTTGTTACAAGGTGGCGACTGTGCCGAAAGCTTTGCAGAATTTAGCGCAGGTAATATTCGAGACACCTTTAAGGTGCTGCTACAGATGGCCGTGGTACTGACCTTTGCCGGTAGCTGCCCAGTGGTGAAAGTAGGCCGCATGGCTGGCCAATTTGCCAAGCCGCGCTCTGCCGATATGGAAACCATTGATGGCGTTACTTTGCCAAGCTACCGCGGCGATATTATTAACGATTTGGATTTCACCAGCGATGCTCGTGTACCTAATCCAGAAAAGCTAATTCAGGCCTACAACCAATCGGCCGCTACCCTAAACCTATTGCGCGCCTTTGCCCAAGGTGGTTTTGCCGACCTTAATAAGGTACACCGTTGGAACCTAGACTTTGTTGGCAATAGCCCACTTGGCGAACGTTACGAGACACTTGCCTCGCAGATTGACCAGTCATTGAACTTTATGGCCGCTTGCGGAGTTAATGCCCAGACTGCTCCGCAGCTGCATGAAACCAGCCTGTATACTTCCCACGAAGCCTTGTTGCTAAATTTTGAGCAAGCTTTGACTCGCCAAGATAGCATTACTGGCGACTGGTATGACTGCTCCGCACATATGCTGTGGATTGGTGACCGTACTCGCCAAGTTGACGGCGCTCATGTGGAATTCCTACGCGGCGTTAAAAACCCATTAGGCTTTAAAGCCGGCCCCACGATGAAGGCCGACGATCTATTGCGTTTGCTAGACGTTTTAAACCCAGACAACGAAGCAGGTCGTATCAACATTATCGCGCGCATGGGCGCAGACAATGTGACTGAGCATCTACCGGCCTTGGTACGCGCCGTGAAGGCCGAAGGCCGTGAAGTGCTATGGAGCTCAGACCCAATGCACGGTAATACAGTGAAGTCGTCAACTGGCTTCAAGACCCGTATGGTCAATGACGTATTACGTGAGGTAAAAGGTTTCTTTGACGTGCACGCTGCAGAAGGCACCTATGCCGGCGGCGTACACTTTGAAATGACAGGTCAAAACGTCACGGAATGTATGGGCGGCGCCCATGATATTTCTGCGGAAGATCTGCACAACCGTTACCACACGGCGTGTGACCCACGTTTGAATGCCGACCAGGCTTTGGAATTGGCGTTTTTGATTGCTGATACATTGAAGCAGGCGCGTATTAATCGTTAATACGATACAGGGACTGGCTCTTTCCGCAGGAAAGTGCCTGTCCCGTCAAACTTTCGCATACGATGCTAACAAACTTAAGGGACAGGTGGAAACTTAATAAACTTAAGGGACAGGCACTTTTGCTACGCAAAAAAGCCAGTCCCTAGGTCTCAATCGAGATGGGCCCATCGGGCACACAACAACAGGTCAACACATCGTCGCTTTGCAGCGTCACCAAACTGTCTTGCACCCAGGTGACCTTACCCTGCGTTAACTTCACTTTACACAAACCACAATAACCACCACGGCAGTTGTAAGTAACAGGCACCTCGTTCTCTTCCATGCTATCCAGCAAAGAAAACTCGGCATCATAGTCAAATACAATGCTATTGTTGACGGTAACTCTAGTCATAAAGCTCTTTGGCATCGCCGCTCTTTGACATCCATGTCACCGCGGCATACAGTACATCCTGTACATAAAAAAGGGGCCAGATGTTTGCCACCTGTCCCCATTTATAATTGTGTGACGATGTTACTTAGAGATCGAAGTCGTCGAAATCAGCATCATCCATATCACTGTCGATAGCACCTACCAAGTAGGAGCTAATTTCTGCTTCCTGTGGGGCTACCTGTACGTTGTCACTCACTAGCCAGGCGTTCATCCATGGTAGTGGGTTGGCGTTGCGCCCGGGGAATAGGTCTTCAAAGCCTAGGGCACGAATACGTACGTTAGAGATGTATTCCACATATTCTTTAAGAATCTCAGCATTCAAGCCAATCATGGAACCGTCTTTAAACAGGTAGCTGGCCCACTCTTTTTCTTGCTCAGCCGCTTCCATAAAGATTTCTCTAACTTCTTCCTTGCAAGATGCAGCAATCTCTACCATTTCTGGATCGTCTTGGCCGTTAGCCATCAGATTCAGCATATGCTGAGTGCCAGCAAGGTGTAGAGCCTCATCACGGGCAATCAATTTGATGACCTTGGCGTTACCTTCCATGATGGCACGCTCTGCAAAGGCAAAGCTGCAAGCAAAGCTCACGTAAAAGCGAACGGCTTCCAATACGTTAACGGAAGCTACCGTTAGGTACATAAGACGCTTAAGTTCACTTAGATTCACAACCACGGTTTCACCATTCAGCTGGTGTTCACCTTCACCAACCAAACTGTACAAATTGCACTTGGCAATAAACTCGTCGTAATAACGCGTTACCGATTCCGCACGCTTAACGATTTCTGGATTATCAACGATATCGTCAAACACCACGTTAGGGTCAGCTACTACGTTACGGATAATGTGGGTATAACTACGGCTGTGCACGGTTTCGCTAAAGGACCAAGTTTCTAACCAAGTCTCTAATTCAGGCAAAGACACCACAGGCAAAAAGGCCACGTTAGGGGAACGGCCTTGCACACTATCAAGCAAAGTCTGGTACTTGAGGTTGCTCAAGAAAATGTGTTTTTCGTGCTCCGCCATAGCCATAAAGTCTTTACGGTCGGTGGACAAATCCACTTCTTCTGGACGCCAGAAAAAGGATAACTGTTTTTCGATGAGCTTTTCAAAAATAGCATGGCGCTGCTGGTCATAACGAGCAACGTTTACATTTTGACCAAAGAACATAGGCTCTTTAAGGGCATCGTTTTTGGTCTTATTAAAAGTAGAGTAAGTCATACTAAATTCTTTAAATTTACGTTATGAGGCCTGTGCTAAACACAGGCCTCCATATTAATAACCAGTTACAGCTTGCAAGCGCCGCCTTCACAACCGTCATCTTGGCCGTCATCGGCGCCATCACGGGTGTTATGGTAGTACAAGGTTTTAACGCCGTACTTGTAGGCAGTCAGCAAGTCTTTTAGCAACTGCTTCATAGGTACTTTTTCGTTTTCAAAACGCGCAGGGTCATAGTTGGTATTGGCAGAAATAGCCTGATCCACAAACTTTTGCATAATACCGATAAGCTGCAAGTAGCCTTCGTTGTTAGGGATGCTCCACAACAACTCATAGTTGTCTTTTAGACGCTCAAATTCAGGTACGACCTGTTTCAAGATACCGTCTTTACTTGCCTTCACACTCACAAAGCCACGTGGCGGCTCAATACCGTTGGTGCTGTTGGTGATTTGGCTAGAAGTTTCACAAGGCATCAAGGCCGTCATGGTGCTGTTACGCAGACCGTGCTCAAGAATGCTGGCACGCAAGGCGTCCCAATCAAAATGCAAAGCTTCGTCACAGAACTTATCCACGTCCTTCTTGTAGGTGTCGATAGGCATCTTGCCTTGAGCGTAAAAGGTATCACCAAAGGCTGGGCAAGCACCCTGCTCTTGGGCCAAGTTGTTGGAGGCCTTAAGCAAGTAATACTGTACCGCTTCAAAAGTACGGTGAGTAAGGTTGTTAGCCGAACCGTCAGAGTAGCGCACGCCGTTCTTGGCTAGGTAGTAGGCATAGTTGGTAACACCCACACCCAAGGTACGACGCTGCATGCTAGCGCGGTAAGCGGCAGGCATTGGGTACTCTTGATAATCCAACAAGCTGTCCAAGGCGCGTACAATAAGGTCGGACAAATTATCTAGCTCATCTAGATTTTCTAGAGCACCTAGGTTAAAGGCAGACAAGGTACATAGGGCAATTTCGCCATTGGGGTCGTCAATGGTTTCCATTGGTGCCGTAGGCAGTGCAATTTCCAAGCACAAGTTGCTTTGGCGTACAGGTGCCTTAGCTGGATCAAAGGCGCTACGAGTATTACAGTGGTCAACGTTTTGTAGATAAATACGACCAGTCTGAGCACGTTCTTGCGCGAACTTACTAAACAGGTCGACAGCCTTAACGGTACGCTTGCGAATATCAGGATTGTTTTCTGCTGCTTCATAGAGCTTTTCAAACAAGTCTTGATCTTCAAAGAAGGCATCATACAAGCCTGGCACATCAGATGGGCTAAACATAGTAATGTTGCCACCCTTAATCAAACGCTTATACATCAAGCGGTTGAACTGCACACCATAGTCCATATGACGAGCACGGTTTTCTTCAACACCACGGTTGTTCTTCAACACTAGCAAGGACTCAACTTCCAAGTGCCAAATTGGGTAGAACAAAGTAGCAGCACCACCACGCACACCACCTTGAGAGCAGCTCTTAACCGCTGTTTGGAAGTGCTTGATAAACGGAATCATGCCCGTATGGAAAGCTTCACCACCACGGATTGGGCTGCCTAGGGCGCGAATACGACCGGCGTTGATACCGATACCAGCACGCTGACTCACATACTTGATAATGGCACCAGCGGTGGCATTAATGGAATCTAGGGAGTCTCCACATTCAATCAATACGCAGGAGCTAAATTGACGTGTTGGGGTACGTACACCCGCCATAATAGGCGTTGGCAAAGATAGCTTGAACAAAGAACAAGCATCATAGAAACGCTTCACATAACCAAGACGAGTTTCAACAGGGTAGCCAGAGAATAAGCAGGTACCCACCAACATATAAAGGATCTGTGGGCTTTCGTAGACTTCACCGGTAACACGGTTTTGTACTAGGTATTTACCTTCCATCTGCTTTACGGCGGCATAACTGAAGTTCATATCACGGGCATGATCAATATGATCATTTAGCTCGTTGTATTCAGCTTGCGTGTAGTCTGTAGATAAGGCTTGGTCATAGCGACCAGCAGCCACCATCTGTTGTACATGGTCGTACAAATGCGGTGGTTCAAACTGACCAAAGGCTTTTTTGCGCAGGTGGAAAATAGCCAGACGCGCAGACAGGTACTGATAATCTGGAGTCTCTTCTGAGATCAGGTCAGCAGCTGACTTTATAATGGTTTCATGAATATCTTCGGTGCGAATGCCATCGAAGAACTGAATATGGGATTTGATTTCTACTTGGGATACAGAAACGTTTTGCAAACCTTCTGCGGCCCAATGGATTACGCGGTGAATCTTTTCCAGGTCAATTTTTTCCTGCTCACCGTCGCGCTTCGTCACCATTAAGTCTTGCATGCTGTGCCTTTGCTTTGTTCAAACTAGAGATTGATTTTGTTATTGCTTTGCGAGCTCTGTGGCCGCTTAGCACTCGGTATGAGCGCGCTATATAAGGGCAAGTACAAAATAGTGTTGTTTTTTAACACAAAACACCATATGTAGTGGATCCCCCCTTGAATGGGCACCAAATATAGATATTCAAGGAGATAAAATCAAGCAAAAAAACTGCTCTTTTTTTATTCTCATGGCTTGACATAGTGCAACATCAGACGCCTCAAGGGCTGCAGCCAAAATGTTTTTTATAGCTTTTTTTGCAAAAAAATTTGGCATTTTTCGTGCCAATATTGTAGTCATTTAAAAACTTGAGCAACGACAAATTGTGACTTTAGGACAAGCACCAAAAACCACCAATTTTAGCCATTGTCACCAGGGACTATCCAATCGACAACCTGCCGAGTGACATTGGCTTTATGAAACCAGTCTTCTGTGCCCTGCCAATGAGCAACCCAAGAGGTATCTGACTGGGGTCTTGCTAGCACTCGTTGAAGACGCGCCTGGGCACCGGCCTCAACTAGGACGCTATTATCCAACCATGGCAAAAAATCTGCATGGGTAGAAAACACGCCTTCTAACAACACAACCCCTTGAGGTTGTACGGGCGTTCTTGATATCCAAGTTTTGGAGACCCAATCCAAGGCTTGCCATGAAGCCTCATGCCCCTCATGCAGCGGACGCAGTATCTTATCAACCACATTGGCCGTATGCAGATAGGCCTGCACGGCCTGTTCCGCTTTATACTCTTGTTGCTCAGCCACCGACAAGGGCCGATAAAAATCATCCATACTGATCACTTGGCATTGCAGCAACTGATCAGCAAGCCATGCTGCCAAGGTGGATTTACCTGCTCCAGCATAGCCATCTATGGCAATGATTAACAAAGGCTGCAACTGACTCTGCTGCTGAATAGTTTGTAGAAGTTGGTTACGAGAGATCATTCGCCTAGTTTAACACCGTCATTACTTGAGCCACAGTGCTATAATCTTTAAACTGCATCATCACCGCACAGCCTGACTGCGCACAACTACTGTAAGAGCTTCACCATGATCATTGTCTTATCACCTGCCAAAACTCTGGATTTTGAAACACCTGCCCATGTCGACACCCATACGCAACCGGATATGCTGGCACAATCACAGGAATTAATTGAGCAGCTGCGTGAAGTCAGCCCACAAGATTTGGCCGCATTGATGAAACTGAGTGATAAGCTAGCCGCCCTTAACGTTGCTCGTTACGGCTCTTGGCAGCAACCCTTTACTCAAGACAATGCCAAACAATCGGCATTGGCCTTTAAAGGTGATGTATACACAGGACTAGATGCAGACACTTTGAGCGCAGATGACCTTAACTGGGCTCAGTCTCATCTGCGTATCCTATCGGGTTTATACGGGCTGTTACGCCCACTGGATTTAATGCAAGCCTACCGTTTAGAAATGGGCACCAAGTTTGCAAATAATAAAGGCAAAGATCTTTACACCTTTTGGGATCAACAGATTACTAACAAACTAAATGAAGAACTCAAGCAGCAGGCTAACCCAGTGTTAGTTAACCTAGCTTCCAACGAATACTTCAAAGCCGTGCAAGCTAAAAACCTAGATTCCGAAATCATTACACCGGTATTTAAAGACCAGAAAAATGGCCAATACAAAATCATTAGTTTTTACGCTAAAAAAGCCCGTGGTTTGATGGCGCGCTGGGTTATCGAAAACCGCATTGACGATGTCGACAAGTTGCGTGAATTTGATGTAGCTGGCTACTACTATAGTGCAGAGCAAAGCAAAGCCAAAGAATGGGTATTCTTACGTGACGAAGGTGATGCTTAATAAAGCTAGCTAGTCAGTAGCTCTAGCCGGTGATGATCCAAGCCAAGGCGCCATAGCGCGCCGCTTTACCTAATGCTATCAAGACCATGCTCGATAAGCGCGGCCAACCAAGCATGCCCGCAGCTAACGCAAAGGCATCGCCAATCACCGGCAACCAAGTTAATAGCAACAACCAGCGCCCATAATGTTGCACGCCATGCAATACAGATTCTTTGGGCGGCTGTATGCGTAATTTTTTCGCCACATGCCAAGTGCTACCCAAACGTCCTATACCCACACCCATATAAAAGGTAATGACACCGCCCAAGCTATTACCCAAGCTAACAGCCAACCAAAGCATAAACACCTGCTGAGGATTGGCTAATACTTGCTGAGCAAACAACAACTCCGAGGCACCCGGCAAGATAGTCGCCGCAATCAAACCCGAAACAAATAAACCAAACAAGGACATTAACAAGGTAGTCAGCTTTATTTGTCGTTAATAGGGATAAATAGATTCGGCATACATCGCCAAGTCTTGCAGCACTGACTGACTGGCTTCATCAGTACGCTCTTGGGCCAATTTATTTAACTCTGCGCCAAATTGCTCAAAGGTACGCACACCTTGCGGCTCGCCCTCTAATAGGCGTTGCTGGCGGAACATTTCCCAGTGCTCAGCTTCTGAGGAACTTAACTGATCCGGATAACTACGGCCTTTCATACGCATCAGCAATCGAGGTAAACGCTCGTCGTGAAATACAAAGGCACTGCCAGACCATTGCTCGGGTGGCGTTTCATGTACCTGCTGCATCATGCGCTTGTCATGATCATCAAAGAAACCACCACCATAAAGTGAGGCATCAACATCACCTACTGGCATAGGGTCGCGCATACTGTAGGCTTCGACGACTCGTTGCACAAAGTCTGGATTAGTTTGCAACCAACGCAAGTTATCAATGCTAGCTTGGCGTTCAATGCCATATTGCCGCCCTGTGTCTTCGGCCAAGGTATTCATTGGTGCAACTAGCGGACATTTATTCACCTGCACTTCTTTTACCGGCAAACGCGGTTGATCCCCAAGTTCTTGTTGGCGAGAAAACAGCGCTAGCTTTAACTCTTCCACACTAGCAGACTGCCACTGCTTGGGGTCCTGGCGCAAATCAAACACCAAAACGCCGTTTTTATTTGTAGGATGTTTCGCCATGGCGGCGACTAGGGCTAGATAACCGTTCTTACGACCATACATGCCCGATACATGTAACACAGGCTTTTGCATCTGCAGGTCTAACTGGCCCCACACTTGCGCTTTGTGCTTCATCTGAAAAGCAAAGTTATATAGACGCGGCTGGGCTTCGCGCAATTTCTTAGCCATAGCAATGGTTGCCCACACATCCGCCAAGGCATCGTGGGCATCGCCATGCTCAATGCCGTTAGCTGGCGCAAGTTGATCCAGTTTCAAAACCAGTTGATCTTCTTCGTTGCGTGGCCAGTTGATGCCCTCTGGGCGCAACACCGAAGCTGCGCGCATCAAATCAATCAAATCCCAGCGGCTGTTACCACCCTGCCATTCACGTGCGTAGGCATCAAAGAAATTGCGATACAAACCATAGCGGGTAAACTCATCATCAAAGCGCAGATTGTTGTAACCCACCACACAGGTACCCGGCTCACTCATGACCGCATTGATGCGCGCCATAAACTCCACTTCTGGCAAGCCCTCTTGCTGCGCATGTTGTGGGGTAATGCCCGTTACCAAGCAAGCGCCTGGAGAAGGCAAATAGTCGTCGGCGGGTCGGCAATACCACATCATGGGCTCGCCAATAGGATTGAAATCTAGATCTGTACGAATAGCAGCAAACTGCACGGGACGGTCAAACTTAGGGTCTATACCGAAGGTTTCGTAGTCGTGCCAAAGAATGGATTGGGTTTGATCAGGCTGATAGGCCACGTTACTAGCTCCATAGGGATGTATGGAGCCATTGTAACGGGGCCACGTAGGATTAAAAAGCCTTATAGGTAACGCGAGATTAAAAAGCTTTAACCGCGATAATAACGCTGTGGCACAAATGGCATACTTGCTACACGGCAAGGTAATTGCTTACCACGCACCAAGGCAAACACTTGACCACCAACTTCGGCGTGCTCTGCGGCAACATAACCCATGGCAACGGGAGCGCCCAAAGTAGGGCCAAAACCACCGGAAGTAACACGACCAATGACAGTGCCATCTTCAGTAACGATTTCTACGCCTTCGCGCACAGGAGCGCGACCTTCTGGCAACAAACCTACACGCAGCTCACTTGCACCTGCTGCTAATTCAGCAAAAATCTTATCTGCGCCAGGGAAACCACCTTCACGCTCACCACCTGGACGACGCGCTTTTTGCATAGCCCACATAAGGTTGCCAGCTACAGGGCTAGTGGATTGATCAAGGTCGTGGCCGTACAGACACAGGCCCGCTTCTAGACGCAAAGAATCGCGCGCACCGAGGCCAATCCATTCAACTTCGTCAAAGGCCAACAAGGCCGAGGCCAGGGCTTCGGCGCGATCAGTAGGTACAGAAATCTCTACGCCGTCTTCTCCGGTATAACCGGCACGACCAACGAAACAATCATGACCCAAGATAGATACAGGCTTGCCATCCATAAAGCGCATCTGCGCAACTTCTGGTGCTAAACGCGCCAATACTTCAACAGCTTGCGGGCCCTGCAAGGCCAGCAAAGCACGATCATCTAGCTGCTCCATTTGAATATCGGCAGGCAAATTGGCCTGCAGGTGAGCAATATCTTGATCCTTACAAGCAGCGTTTACTACTACAAAGAAGTGATCTTCAGCACGGGTAACCATGAGATCATCCATGATGCCGCCATCAGCATTGGTAAACATACCGTAACGCTGGCGGCCAACAGCTAGATCAACATAGTTAGCAGGAATCACCGTTTCAAGGGCGTGCGCAACGGCTTCTACGGAAGGACCTGTGAGCTTTAGCTGCCCCATGTGAGAAACATCAAATAGGCCGGCAGCTGCACGGCAGTGCAAATGCTCTTGTTTCACACCTAGCGGGTATTGCACAGGCATATCATAGCCAGCAAAGGGCACCATTTTGGCACCGGCTTCTACGTGCATTGCATGAAAAGGGGTTACTAAGAGACTATCAGACATGACGCACTCCACTTGTTTATATTAAGTAATCAGACTCAACCTGAGGCTGACTTGATGGAGGCGATTATAGGGAAGTTTCCTATAGGAAACAAATTTTCTTCGCAAAAAAACCAAGCCACGATGAATCGTGGCTTTGTTTTAACTCAATTTAACGCCTAATTAGGGAGTTATTGGATAGCAGCTAACGCGCTACAACCCACAACACTAAAGCATCTTCTTCACTTAGACTCACTAAACCGTGGCCCATATTGGCATCGTAATACATGCTATCACCAGGCACCAATGCAATAGGTTCATAAAACTCGGTATATAAAGCCACCTCACCTTCAAGTACTAGCAGGAATTCTTCACCCTCGTGGCGAACCCAATCAGAGAAGTCGTCAAAATCACGTGCACGTACACGAGTTTTAAAAGGAATCATCTTCTTACGGGCAAGATCCGTGGACAACAATTCATGCTCATAAGTACTAGTGGGGTGCGCAGTACCTTGGCCTGCGCGGGTCAGCACTCTGCGCCCCGAAGCCATAGTACTCTTGGGTTTGGCAAATAATTGAGGGATATCAACATCCAAGCCATGAGCTAGTTTTTGCACCGCGGTAAAGGTTGGCGAAATCTGCTCATTTTCTATCTTTGACAAGGTAGAACGCGCCAAGCCAGTCTTCTGACTAGCTTCTTCTAAAGTTAGGTTCTGGTTTTGTCTAATTTGACGTAATCGCTTGCCTAGCTGTAAAGGCTCAACCCTAGCTTCGGTACCGGAACCAGACTCTATTTTAAGCTCTGGCATATCGGGTTGTTCCGCAGACATGGCGCCACTCCTGAGTGTTTTTAAAAGACGAATAATTAATAATTTGAATGCTACCACGGCCTAGGGGGTAAGTGCTATTTAGCAGCTATAAGTGAATGGCATTCAAAACACATGAGAAATACAAAAGTTTCCTATAGGAAATTTTGTTGATCACAGTTTCCCTAAATGGTATCCTGCTCGGGATTTGTTGGTCACGCAAGCCAGCACTATAAAACAAACCTTTAAAACGAAGGACCATATCATGAGCAACATCCCTGCAGAATTACGCTACACAGAAACTCACGAATGGGTTGCCGACAATGGCGACGGCACTGTTACTATTGGTATTACCGACCATGCCCAAGAGCTACTTGGCGATATCGTATTTGTTGAAGCCGTAGACGCCGATCGTGAACTAGATGCCGGTGAAGAATACACCGTAATTGAATCTGTTAAAGCTGCTTCTGATTCCTACGCACCAGTCACTGGTACCGTTATCGAATTTAATGAAGCCCTTGAAGATGCCCCAGAGACTATCAACGAAGAGCCATACACCGATGGCTGGATTGCCAAAGTACGCCTAGCCGATGGCGCCGACCTAAGCGGTCTACTGGACGCAGCCGGCTATGCCGACGTTGTTGCCAACGAAGAATAAGCAGCCATACTATTTGCTAGCCCACCCAGTTTACTAACTGGGTCTAACTACGAGGTTTTATCATGTCGAACCAGCCTACCCTGTCTGATTTGATCCAGGAACACGAATTTATCCAACGTCACATTGGCCCAGGCCAGGCTGACACCCAAGCCATGTTGGATTACTTGCAAGTATCTAGCCCAGAAGAGCTATTGCAACAAACCGTACCTGCCAGCATTCGTTTACCAAAACCATTGGATTTGCCAGCCCCTGTTTCCGAAAGCCAGACCTTGGTAAAGCTGAAGGCCATGGCGGCAAAGAACGATATTAAAGCCTCGTGCATTGGTATGGGTTATAGCAACACCCTAGTGCCTAACGTAATCTTACGTAACGTTATGGAAAACCCAGCTTGGTACACGGCTTACACGCCGTACCAGCCAGAAATAGCGCAAGGCCGCCTAGAAGCACTGCTTAACTATCAGCAGATGGTAATGGACTTGACGGGCATGGAGCTAGCCAACGCCTCCTTGTTGGACGAAGCTACCGCTGCTGCCGAAGCCATGGCTTTATGTAAGCGCGCTAACAAGAAAAAGTGTGCAACCTTCTTGGTAGATGCCAATACCCATCCGCAAAACCTATCCGTTATTCGCGCCCGTGCCGAATACTTTGGCTTTGACATTGTGGTAGGCAACCCAGCAACAGACCTAAACCAACACGATGTGTTTGGTGTACTGGTACAGTACCCCGGAAGCAACGGCGAAATCGTTGATCTACAAGCCATCACCGATGCTGCTCACGCGCAAAATGCGCTGGTAGCCGTTGGTGCAGACATCATGAGCCTGGTATTGCTAAAAGCACCTGGGCACTTAGGAGCCGATGTGGTATTTGGCAGCAGCCAACGCTTTGGCGTGCCACTTGGTTTTGGCGGCCCACACGCCGCCTTCTTTGCTAGTAAAGACAAGTACAAGCGTTCTATTCCTGGCCGTATCATTGGTGTTTCTGTCGACACCAAAGGTAACAAAGCCCTGCGTATGGCTATGCAAACCCGTGAACAACATATTCGTCGCGAAAAAGCCAACTCCAACATTTGTACAGCCCAAGCACTACTCGCCAACATGGCTTCTTTCTACGCGGTGTATCATGGGCCACAAGGGCTACGCACCATTGCTAGCCGCATCCAAGCCTTTACGGCCATGCTGGCCCAAGTATTACAAGACCAAGGCTTTGACCTTGGTAACAAAAACTTCTTTGACACCTTAACCGTAAACACGGGTGATCAAACCGCGGCCATTAATGCCCGCGCCTTGGCAGCCGGTTACAACCTACGCTGCGACGGTGCTGACAGCCTAGGCATTAGCCTAGACGAAACCACACGCCTAGAAGACTTAGAAAAACTAGCTGGTGTGTTTGCCGACACTGATTGCCACTTGGACCCCGATGCACTTTATGCTGCCGTAAGCGCCAAGCAAGTTGGCATGCCTGCAGACCTAATGCGTGAAGATGCTATCTTGACCCACCCAGTATTCAACAGCTACCACAGCGAAACCGACATGCTGCGTTATCTAAAGCAGCTAGAAAACAAAGACTTCTCCTTGGTCCACGGCATGATTCCACTAGGCTCTTGCACCATGAAGTTGAACGCCACGGTGCAAATGATGCCGGTGACCTGGCCTGAATTTTCCAACATGCACCCATTCACCCCGGCGGACCAGACTGAAGGCTATATGGAGCTGATCCGCTCCTTAGAAGCCCAGCTAGTAGAAATCACCGGCTATGATACGGTATCCATGCAACCTAACTCTGGTGCCCAGGGTGAATACGCAGGTTTGATTGCCATCCGTAAATACCAAGAAAGCATTGGTCAAGGCCATCGTAATATTTGCTTGATTCCTAGCTCAGCTCACGGCACCAACCCGGCAAGCGCCGCCATGGTTGACATGAAGGTAGTAGTAACCCGCTGCGACGAACAAGGCAACGTTGACGTGGAAGACTTACGCAACAAGGCGCAAGAACATGCCGACAACCTAGCCTGCATCATGATCACCTACCCATCCACTCATGGTGTTTACGAAGAAGACATTATTGAGATCTGCCAGATCATTCATGACAATGGCGGTCAGGTATATATGGATGGTGCCAATATGAACGCCCAGGTAGGTATTAGTAAGCCTGGCTTAATCGGTTCCGACGTATCTCACCTTAACTTGCACAAAACCTTTGCTATCCCACACGGTGGCGGTGGCCCAGGTATGGGCCCAATTGGTGTGAAGTCACACTTGGCACCTTTCCTTGCCAACCACCCAGTTGTACCAGTACATGGTGAACAAAATGGCAACCATGCCGTTTCTGCAGCGCCTTATGGTAGTGCTTCTATTTTGCCAATCTCTTGGGCTTACATCACCTCTCTAGGTGCCCAAGGCCTACAAACTTCAACCACTATGGCGATAGTAAATGCTAACTACATGGCATCACGCCTAGCAGAGCACTTCCCTATCTTGTACCGTGGTAATCACGACCGCGTCGCCCACGAATGCATCGTGGACATCCGCCCTATCAAGGAAGCCACCGGTGTCAGTGAAGAAGATATTGCCAAGCGTTTGATGGACTATGGTTTCCATGCGCCCACTATGTCCTTCCCAGTAGCTGGCACCTTGATGATTGAGCCAACGGAATCCGAACCGAAGCGTGAAATTGATCGTTTCTGTGATGCTATGGCGTCTATTCGCGCTGAGATCAAGAAGATTGAAGACGGTGAGTGGAGCCCTAAGGCCAACCCATTGAAGATGGCACCACACACTCAAGATGACTTGGCTAGCCATGGCTGGAACCGCGGTTATTCCCGTAGTGTTGCTGCCTTCCCAAGCGCTGCTACCAAGGCCAACAAGTTCTGGCCTACGGTAAACCGTATCGACAATGTATATGGTGACCGCAACCTAGTGTGCTCTTGCCCACCGATGGAAGCCTACGAAGACTAATTAAAGTTCGGGGTCTGGCCTCAGGCCTGACCCCAAATATCCAAATATCTCAGTTAAACAACCCCACCACCAGCCACAGGCTTACCAAAGCCAAAGCGCACCCAATGCATCATCACTACTGCACCCAAGGCACAAGTGGCCATACCTATAGTAAGCGGTACAATACTAGTGGTGACAGACATGCCCACAGCCGCACCGATAGGAATGGATATAATGGTAGAACCGGCACCAATCACCGACGCACCCATACCGGCCAGTTTACCCAGTGGCTCCATGGCCAAGGCATTTAGGTTACCAAACTGAAAACCAATACCAGCAAAAATCACAAACAGAAATGCCATCATATGGGCCAGCGGCGGCACACCGTCAAATTGCATAGCGTAAAAATACAGGCAAGTTGATAATACCAACACCATGATATTAGTCCACTGCACCAAACGATACATACCCCAGCGCATGACTAGTTTAGCATTAAGAAAAGAAGACACCACGTTAGGGAATACCAGCAAACTGAAATACAAAGGAAAGGCATCGCCGACACCATAGATTTCTTGAAACAGCACCTGACTAGAACTCAAGTAACCCAAAAAGCCACCAAACACCATACCACTAACTACGGTATAGCCCGCTGCTACACGATTACTCAACACCGTCACCAGCGCCTGCCATAACGCCTTAGGGTGGATAGAGCGCCTTTTCTCCAGTGTCAGGGTTTCATTCAGACGCAACCAAGCCCATAGACTTAACAAGATCGCAAAAAAGATATACATAACAAAGATGTATTCCCAAGGGGCGTACCAGAGGATCACCTGCCCCACCATGGGTGCCAAGATAGGTACAATCATAAATACGGTGCCCGCAAAGGACATAACCTTAGCCATGGCACGGCCCTCAAAGCAGTCACGAGCCAAAGCCGATACAATAATTCGTGGACCCGAGGCACCAATACCTTGCAAGAAGCGACCCAACACTGCCATTTCTAAGGTTTCTGCAGAAAGCACAATGACGCAACCTACAGCAAATACGAGCATACCCAAATAAATACCAGGTAGGCGCCCAATGCGATCGGACAGAGGACCATAAATCAGCTGACCCAAGGCAAAGCCAGCAAACAAGCCCGTAAGAATCATTTGAATTTCGCTAGTCGATACGCCAAAGTCTTGCGCCATATAACCCAACGCTGGCAGCACCGCATCAATAGCCAAGGCAACAATGGACATCAAAGAAGCTATCAAAAAGATAAATTCAAACATACCAATACGTTGATTGATGGGTTGAACTGGATCAGGTGAAAAATCAGTCATAACTATCCATAGCGAAAGAGGCAATCAAACATCATAACAGCTTCGACTAGAGACACCATACACACAGATAAATATATATTGCAGACACAAAAAAGCCCTCAGTAGAGGGCTTTCTCAATATTCTTAATGACGGCTCTATTAAAGCACGCGTGCCAAATCCGCTTCATCAAATGGCTTACCAATAAAGTCATTGAACCCAGCGCCAGCCCATTCACCAGCATTGCCGTCTAACTTTTTAGCGGTCACAGCAATAATCCTAGGCAACTCTTCAAAGCCTCGCAGATTGCGAATTTGACGTGTTGCTTCAACGCCGTCCATACCTGGCATCATAATATCCATCAACACCAAGTCATAATTTTTGTCAGCGGCCATGGCCACTGCTTGTGCGCCATCTTCAGCTTCATCAAGTTCATGGCCTTGAGGTGCTAGAAAATCCACAATAACTTCACGGTTTAAATCATTGTCATCAACAATCAAAATAGACTTTTTCATAATACCAACAGCATCGCTTAGCTTAATACAAACAGTAGACTAGAAATGTGCCCACTCACCTACTTCGTTACCCGGGTTAACGAAGGGGTTAATCGCACGAATAATTTCACTTTCAGTAAAGGGCTTAGCTACATATTCATTAAAACCAGCCTTAGCAAACACTTCTACGTTATCCCGTAAAGCCTTGGCTGTTACGGCAACTATCTTAGGTGGAATGCTACTGTTACCCTGCGCCTTACGTATCTGCCTGGTCGCAGAAACGCCGTCCAATTTAGGCATCATGATATCCATTAAGATAACATCATAGTGATGTGCTGCAGCAAGTTCGCAGGCTTGCTCACCATCTTCAGCCATATCAAAGCTGCAATCTTCGGTTTCAATTAACTCAGCTATCACTTCCCTGTTAAGCTCGTCATCATCAACGATAAGAACACGTTTAGTAGACATACTTAGTGACACTCACGACTATATTGATAGTTACTCTGATATTGGTAACTTTAATGCTCAAAATACTACCACAGTAGACCACTAAAAGCAGAACTATTAAGTAGATATAATATATTGAAATGAATACTTTATGAATACTAGGCCAAATTCAAGACAAACGGGGTTATGCATCTTATGATAAGACAGCCGTTTAAGTGTTTGTTTTTAAGTATTTTTTAAATGGTGCCTCGGGCCTGCACCGACATCAGTTACCAATAAAATTCACCACACCCCATAAACACCATATACATCAATAATAACAGCATATAAGCATATCAACTAATATCACAATGTGTCATTATATACCAAACAGAAAGGTGGATATTTGGGTGGATATATATGGCCTCAAAACACAGACTAACTACCAAGGAAGTAACTTCTTTACCTAATGGTAAGTATTGTGATGGTGATGGGTTATGGCTGTATAAACGAGCCGATGGGGGGTATCAATGGGCACTTAGATTCAACCTGGCTGGACAGAAAAAAGAGATGGGACTAGGTGGCTCTGCCGTCAAACTAAAAGAAGCTAGAGAGCTGGCACAAAAATACAAAAAACTTGCCAAAAGTGGCAGCGACCCAAGAGCTTACAAGCACGCTCAAATCAATAAGCAATCGCAGAACACCAGCCTCAAACTTCTGACCCAACAAACCTTTGAAGCAAAGAAGAATAGCTTAAAAGGGGAAGGTAAAAACGGTCGTTGGCTATCCCCTATAGAAAACCATATCCTGCCAAAACTTGGTGGCATTCAAATACAATCAATCAGTCAGCAACATATTGTAAATGCACTTAGACCTATTTGGGACAGCAAACATCCTACAGCCATTAAGGCCTTACATAGGTTACAACTTATATTTAGACATGCGGCAGCTCACGATATAGAAGTTGATCTTCAAGCTGTTGAAAAGGCGAAGCTACTACTTGGCTCGACCACCCATAAAGTTAAGCACATCCCTGCAATGCACTGGAAGGACGCCCCAGAGTTTTACAGCTCGTTGAATGAAGAATTAATTTCACACCTAGCGTTAAAGTATCTAATCTTAACAGGTGCTAGATCAGCTCCAATAAGAAACACCAACCTAAATCAGATAGACAGATCGATTTGGACTATTGATGGCAATCTAATGAAAGGCCTAAAGAACCAAACTGATAGTTTTCGTATCCCACTCTCTACCGAGGCTATGCGCGTAATTGATTTAGTAACTCCTTATGCAACTAAAGGATTTTTATTCACTGGCCCTAAAGGCAAACCTATTAGCGATGCCACAATGGAGAGAGTAATGCAAAAGCGCAACTTATTAGAGAGACCTCACGGTTTTAGAACCACACTTAGAACATGGTTATCAGACAATGAAATATGCTCATGGGAAGTAGCAGAAACAATACTCTCTCACTCAGTGGGCAACAAAGTAGCCATGACCTACAATCGAACTGACTACATAGAACAAAGACGTTCTGCGCTCGAGCAGTGGGCAAAATACCTAACAACCTCTTTATAAGCTGGCGAATTTTATGGACGATCAGAGTGATGCAATAGACACCGTTGAGTTGGTAGGCAAAACATTTGAACAAAAACTCGTTGAAGTTGAATTTGCAGTAATACAGATCGCAGAAAAAAACCATGAACAAGAGACCCTTTTCCAACTTTTAGAGTTAAAGCTAGGGCATGGCCATTTGTTTGAATACATTAAACATCGACTGCAAGGAAATAAACTAGGAACCTTTAATAACCCTCCTGTGGCACACCGCCCCAAAAGCAAGACAGTAAACAGACTGCACTTTAAATGGTATTGTTTGACGAGGTACTATCAACTTAAAGAAGGTATCACATTAAATAAAGCATTAACGAAGGTTAGAATCGTACATGACCCCTATACAAATGAGGAGACCATGAGAAGCGCAATTAAGCGACTAAAAAGACAATTAATACCTATTTTAACCGAAGCGCTGGGTTGTGAGCCCGACCTTAAAACTATTGAAACTTGGTGCAAAAACTACAAATACTTATTGCCCCGCGAACCTGAATCACGTTGACTTACACTGGCGCCTCTTAACAACTAAAGAGGTATCGAAATGAAATTACTATCCTTTACAGACGTACAGTCTCTGTTCTCTGGACGGTCTCGCTCAAGCATCTATCGTGATATTGAGGCAGGTCGCTTACCCAAACCGTTCAAATTCTCAGGACGCCTATACTGGCATGAGAAAGAAATTCTAAATGCCATTAACGCCCTCACCAACCAAAACACGTTGGAGGCAGCTCATGCGTAACCATAACCCAGTAAGCCGTTTTTTAAGCTCTAAACCATCCCGTAAACGTGCGATCGAAGCTATGTGCGCCCATTGCATGGGTTGCACTCAAGATCACTTTGAACCAACAACTAAGGCCGATATTCGCAACTGTAGCGCTCCTCACTGCCCTTTGTATTTCTACAGGCCATACCAGCCAGCTAATTCCACCCCTAAATCGAAAATAGATTAGGACTTTAACGTAAATGGTACAACGATTCGCTCCTGAAGCGTGTGCTAGGTGTTTTTTAATATCTATACAAGGGGTTATATATGCAAAAAGTGAATGGGGATTACATTACAGGCGATGGCATTGCGCTTAAGATCAACACTTGGGATGGGCAGTATTACTGCATAGCTGAGATACTTAACAAGATATACACTCAGAGCACAGCAATGCTTTCTTACCATAATAAGGTTTTATTCTTTCGACTAGACCTTCACCTTGAGAACTCGCAGAAATTTAAATTGAACAATCGGGAGGTCTCATTGCTCATAGAAAAAATACGGAAACGAGTCAAAGCTAAATATTGCTGCAAAAGGCTTGGTTACATGTGGGTTCGTGAACACGAAAAACACAAGAAGCTACACTACCACTTGATAATAATGATCGACGCAAACAAAATTCAACATCCCTCAGCGCTTATAGGCTGGATAACAGAACGATGGGTTTCTAGGGGGCATCCACGACCTCACATTCCGAAGAAACCGTTCTATAAAGTTCACAGAGAAGATAAAGTGACTTTTGAAGAAATGTTTTATAGAGCATCATATCTAGCAAAAGCTAGAGGCAAAGGTTATTGTAACAAATCGGTAAACAACTTTTCCTCCAGCCGGATTAAGGACAAATTATGTTATAATACAAGTAGTTAAATACAAGAGTGTTGTTAAATGGGCACAAGAAAAGGCATCCCTAATAAAAATAAACGCAATCTTATAAGGCTGCTTCAAGACATGTATGGAGAGGAATTCAGCCCCATAATGAAAATGGCTGAACAGGCCCAGCGTATGCACGAGATTACCCTAAATAGCACCAACATCACCGACCTAAAGCAAAGCCTTGATGCGTGGGACAAAGTAGCTAACTATGTAGAGCCGAAATTGAAAGCTGTAGAAATAAAATACGATGATAGAGCAAACAATTTCCCTACAAAAATAGAACTAGTCGGGGTTTCCAAAAGCTAGTAACCTACTACTAGCAGATATTGATTTATTCCTTTAGTATCACATATATATGTAATTACCAAGGAATAGGCTAGTTATGAAACATATTGCCGCCAGATATAAGGCCAGCGCCCTACTATATATTTCTGCACTTTTATTACCTACATCATTATTAGCCCAAACTGAAACTTACGTATGTAATGTTAATGTTCTTAACCAAGATTATAAGCCTTGGATACCAAGCAAAATAATATTCGCATTATCTGGCAGGTCTATTGCCATAAGCCAACCTAGGGGTATTGATGTAATACGGTACGATATTAGCCAGCCAAGCAGCGACCTAAAAACATTCAAAGTATATAGCTATGCAAAAGCAACAAATGGCCAAACCTACATTACTGAAAACACGTTAACTGTTAAGGGCAGGTCAGCACTCACCTATGATTTCGCTATTCCTGAAGTTGGGATGTCACATAAAGCCAAAGGCTCTTGCAGGGTTAGTGGGAATGTTAATAATCAACTATTAGGTAAAGCATCTAACACTAAGACAACAACACTAGTATCTAATTGCGACAACCGCCCTGCCGTGTGTTCCTATATAGAGCTATGCTCAAAGGCTACTGTTTTAAATGGTATGACATACTCTTGGCGTGAGAACTCCTCCTCTAGGCAGTATAGAGTCGAAGCCAACAGAAGGGGGGCTAAGTGTGGCGTACTTCCTCAAGTAGCCAATAACAACGCATCAAGTTCAGCTGAGTATAGTCGACCACCAAAGCAATCAACCGCCAAAGAAAAACCATCGATAACAAATCAAAAACCCAGCACTAGGAATCAAAAAACCTACACTCCGCCAACCCAAACAACAAGTTCCTCTAACTCGCTTACCAATCAATTTAAGCAACAATGTAGTGATATAGGATACTCTGTCGGTACTGAAAAACATGCTGATTGTGCTCTGAAATTAATCACACTGTCTCAGTCACAACAACAAAATCCAAAGCAAATCAGCTACAACTACTCACAAGCAGATAGGATATGTGATAACGAAGCGTCAGCCAGCGCACAAAGCAACTACAAGCCGTCAACCCCAAGCACAAAATCATACGATTCAACCTGTACCGGATTTGGAAACAGCATCAACTGCACAACTACCGAAGGAGAGCTTTATGATGGGGGGTTTGGGAATTTTGCTAACTCCATGTCCACACTATCTAACAGAAGAAAGCTTTATAGAGCATGTATGCTTAGACTAGGGCATGAGCCGAAGAAACCTGACAACATCTTAAAAAAGATATTCGGGACAAAGTAGCTATAAGCATACGTAAAAAGATGGATAAAAAGGTGGATAATAAAGCACGCATTAGTGAATATGCTCTATTAATCAATCAGATACGTTATTTAAATGGTGCCTCGGGCCGGAATCGAACCGGCACGACCGTTAAGTCGAGGGATTTTAAGTCCCTTGTGTCTACCAATTTCACCACCGAGGCATCGAGGGTGAGGGCTCCTAAAAAGGAGGTCGCAAGATTACCAAGAAGCTTC
>CALKFY010000021.1 GCA_938084925.1 uncultured Pseudomonadales bacterium
GGGACTGGCTTTTTCCCGAAGGGAAAGTGCCTGTCCCCTTACATCTAGAAGGGACAGGCACTTTTTGTTAGCTTCGCTACCAAATAAGAGCCAGCCCCCTGGACTTGAGCAATCACAACCCCTGCTGGTCCGCCTTAAAGAACACCGGCACCAAGCACACCAACATCACCACATAGGCCAAGGCCCAGCTCACCTGACTAAGCAAGTATGCCGTACCCGTCCATTGCGGTGCCAATACAGGCACAAAGATACGCAGCAACACAGCCACTACCATAGGCACTAAAGACAACCACAACCACACCCGTGGCTGGCGCACATTACGCCCTGTGTGGCCCAAGCCAACACGAAGCATCATACCCAGGGTAATCAAGCCCAATGCACCCATACTCCAGGCATGCACACCCGCAAAGCGCCACTGCGGATACCAATAAGATAAAGCCAGCAAAGCCGCACCTACAACAATCATGGCCAAGCCAAGGTACAAACTCCACAACAGGGGGGCGCGCCAAATGCTCACATCATGCCAAGTCACCAAACGCACACCTAACACTAGCGCCAAAGCGCCAGACACAATAGGCATAGCTAAACTGTTTGGCCAAGCACAGAACACCACTAACAAAGCCACAAACAACACTAACGAAGCGCGGTCAATCCACACAGGCGTAGGCAATTGCACCGTACCGCCACTAGCTGCGCGCACAAAGAACACATACACCCGGCGCAAAAAGGTTAGTAACAAACCAACTACCGAGAACAAAGCCAAATAGATACCGCCTTCGGCCCAGCTCTGAGTGTCCGCAACCAAACCCAAAGCCGCAGCCGACACCATTAGATGGGCGGCTAAAAGCAGCACTAGCTTGGCCATGATGCCACCTTGACGCCACTGTTTGGCAGCAATGACTGGCTGAGCAAATATTCCCGTGAGTAACGCCAGAAATACAGTATCGGCCGTGACTGCCAGCCACAACCAAGAACCACCCACAAGCCAAGCCACACGCGCCAACAACCAAGCTAGTAACATGGCCTGCAGTACACCCGGTGCCGCCGTAGGCCGCCCAGTCCAATTACCCACGGCCGTTAGCAAGAAACCCGCCACCACAGCAACGCCATAGCCCCACAACAACTCATGGGCATGCCACTGAAACAAGGATAAGCTACCAGCATCTGGGCTCCATACCTGCGCAAAAACCGCCACCCAAACCAACATATTCAAAGCAGCATAGGCCGCAGCCGCGGTAAAGAACACGCGAAAAGCCTTACTCCAAAAAGCATCCATACCCTGTTTGGGTTCTTCAATGTTTAACATTGTTTGTCCTTTTGTTTATCTTCCTATCGGGGACAGGCACTTTTTGTCTGTTTATCTTCCTATCGGGGACAGGCACTTTTTGTCCGCTTCGCTTCCAAATAAGAGCCAGTCCCCACAGCTCTCTCAGACTCAGGGGACTGGCTTTTTCTCGAAGAGAAAGTGCCTGTCCCCTCTCACTCACCCTCTAATTCAAAACCAGCCGCCACTATGCCCCATACCCCAAAATTAAGAGCCAGTCCTCACAGTTCTCTCAGACTCAGGGGACTGGCTTTTTCTCGAAGAGAAAGTGCCTGTCCCCTCTCACTCCAAAACCAGCCGCCACTATGCCCCATACCCCAAAATTAAACCCTGACCAACATCAATTACACAAGGACAATTTATACAGCCCCATTCCCCAAATATAATTAGCCTTAAAGCCGTTGCTCAATGGGCTTAATTTTCTTAATCTTAGCACCACAATACACATCTAGTCTTTTTGGAGACACACATGAGAGTAGGATTTATCGGCTTGGGCAACGTAGGCAGCAAGCTATCTGGCAGTTTATTGCGTAATGGCTTTGACGTTATGGTACGTGATCTTAACCAAGACTTTGTGGACGAATTTGTAGCCCGTGGTGCCGTAGCTGCCAATTCCCCTAAGGAAATGGCCGAAGCCTGCGATATTGTTATTACCTGCCTACCATCCCCTGCTGCTTGCTCTACTGTTATGGAAAATGACGACGGCATCCTGGCTGGCATTAGCGCTGGCAAGGTCTGGATGGAAATGAGCACCACGGATGAAAGCGAAGTACGCCGCATTGGTGACCTAGTGAAAGCCAAAGGCGCCTTCCCTATCGATTGCCCAGTATCTGGCGGCTGCCACCGTGCTGACACAGGCAACATCTCTATTTTTGCCGGTTGCGACCGCGAAGCTTTCGACAAAGCCCTACCTGTACTGACTACTTTAGGCCGCCGCGTAATCCACACCGGTGATCTAGGCACAGCCTCCCAGCTTAAGGTTGTTACCAACTACCTAGCTACCGCTAACTTGATCTCCCTAGCCGAAGCCCTAACCACCTGCAAGGTTTTGGACCTAGACATGAACGTTGCCTATGAAGCTATCAAAGCCTCTTCTGGCAACTCGTTTGTGCACGAGACCGAATCCCAAGTAACCCTGAACGGCTCCCGCGAAATCAACTTCACCGTTGACCTAGTGCTAAAAGACGTAGGCTTATTCAACACCCTAGCCAAGCGCCAAGGCATGAACCTAGACCTAGCACCACTTATCGTGGACATCTTCCAAGAAGCCC
The DNA here is from genome assembly GCA_938084925.1 of uncultured Pseudomonadales bacterium. GTDB lineage: Bacteria > Pseudomonadota > Gammaproteobacteria > Pseudomonadales > Balneatricaceae > Njordibacter. Next base: position 2,596 of record CALKFY010000021.1, read on the forward strand.
AAGACAACTACGGCCCACGTGAGAAGTCCCCTAACATCATCCGCCGCTACGAAGAGCCCATGGGCGTAAAAGTACTTGGTAATGAATTCCCACCAGAAATGCTAGACGACGAGCCAGAAGAACCAGGTTACGAAGT
>CALKFY010000022.1 GCA_938084925.1 uncultured Pseudomonadales bacterium
GCTTCTTCCATAGCATTGAGATCTTCACGTTGAATGTTCTCAATCAATGCCATAGCAATGGCAGATTCATCGGGAACATCCTTAACCAACGCTGGCACATTAGGTAATTCAGCCAACTGAGCGGCACGCCAACGGCGTTCACCGGCGATGATCTCATAGCGGTTAACACCAATACTACGTACCACAATTGGCTGCATAATACCGTGTTGACGCACAGAAGCGGCAAGTTCTTCTAAAGCTTCTGGGTCAAGATCACGACGCGGTTGATAAACGCCACGTTGCAACCATTCAACAGGTAGATGCTGTAATTCATCCGTTGTTTCACCAGAGGCTTGGTTTAGATCCACGTCCAAACTACCTGCGCCTTGCAACAAGGCTTCAAGTCCGCGATTTAAGCCACGCTTTTTAACCATTTTTTACCCCTGGGTTATTTCTGTTTACGCATAAACTCGCTGGCCAAGGCTAAGTAAGCCACTGCACCACGAGAATGCTTATCGTACATTAGTGCTGGTAAGCCATGACTTGGGGCTTCTGCCAAACGTACATTACGAGGAATCACAGTACGGTAAACTAACTGACCAAAATGGTTAATTAGTTGGTGTGATACGTCGTTGGTCAAGCTATTGCGCGGATCATACATGGTGCGCAAAATGCCTTCGATAACCAGCTGCGGGTTAATACTGTTTTTGATTAACTTCACGGTATGAAGCAAAGCACTAATGCCTTCTAGCGCATAGTATTCACATTGCATGGGTATCAATACACCTTGCGCACAAGCTAAGGCATTTACCGTAAGCATGTTTAACGAAGGTGGGCAATCGATAATAATAAAATCATAACGGTGTTGCAGAGGTGATAAGGCGTTGCGCAAACGAGCTTCTTTGTTTGTAGCGTCGATAAGCTCAACTTCGGCTGCCGTTAGATCACCATTAGCTGGCAACAAGTCATAGCCAGCAGGTGTTTTCAAATGTATAACTTGATTTACTTCAGCACGGCCAGTAAGCACGTCCAAAGTGGAAAAACGTAAGTTATTTTTATCCACACCACTACCCATAGTAGCGTTGCCTTGTGGATCTAAATCAATCAGTAGCACGCGTTGCTTGGTAGCTACCAAGGAGGCAGCCAAGTTCACACAGCTAGTGGTTTTACCCACTCCACCTTTTTGGTTAGTTACAGCAATTACTTTTGCCACTGATTAATCCTAATTTATAATTTTTAATATTAAGCTTGTTTAGCAATGATCAGTAGATGTCTTTCTGCATCAACATCCGGCACTGTCAGTAAATGACTGCTTACTAGTTGATAACTATTTGGCATTTCCGCTAGTTCGGCATCAGGGTACTGCCCCTTCATGGGCGCAAACACACCTGATGGAGCAACTAGTTGATCACAGCCCCCAAGCATATCACTGATTGATGCAAAAGCTCTAGATACCACAACGTCATAAGCTTGCTCTGGTTGATGTTGCTCAACGCGTTTATTCAGAACTGTCACGTTATCTAGCTTAAAAAGATGCTTACAATGGGTTAGAAAACGGGTTTTTTTTCCATTAGTGTCAAGCAAATCTATGCTTAGGTGTGGCCACATGATAGCTAGTATCATACCGGGTAGACCCGGTCCTGTACCGACATCTATGATACGTTTTGGTTCTAGTTTGGTTAATTCTTTTACTACACTCAAGCTGTCTAAAATGTGTAGTTTAAGCATGTCTACTGGTTGGCGTATAGCGGTTAAGTTGTAGGCTTTATTCCACTTATGTAATTGCTCGGTATACGCCAAAAGCAATTGTATTTGTGGTTCTGAAACGTCAATTTGCATGGCAGAACAGCCAGAACGTAAAAGTTGTTCACATTGAGCAGGTAAGCTGGTGGTCATAATGGTATTTTATCTTTTAAGCTTCTAGAGCCGCTTTTTGTTTTAACTGACGTTTCTTCAAAAATATAAGCAGTAAAGAAATAGCCGCTGGTGTGACACCTTGAATACGGCTAGCCATACCTAAACTAATCGGGCGAACCTGCATTAGCTTGGCTTTAGCTTCGTTTGATAAACCATCAATTACCGTATAATCAAAGTCTTCTGGTATGAGGGTACTTTCGCTTCGTTTTAAACGCGCTATATCGTCTTTTTGACGACTGATGTAACCGGCATACTTGGCTTCAATTTGAATTTGCTCACCACAGTCAGCGGCGATGGGTGGTAATTCAGCTAAACCTTGTAATTGTTGGTAATCCAATTCTGGTCGTTTTAACAAGTCCAGCAAATTAGTATCTTTAGACAAGGGTTGTTGCAAGTGCTCATTAAGGCGTTTACCCAAGTCGTTATGCAAAGTGACCTTGGTTGTGCGCATGATTTGTTGCTGCTGAGCTATGGTTTCGCACTTTTCGTTAAAAGAGCGCCAACGTTCTTCTCCAACCAAGCCAATAGCATGACCAATTTCAGTTAAACGTTGGTCAGCATTGTCTTCGCGTAATAACAAACGGTATTCGGCACGACTAGTAAACATGCGATAGGGCTCTTGCGTGCCATTGGTAATTAAATCATCAACCAATACACCAAGATAAGACTGATCACGAGTTAGGTTTAAGCTATCTTTTTCTTGTGCTCGTAAAGCTGCATTGGCGCCAGCCAATAAACCTTGAGCAGCAGCTTCTTCGTAACCCGTAGTACCATTAATTTGCCCAGCAAAGAACAAACCATTGACCAACTTAGTTTCTAAACTTGGCGTTAAGTCTTGTGGATCAAAGTAATCGTATTCAATAGCATAACCTGGACGAATAATATGCGCTTGTTCAAAACCTTTGATAGATTGCACAAGCTTAAGCTGCACATCAAAAGGTAAGCTAGTAGAAATACCGTTGGGATAAAGCTCAATACTATTTAAACCTTCAGGTTCTACAAAAATTTGATGGCTGTTTTTATCAGCAAAACGCATGATTTTGTCTTCGATAGATGGACAATAACGAGGCCCAACTCCTTCAATGACACCAGCGTATAGAGGTGAGCGATCTAAACCTTGGCGGATGAAATCATGTGTTTGTTCATTGGTGTGAGTGATATAACAAGAAATTTGTTGTGGATGCTCTGTCACATTGCCCATGTAAGACATAACTGGCGTTGGCGTATCACCTGGTTGTTCCTGCATAACACTGAAATCAACAGTACGTGAATCGATACGTGGTGGAGTACCGGTTTTTAAACGTTCAATACGAAATGGACGTTCACGTAATTTTGCTGCCAAAGTATTAGCCGGTGGATCACCAGCGCGACCAGCTTGGTGATTTTGCATACCAATGTGAATAACACCAGCCAAGAAAGTACCAGCGGTTAATACAATTTGCTGAGCCATAAAGGTGAGGCCCATATTAGTGACTACACCTTGCACTTGATCCTGTTCGATGATGATGTCATCAACAGCCTGTTGGAAGATAAATAGATTTTCTTGTGCTTCCAATTGGGTTCGCACGGCATGACGATATAAAGATCGGTCAGCTTGAGCGCGAGTAGCGCGTACTGCGGGTCCTTTACGAGCATTTAATACACGAAATTGAATACCGGCTAGATCGGTGGCTTTAGCCATATAACCATCAAGGGCATCAATTTCTTTAACCAGATGACTTTTACCAATGCCACCAATGGCCGGGTTGCAAGACATCTGACCCAGGGTATCAATGTTGTGAGTTAGCAATAGCGTTTTTACACCTATACGAGCACTGGCTAATGCGGCTTCAGTACCAGCATGGCCACCACCGATTACGATGACATCAAATTGATCAGGAAATTGCACAAATCTACTCACAAAAAGGATTACAGAAATTAGCTGACTAGTATAACTTTTTCTGCTTGATTAAGAAATGTACAAGTTGTTGTTGGTTTTTAATTAAAAAAAGAATATATGAAATATATTTATATTATGTTTATTGTTATTATTAGCTAGACCATTTTCTGTTGATAAATAGGTTTTTTCCTTTTAAAACAACATATTATACCAATGATAAAGTACTTAAAAAGGCCTGGTTATCCCCTCATATTTTTTGGGTATATATTGTGGATAAATAAGGGCTTTATGCACAGGGTTAGGCTGTCCACAGTTTAGTTACGTTGCTATAAGGATGGTTATACACAGGTTTTGTGGACACATCTTTTGGTTTGATTAAGGTATTTAATAAGCTTGTGGATTAATTTAATTTTAACAATTTAACATATTGTTTTATATAGGTTTAATATTCATTATCGATTGTTGATAAAGTGTTTTTAAGTTGGGTGTAAAAGCGATTGTATGAATTTTGGTTATTTGTACTAGCTGGGGTCTGATCCCGTTTCTTAGACCCCGTTTCTTGCTAATGAAGAGGTAAAGTAAGGTATTTGCACTTTGTAGAAAATTTGGGATCAGACCCCAATTGTGCCAGCCTACAGTCTGATTCTACCAATAGGGTAGTTAGATGCTCATTATTGTTCTTGACGTGGCACGCGTGGGGTCTGATCCCAATTTATCTGCAACCTGCTAGTTGCTATATCACTACGTAAGAACCGGGGTCTGATCCCACCTAATGAAAAACAAAAAAAAACCGCGCTCTTAGGCGCGGTTTGATGCTTCTAGGGTATCTATTAAGAGAAGATGCTCTTAAAGATGTAGAAGAAGGTGATAGATAGGATAGCACCGGCAGGTAGGGTAATAACCCAAGAAGTGAAGATGTTGCCGATGACACGTAGGTTCAAGGCAGCGATACCACGCGCTAGGCCTACACCCAGTACCGCACCTACTAGGGTGTGAGTAGTGGAGATTGGCAAGCCAATGCCAGAGGCCAATACCACGGTGCAAGAAGCGCCTAGCTCAGCAGCAAAACCACGGCTAGGTGTAAGTTCGGTGATCTTTTTACCGATAGTGCCCATTACCTTGTAACCGTAAGTAGCTAGACCCACAACGATACCAATACCACCGGCCAATAATACCCAAGAAGGCATGGAGGACTTGGCTGTGATAGCACCGGACTTGATGGTACCGATAGCAGCAGCCATTGGACCAACGGCGTTAGCAACGTCATTAGAACCGTGGGCAAAAGCCATGGCACAAGCAGTAAATACCATTAGGATAGCAAATACTTTTTCTACGTTAGCGTAACGATCGTCTTCTTCGGCTTCTTTGTTGCGCTTAACACGATTCATCAATCGAGCACCAATGAAGGCAACAATGATACCAACTACAGCAGCAATCATGAACATTTCTGCAAAGCTAAGCTGGAAACCCATGTCTTTAAATACGTGTTTTAGACCTTTGATCAAAGTCACCATGGTGATCATGAAGCCCACCATAAACATGTACACAGGGATATAACGCTTGGCATTTTCAAATGGTTTGTCAGTATCCAAGATCAACTTCTGTACGCTACGGAATAAGAAGAAGGATATACCACCCGCTAGCAAAGGTGATACCACCCAGCTGGCAACAATGGTGCTTACCTTGCCCCAGTTTACTGCGTCTACAGAGATGGCGACGGCAGCAAAACCAACAATGGCGCCAACAATAGAGTGGGTAGTGGATACTGGCCAGCCTAACATAGAAGCAATAAGCAACCAGGTGCCCGCTGCCAACAAGGCCGATAACATACCATAGACGAGGTATTCCGGCGTCCCTTGCAGGGCGAGTGGGTCAATGATGCCTTTACGGATAGTCGCGGTCACTTCGCCACCCGCTAGGTAGGCACCGGCAAACTCAAAGATCATAGCAATAACAATGGCTTGACGTAGGGTAATGGCACCGGAACCTACGGAGGTACCCATGGCATTGGCTACATCGTTGGCACCAACGCCCCAAGCCATAAAGACGCCAAAGATAATGGCTAAAATGAGCAGTATTTGCCCGTATTCATTTAATACATCCATCAGATTAGTCTCTTAAAAAGTTAGCGGGCGATGATGATTTGGATTTGCTCACCGGCACTTTGTGCACGGTCTGCTAGGAAACCAACGGCTTCAATTGTCTTGTACAAGAACATAGCGTCAATTGGTGGTAAATCAGCTTCGATAGCGTGTAGCTTAGAACGCAAAGCAACTTGACGCTTATCGTTCTTGTTTTCTGCTTTTTCTAGCTTGGTGATGCACTTGTTGATACGGCTGATTTCACGACCGCCAAAACCAGAACCAATTAGTTCGTCTAGTTCATCAATGACAGCTTTGGCTTCGTGCGCAACAGCTACAGCTGACTTCACATAAGCTTGCATGTCAGTAGCAATCTTCTTAGGCACTACTTGCTGGCGACCTAGGATTAAACCAGCTATATCTTTAGCCGTGTTACAGATTTTGTCCTGCTTGGATAGCAAGTGGATAAGGTCAGAACGGTTGATCGGCATGAACAAGCTTTTTGGTAGATGCAGACGGATGTCTTGCTTCTGGTCGTCTGCTGCAGACTCTAGTTCAGAAATCTGGTTGTAGATAGTTTCTACGTTTTCCCAGTCTTCTTTAGTTACTGCTACGAAGTATTCGTTTAATAGGTCTACACAATCAACTACCGTATGCATATGGGTTTGCAGTGGTTTAATAGGAGATTGTCCAAATAGATTCAGAATAGTACTGGAAGCCATGCGCTTTACCTTTGCTATTTAATAATCAATAGAATGTTATTAACTTACTTGGCGCGCATTATAGGGATGCTTTGTTAAGACAATATAAAGATTTGTCTTAATATTACAAAATTATGACAATTATTTAGGTTAGAAATTCGACTTAAGACGATTAGGCTAGTGGCAGTTTGACTTCGAAACAGGTGCCCCTGTCTATTTCACTGTCTACTTGAATTCGGCCTTGGTGGCTTTGTACGATATGTTTGACGATGGCTAGCCCTAAGCCAGTGCTACCTACTTCACGAGAGCGGGCCTTATCGACACGGTAGAAGCGTTCAAAAATACGTTCACGATCCACAGCAGCAATACCTAGACCGGTATCCTCAACAATTAAGCGTATTTCATTGTCTTGTTGTGCTAAACGAACATCAACCCTACCGCCTTCTGGCGTATATTTAATGGCATTGTCCACAAGGTTGGTAACTAGCTGAGCTAAGGCTTTATCATCGCCAAAAAGCTCTATAGATTGTTTATCTGCATGTAGCTTAAGGTTAATATTTTGCCTTTGAGCGACAGATTGTAAGTTAGTACACACTTTCTTTGTAATAACAGTTATGTCAACCTTAGTATCGTAAGCTTGGTCGTTGCTTTCAAGGCGTGACAGGGCTAGTAAGTCTGATACTAGATCCGATAAACGGATGGATTGGCTATGGATCTTACGCATAAAACGGCGCAATAGTTTAGGGTCCACATTGCTGTCTTCCAACAAGGTTTCAGCAAAACCACGAATGGCTGTAATGGGGGTTTTTAATTCGTGGGAGGCGTTGGCTACAAAGTCTGCGCGCATGCGATCGATACGTTGGATCTCAGTAATGTCTTGCAATACTAAAATGGCACCACCCTCGCGGGATTCTTTGAGCAAGGACACGTGCAATCTGTAGTGTCGGGCAAAGGCATAGCCACGCAGTTGTATTTGTTGCTGTACACCTACTTGCGAATCAGAACATTTTTGCCAAGCCTTGTGCAGTACTAAACTGTTTTCGATTTCTTCTAATGACTTACCTAAGGACTTATCGGCATTAGAGCGTAACATGCGCAAGGCTGCAACGTTGATGTGCTGTATGACACCTAGGTTGTCGACGGTTATCACCCCTTCATTCATGCTTTTGAGGATGGTTTCTAGCTGATTTCGCTCGCTAGCTAAGTTGTTAAAACGTTGGGCCGAGATATCCGCCATTTGGTTTAGGGAGCGTGCTAGATCACCTATTTCGTCACGGCGATGGCTAGGAATACGCATTTGATAGCGTCCCTGGGCAAAGTTGTTGGCAATCAAAGTCATTTGGCGTAGTGGCTGGGCAAAACCCATGGCTAACCAATAGCCCACAAACAAGGCAATAATAGCCGTTAAACTGGTAGCGATGATAATTACCCGACGTAGGTAGTTAATCTCTTCGGCAATGCTTTGGGTTGATAGAGCGGTGCGAATATATCCCAAGTGGTTGGTGGCACTGATGCTAGGTACTGCCACATACTGCATGGTGGTATTAAGGGTGGTGCTAAAACGTCGCGCTTGGCCAATGCCTTTATCGCGGGCTTGTTGTATTTCGGGACGCTGACTATGGTTGTCCATTTGTTGTGGATTAAACTGTGAGTCTGCTAGTACCAAGCCAGTGTTATCGATTAAGGTAATACGGGCATCAATGCTCTCACCAATGGTGGCAACTTGTTGCTGTAATTGTAGCAGGGGCAACTCATTCTGAAAGGCAAAGGTTTGCTGCAATATGTAAGCTTGGTGTTCTAGGTTAGTACGAATATCGCGCAAGCTAGCTTCTTCAATTTGTCTTTGTACCATTAAACCCAAGACGCTAATACTAAACAAAATAACCACGGCGAAGCCGGCATAGAGTTTAATAAATATGGGGGAATAGCCGCGCATAGCTTGTCCTTTTCCTTCTATCCTTCGCCGCAACGGTAGCCGACACCGCGTACCGTTTCGATGATGTTATGGTCATCGCCTAAGGCTTTGCGAATAGCACGTATATGGACGTCTACATTACGATCAACGACATCTGTTTGTTCGCCTAGGGCGGACTGAATTAATTGCTCGCGTGAGAAAGCACGCCCAGGTTGCTGCATCATGGCTTGCAGCAGCTTAAATTCAGTGGTGGTGAGCTTTATAACCTGGTTGTTGATCTTGCAGGTAAATAGATCTGGGTCTAAGCACACGTCTTTGATGCATAAGGCATTAGATTGTGGTTTGCGGCGTAGGGCAACTTTGATTCTTGCCATTAGCTCAGCTTGGCTAAAAGGTTTGGTGATGTAGTCATCCGCGCCACGCGTCAAACCTTTTACTATGTCATCTTCTTCGCTACGGGCTGAGAGCATAATAATGGGCACACCAGCTGTTTCGCTGTTGGCTTTTAGTTGCTGACATACTTGCATACCGTTCATGCTGGGTAACATGACATCCAGTAGCACTAGGTCAGGCATACAGTCTTGTACTAGGGCCAAACCCTGGGCACCATCACCTGCTAGGCTTACCTTATAACCAGCACGCTCTAAGTTGAAGGCAATAATTTCTTGAATATCTTCTTCGTCTTCAATACAAACAATGTGGTTTTGGGCGCTTTGCATAATAGTTTGTTTAATGCTCGTGGCTTGTAAGTGGCTGGGACAATGTTAGCAAGTGGGGCATGGCTTGGCTACTTGTCGACTAGTTGCTTGTTGTATTTGTCCTTAGTTGCCTTACTTGGTCTACTTGCCAATGCAAAAAGAACTAAAAATGTGACCGAGTAGGTCATCACTGGTAAATTGGCCGGTGATTTCACTCAGGCAATCCTGAGCTAAGCGTAGATCTTCGGCTAGTAGCTCGCCAGCGGCGCTATAAGCGAGTTGATCTGCCCCTTGCTGTAAGTGGTCTGCGGCACGCAGTAAAGCGTCTAGGTGGCGACGGCGGGCGCTAAAGCCGCCTTCTAGAGTGCTGTTGTAGCCAACACAGTCCTTTAGATATTCTTGCAAGGCATCCATACCCAAACCCTGTTTGGCGCTGATGTGGATAACGGGGATATCAGTATCGGTTGTGCAGCTTGCCTGCAGACCTACGGCTTCTGCTGTCAGGTCTACCTTGTTGCGCACTAGACTCAGGTGCTTGGGTAGGGCTTGATCAGGTATCAATGATTGCCAAAGCTGCTGCGGGCTGGTTTGCTCGCGGGCATCTTGTAACAAGAGTATTTGGTCAGCATCTTGAATGGCTTTGAGGGCGCGTTCAATACCAATTTGTTCTACTTGATCTGGGCTTTCACGCAAGCCTGCCGTATCAATGATATGCAGAGGTAAACCATCAATATGGATGGTTTCTTTAAGAATATCGCGGGTGGTACCAGCTATGTCTGTGACGATGGCACGATCTTGACCGGCCAAGGCATTGAGTAGGCTTGACTTACCTGCGTTAGGTGCACCGGCGATAACGATTTGCATACCTTCTTGTAGCAAACTACCTTGTTGCGCCACTTTTAGTACAGCTTGAAGTTGTGCGCTTGCGGAATCGACTAGCCCACTGACCTTACCATCGGCTAAGAAGTCGATTTCTTCTTCCGGAAAATCAATGGCGGCTTCGACAAATAAACGTAGATGAATAAGCTGTTCAACTAGGCTATCTACCTGCTGGCTAAACTCACCCTGCATGGAACGTATAGCGTTGCGAGCGGCTTGCTCGGAACTGGCATTGATCAGGTCGGCAATGGATTCGGCTTGGGCAAGGTCTAGCTTGTCATTGATAAAGGCGCGTTCGCTAAATTCACCGGGGCGCGCTATTTCTGCACCCAGTTGTGTCAGTTCCCGTAGCAGCATGTCCATGATGACTTGGCCACCATGACCTTGAAATTCAAATACGTCTTCGCCAGTAAAGGAATCAGGGCCAGGGAAATAGAGCGTTAGGCCGGCATCAATCTGCACACCTTGTTGATCCAAAATAGGTCCGTAGTGGGCATAGCGCGGTTGGCCCTTGTTACGGCTTAGTTGCTGACCAATGTTTAGGGCTTGGGGGCCAGACAGACGAATAATGCCAACGCCACCGCTACCTGGAGGGGTGGTTTGTGCACAGATGGTGGTATTGGATATTTGCATAATTCGTACTATATCAAAAACAAAAAAGGGTTAGATGAATATCACCTAACCCTGTTTAGTGCTGTTTGCAGTCAGACTGAGCTTGACCCCAACATGGCTAGTGTTGCTTAGCCTGCATATCACGTTCAATACGCTTGGTGATAATGTATTGTTGAGTGATGGAGAGGATGTTGTTCACTACCCAGTACAATACTAGACCAGCAGGGAACCACAAGAAGAAGAAGGTAAATACAATCGGTAACATCTTCATGATCTTGGCTTGCATTGGGTCTGGAGGTGTTGGGTTTAGCAACTGCTGTACAAACATACTGGCACCCATAAGGATTGGCAGTACGTAAGTTGGGTCATTGACTGACAAGTCAGTAATCCACAGCATAAAGGGTGCGTGACGTAGCTCCACACTTTCCATCAACATCCAATACAGACCGATAAATACCGGCATCTGAATCAAGATGGGGAAACAACCGCTAAGTGGGTTGGCCTTCTCGCGCTTGTACAGTTCCATCATGCCTTGGGACATTTTTTGACGGTCGTCACCAAAACGTTCTTTAAGCTTGGCAATTTCAGGCGCTAGGGCACGCATCTTGGCCATGGAGCGGTAGGAAATTGCCGATGGATAGAAGAAGAAAGCCTTGACACATAGGGTTACCAATACGATGGCCCAACCCCAGTTACCTACCAAGGAAAACATGGTTTTTAGCAACCAGAATAATGGCTGGGCGATCCACCACAACCAACCGTAGTCAACTACTAGGTCTAGGTTAGGCGAAATAGCTTTCAAATCGTCTTGGATCTTAGGGCCCACGTAAAGTTCGGCGCTAGTTGTGCCTTGCTGACCAGGTTGCAATTGCAAGGCTGGGCTGACAAAACCGGCAATGTAGTTGCCATTGCTAACACGTGTGCTGTAGGTATGATCTTGCTCAGCATTGGGTACCCAAGCACTGACAAAGTAGTGTTGTAGCATGGCTACCCAGCCGCCACTAGCGGTGGCTTTTAGATTTTCATCGTCCATGTCATCAAAGTCATAGCGCTTGTATTTCTCATCATTTAGAGAAAACGCAGGGCCCAGATAGGCAGACATACCCATGCTAGTGCTAGCTGTTGGGTCCGCTGAATTGTCACGCTTAAGCTGACCAAATAGGTTGGCTGACCAAGGCTGGTTAGACTGGTTGTTAACGCGGTAGGTCAAGTTGATTAGGTGGCTACCACGAGTAAAGGTATACACCTTGTCGATTTGGGCGCCATATTGATCCGTGAAGGAAAGTACAACGTCCATGCTGTCTTGGCCATCGGCCAAAGTAAAGCTATCTTGGCTTACGCTATATACTGGACGGCTAGTAGCATCAGTACCGTGGCTACCTACTAGGCCGCTTTGCGCAACGTAGGTACGGTTTTGATTTTGCTCCAGCAGAGTGAACTTGACATCAGGGTGATCCATTTCAGCCAAGTATTGGGCCAAGGATGCCTGAATAACGTCACCACCACGGGTATCAATAGTTACTTGCAAAGCGTCTGTGCTGATCTCTACCAGAGTAGCTCGTGTTTCGCCTGCGTTGGCAGTGTTAGTTGGGGTGATAACTTGGTTGCCAGTTTCAATGGCAAAGTCGGTGCTTACAGGTTGGTCCTGATAAGCCGATACACTGGTCACTTGAGTGGGTTCGATTGTGCCTGGGCCATAATCTTGATTCCACTGAATCATCATAATGTAAGAGATGACGGCCAGTGCGCCGATAAGAAGTATACGTTGGAAGTCCATAGGGAATTTCGTCTACATGTAGTAATTGGGCTAATTGAGCTGCTTTTTAATTCAACCGTGATTATAGGGGCTGAAAAACTGGTGGCAACCGTCGCTAGCTGCTTTGCGTCATTTTTTTCGCTAAACGACGCCATTGTTTACCAAAAAGCTTATGCAATGCAGGTTTTTCTAATTCACCAAGGCCTTTGCGCGCGAGCACAACTATATCCATCGGTGGATCTAAAGGTTGTTCCAGAGTACGAAATGATTCCCGCAAAATACGCTTAATGCGATTGCGATCAACGGCGTGTTTGACGTGTTTTTTGGCAATCACTAATCCCAAACGAGAGTGGGGAGATTGTGCAGGGCGGGCAAGAATCAACAGATGTTGATCAGAGACTTTGAAGGCAGCCTTATCAAAAACCCATCGATAATCCCCGGCAGTCAACAGGCGTCGTTGCCGGGAAAAGTCGAATTCGGTCATAGCTAGTAGCTCTTAGTTAAACAACTAGCGTAAAACAATGAGCTTAAGCGCTCAGACGCTTACGGCCTTTGGCACGACGAGCGTTAATTACCGCACGGCCGCCGGCAGTAGCCATACGGGCACGGAAACCGTGAGTGCGCTTGCGCTTCAGTACGCTGGGTTGAAACGTTCTTTTCATGATCGGTCTCGCTAAATATTAAGTTGCTGGCCAGAAATTATGGCGGTTAAAACTAGGCGCGCAATTATATGGAAATAAAAGACCCGTTGCAAGCCTGTGTTTGAATTTCTTTTTGTTTTGGCCGTTAATTAGGTGCTTATTATAGTATTTATTACTCATGTTTTGTTAGATCTATCTAATAGTGAGCAGTCAGTGCTATCTATATAGGTTATTAAAATAGCTATTTGAATCATCTTTAAGTCTATTATAGCTGTGGATAAGTGCCTGTGGATAATGTTAGAATTCATGGCTGTTTTGCGGTTAATTCCGCCCTTGTTTTGGTATTTAATGACTATGTCTTCATCCTATTGGCCCCAAATACTTGCTAGCTTGCAGTCTGAGATGCCGAGCCAACCCTTTAATACTTGGGTTAAGCCGTTGCAAGTGGACGAGCAAGAGCTGCACTTGCAGCTGTGGGCGCCAAATAAGTTTTTCAAAAATTGGGTTGAGGATAAGTATTTGTCGCGTGTGCAGGAATTGGCACGGGAACAATTTGGTTCAACCATGCGGGTGAGTTTGGGTATTAACCAAACGCAAAAAGCTAAACCTAGTTTTCTAGCCCCTAAGGGTTCAATAAGTACCACTACAGCCTTTCAGACATCTGCGCAAGCAAGCAGTGTTGCCGAGTTCGGTGTGTCTGCAACTGTACTGGAAGCGCCCAGCCCTATCTCCGGTGAAATCCTTGTAGCTGAACCAGAATCTATTATTGTTCCTGATAGAGTGGAGAGGCAAGTGCAGGTAGATGGTGGTTTACGCCATCAAAGCTATCTTAATAGAGGTTTTACCTTTAATAGCTTTGTACAGGGTAAGTCGAATCAGCTTGCCTTGGCTGCAGCTAAGCAGGTGGCAGAAAATCCGGGTAGCTCCTACAACCCGTTGTTTTTATATGGTGGCGTTGGCTTGGGTAAAACCCACTTGATGCATGCTGTCGGTGCGGCCTTATTGGAGCGCAACCCTCATGCCAAGGTAGTTTATCTACATTCTGAGCGTTTTGTGGCAGACATGGTAAAGGCTTTGCAGCTCAATGCTATCAACGATTTTAAGCGCTTTTATCGTTCTGTTGATGCTTTGCTAATTGACGATATACAGTTCTTTGCAGGCAAGGAGCGCTCGCAAGAAGAATTTTTCCATACCTTTAACGCCTTGTTAGAAAGCGGTCAGCAGATGATATTGACCTGTGATCGCTATCCTAAGGAAATTGAAGGCCTAGAAGAACGCTTGAAATCACGCTTTGGTTGGGGCTTGCCAGTAGCAGTAGAGCCGCCAGAATTAGAAACACGTGTGGCTATACTATTAAAGAAGGCGCAGGAAGCTGGCGTATATTTGCCTGAAAATGCAGCTTTCTTTCTAGCCAAGCGTATTCGTTCTAACGTGCGCGAGCTAGAAGGCGCTCTGAAGCGTGTTATTGCTAATGCTCACTTTACTGGTGAAGCCATTAGTGAAGCTTTTGTGCAAGAGTCGCTGAAGGATCTATTGGCCTTGCAAGACAAGCAGGTCAGTATCGACAATATTCAAAAAACCGTAGCTGGTTACTATAAGATTCGTGTGGCAGATATTTTATCCAAGCGCCGCACCCGCTCTGTAGCAAGGCCGCGACAGTTGGCTATGGCTCTGTCTAAAGAGCTCACCAACCACAGTTATCCAGAAATAGGCGATGCCTTTGGTGGTCGAGATCATACGACCGTCTTGCATGCCTGTAGAAAAGTAAAAGAATTACGCGATATGGATCGCGAAATACATGATGATTATGCTAATTTATACCGTACACTTACGGTATAAAAATCGGTTTAACCTTAACAGGAAAGTTGTATGAAATTTACTATCAGCCGCGAAGCCTTATTGAAACCACTAGTATTGGTGGCGGGTGTTGTTGAACGCCGTCAAACATTGCCTATCTTGGCCAATATTTTGTTGGTAGTAGAAGACAATCAGCTGAGCCTTACGGGTACTGACTTAGAGGTAGAGCTGGTTGGTCGCGCGTTGCTGAGCGAAGCCTCTGTGGCTGGCAGTATCACTGTACCGGCGCGTAAGTTACTGGATATTTGTAAGTCTTTGCCTGATCACGCCATAATCGAAATTAGCCAGCAAGACGACCATGTTTTTGTGCGTTCTGCACGTAGTAAGTTCAAGTTATCCACATTGCCAGCCAATGACTTCCCTAACGTGGAAGATAGTCCAGAATCTTTTGAATTTGAGTTGCCACAAACTAGCTTGCGTAGCTTGATTGATAAGACTGGTTTTGCCATGGCACAGCAAGATGTGCGTTACTACTTGAACGGTATGTTGTTTGAAATTAAAGCTAGTCAATTGCGTACTGTTGCCACTGACGGCCACCGTCTAGCGACTAGTGTGACACCTATTGCTTTGCCTGAGCAAGCCGGTCAACAGTTGATTGTGCCACGTAAAGGTGTGTTGGAATTAGCGCGTTTGATGACCGATGAAGAAGCCACAGTGAAGCTGGTTATTGGCGCTAGCCATGTGCGTGCATTTACCCAAGATTTTATCTTTACTTCTAAGTTGGTTGACGGCAAATTTCCGGATTATGACCGCGTTTTACCGAAAAATGGCGACAAAGTTGTGCTAATTGATCGTGTTGCAATGCGTGGTGTTTTGAGTCGTGCAGCCATTCTTTCTAACGAAAAGTACCGTGGTGTACGGGTGACTTTGAGTGATACCAACCTGCAGGTTGTTGCTAACAACCCAGAGCAGGAAGAAGCGGAAGAAAACCTGATGGTTGACTATCAGGGTGCGCAAATTGAAATTGGCTTTAACGTTGGCTATGTACTTGATGTATTGAGTGTTTTAGGTAGCGAAGAAGTTAAAATGACCCTTAGCGACGCGAACTCAAGTGCCCTTTTATCCGACGGTGATGAAGGTGATGCTCAGTACGTTATCATGCCAATGCGCTTGTAATTGACCAGCATAATGCTATCCATAGAAGGGCTTGATTATTCACTAATTAAGCCCTTTTTGCCCAACATATCCCCAAACTTATACACAGGGTGTGCTTGTGTCGATTAAGCACTTAACTGTGCAGGATCTGCGCAACCTTCAGCAAGTTGATATCGAGCCCGGTGCTGGTATCAATATTATTGCTGGGGCCAATGCCAGTGGCAAAACCAGTCTGCTTGAAGCTATCCATATGTTGGCTTTAGCACGGTCCTTTCGTAGTCATCGCTTAGCTTCTGTAGTTGCTGCCGGTGAGTCTGCTTGTCAGTTGTTTGCTCGTATTGAAACTCCCAACGGCGGTAGTGTGCCTTTAGGTATGTCTCGTCGTCTTGATGGTGAGCATCAAATCCGTCTCAATGGTGAGACTCTGCGTTCTACTTCTGAGCTGGCTATGCTCTTGCCGGTACAGGTAATTGCGCCTTCTAATAGTGGTTTATTGGAATCTAGCCCAGGCGTTAGAAGGCAGTTTTTAGACTGGGGCGTTTTTCATCATGATGAGCGCTTTTATGGCTTGTGGAAACAGGCCCAGAGGCTATTAAAACAAAGGAACAGCAGCCTTAAATGTGGTACAATGGAAGCTTCTGTAAGGGCTAGTTTTGACCCGGGCTTGGTGCAAATGGCAGAACAACTAGATGGGCTTAGAACGGCTTATTTGGAGGCCCTAGAGCCACTCTTCTTTGCTAGTCTTAAGAAGATGGTAGATATCCCAGATTTAAGCCTTGGTTATTACCGAGGTTGGAACAAAGATAAGTCTTTGGCTAGTGTGTTAGAAGAAACCCTAGAAAGAGACAAGCAGCTAGGTTATACCCAGCGTGGCCCGCAACGTGCTGATTTACGTTTTACAGTACAGGGGGCGAATGCGGCAGAGCGTTTATCAAGAGGTCAGCAAAAGCTGGTCACTATTGCTTTGCGTTTGGCTCAAGGCGAGTTATTGGGTTTGGCAGGACAACGCCGCTGTTTGTTCTTGGTAGACGATTTGGCAGCTGAGCTAGATCAACAGCATTTAGGCCAGGTGTGTGAACAACTGGTAGCGATGCAGTCACAAGTGTTTGTGACCACAGTAAATAGCGATGAACTGGCTGATGTTTGGCCAGCGAATACACCCCTAACGCAATTCACATTGCAGCAGGGTAAAGTCACTGCGCAAAACCCTGACTAGTTAACAGTTTGGGGTTATGCGGTAAAAATTTATTATAGAAGCCCATAGAAGGGTTTCTTCACTTGGTAGTTGGAGCGATATTGATGAGCGAAGAAAATACTTATGACTCGTCCAGTATAAAAGTCCTGAAAGGGTTGGATGCGGTACGCAAACGCCCCGGTATGTACATTGGTGATACGGACGACGGTACTGGCTTGCACCATATGGTATTTGAGATTGTGGATAACGGTATTGACGAAGCCCTTGCTGGCCACTGTAGTCAAATCCAAGTCATTATCCATTCTGATGATTCCGTTACAGTTACTGATGATGGTCGTGGTATTCCTACCGACATTCACCCAGAAGAGGGTGTGTCTGCAGCTGAAGTAATCATGACCGTATTGCACGCTGGTGGTAAGTTTGATGACAATACTTACAAAGTTTCCGGTGGTTTGCACGGCGTTGGTGTGAGTGTGGTAAACGCACTTTCCAAAGAATTAAAGATGACTATCCGTCGCGATGGCAAAGTACATGAGCAGATCTATCACCATGGTGTACCACAAGCGCCATTGGGGGTTGTTGGTACCACTGATGGTACGGGTACCGATATCACCTTTACGGCATCCGAAGGTACGTTTAGTAATATCCTGTTTCAATACGATATTTTGGCCAAGCGTTTGCGCGAGTTGTCTTTCCTAAACTCTGGCGTGGCCATCTTGCTAAGAGATGAGCGTAACGGTCGTGAAGACTTGTTTAGCTACGAAGGTGGTGTGTCAGCCTTTGTTGAATATCTAAACACCAATAAGCAACCGCTGAATAAGTGCATGCACTTTAATACTCTGCATGCTGATGGTGTGGGTGTTGAGGTGGCTTTACAATGGAATGACTCCTTCCAAGAAAGTATTCACTGCTTTACTAACAATATTCCTCAGCGCGATGGTGGTACTCACTTATCTGGTTTTCGTGCTGCCTTAACACGTACGCTAAACAACTATATTGATGCTGAGTCGGCCCATAAAAAGGCCAAGGTTTCAACTTCTGGCGATGACGCTCGTGAAGGCCTAACCGCAGTTATTTCTGTTAAAGTGCCTGATCCTAAGTTCTCTTCCCAGACCAAAGACAAGCTGGTTTCTTCTGAAGTAAAGTTGGCAGTAGAGCAGGAGATGGGTAAGTTTCTTACTGAGTTCTTGCAAGAAAACCCACAGGATGCCAAGTCTATCGTTGGTAAAATGCTGGATGCGGCTCGTGCTCGCGAAGCGGCTCGTAAGGCTCGAGAAATGACCCGTCGGAAAGGTGCTCTAGATATTGCAGGCCTACCTGGTAAGTTGGCAGATTGTCAGGAAAAAGATCCTGCACTTTCTGAAGTATACCTGGTGGAGGGTGACTCCGCGGGCGGTTCTGCTAAGCAGGGCCGTAACCGCAAGACGCAAGCTATCCTGCCATTGAAAGGTAAGATCCTTAACGTAGAAAAAGCCCGCTTTGACAAGATGCTGTCTTCTGCTGAAGTAGGTACTCTGATCACTGCACTAGGTTGCGGCATTGGCCGTGACGAGTTCAATATCGAAAAGCTGCGTTACCATAGCGTTATCATCATGACCGATGCCGACGTCGATGGTGCTCACATCCGCACCTTGTTGCTGACTTTCTTCTTCCGTCATTTGCCATCTGTGATTGAAAACGGTCACGTGTTTATTGCCCAGCCACCTTTGTATAAGGTTAAGAAGGGTAAGCAAGAACAGTACATTAAAGATGATCCAGGCCTAGACCAGTTCTTGTTACAAGGCGCTATGGACGGGTCTTCCTTGCACACTAGTGAAGGTACGCCGGCGATATCTGGTTCGGCATTAGAAGCCTTGGCTTCTCAGTACAACCAAGTCATGGCTACCATTAAGCGTTTGGAGCGAGTTGTGCCAAGCGTGATCTTGGAAGAAATGATCTACTCGCCAACTTTGGCGGCTGAGGCATTGCAGGATCAAGATAAGTTAGCCGAGTGGCTAGATACCTTAATCGAAAATTTATCTGAAAAAGAAGCTAGTGGTGCCTTATATGACGGCATGGTTAAGGACAATCCAGAACGTGGTGGCTTCTTGCCTGTAATAACTATCACTACCCATGGTATTGATGATGATCATTTGATCAGCTACGACTTCTTCCACTCTGCAGAATACCGTGCCATCGTAGCCTTGAATGATGCTTTGACAGGTCTGATTGAATCTACTGGTTACTTCCAGCGTGGCGAGCGTCAGTTGCCAACACAGAGCTTTGCTGAAGGCTTGGCTTGGTTGATGAAGGAAGCGCGTCGTGGTCTAGGTATTCAGCGCTATAAGGGTCTTGGTGAAATGAACCCAGAACAGCTTTGGGAAACCACCATGGATCCCGAATGCCGTCGTATGCTGCGTGTAACCATCGATGATGCCATTGCTGCGGATCAGATGTTTACTACCTTGATGGGTGATGAGGTTGAGCCTCGTCGTAACTTCATCGAAGAAAACGCCCTTCGAGTTTCTAATTTGGACGTATAACCTAGACCTAATCTCTGAGTTAACAAGAGCCACCTAAGGGTGGCTTTTTTGTGTTGGTGCTGTTCCTGTACATGTGGTGGTGGCTGGATGACTTGATGGCGAAAGTCCACTATCAGCCCGACAAGAGGAATGATTAGCTGATCGGCAAGGGTGTCCATCGCGAGGTGGAATCTGAAGATCCGGTTTTTGCTCCTGCAAAACCGGCATTTCCGCCATATCCATGGCGGTCAAGCTGAAAGCAAAACACTGGCCTGACGAATAGGAATCGCATATTAGGCGCCCACAGCGGGTAAGAAGGCCATTATCTTCCAAGCCCGATACCCAAAGCATTCTCTACGTTCATGGGGCAGGCCTTACTTGTACGGAAGCTGTGGTCGTAGATGCGGCAGGTATAAGTGGGAAGGTCACGCGCATTACCTTGGGAGATCTGTTGCCCTGCCACTGGCTACTGGCATCGCAAGGTGTTGGGGTGGGGAAACAGAAGTCAGCAGACGCCATAGTAAGTTGGTTGCCGTCAGTTAGGTATTCCCACAGTGCTGGATGCGCTTTGATCCGATAGGATTAGTGTCACTAGTAGATTACAATCTGCGACTCAGGTATTTAACATAAACCGCCGTGGTACGGAACCGTATGCCCGGTGGTGTGGGAGGGCGGTGAGCGCAATCTCGCCTCCTACCCGATCCTGTGATTTACCCTTATACCATCGGGGGGCTGGCTCCTGTCTTTATTTTCCGAAGGGAACGGTACATGTCCTTTCAGGCCCACCGATACGCATCTCACACTCAACTCGGGCCCAGCCAAGGTAAACATGTTTCACGTGAAACACTGAGATAGTCGGGGACTGGCTCCTGTCTTCATTCCCGAAGGGAAAGGTGCCTGTCCTTTCAGGCATCGATACTTATCTGGCTTACATGCCCACACCAGCCAAAAACAATCACCCACAAAAAAGCCGCATTACCAAATTACTAGTATGCGGCTCTCGTATGGCTCAATGTTTCACGTGAAACATTGAATGTTCAAGCTCTACTGGGCCAGCAAAGCAATATTGGCAACACGTGCCAACTCAGTTTGAATGCTAGATAGCAAGGCTAAACGGTTGTTCTTAACCGCTTCGTCGTCAGCCATTACCATGGTGCTGGCAAAGAAAGCTTGCAAAGGAGCAGCAAGATTAGCTAGAGCTGATAGGGTAGATTGGTAATCACCCTTGGCAATGCTGTCTTGGTTAGCAGAAGATACTTGAGCCACTGCCTGCGCAAGAGCTTGTTCATGTGCCTCTGTAAGCAATGCTTTATCCACCTGACCACTGCCTTTGCCATTCTTGGTTAGGATGTTAGCAACGCGCTTGTTGGCCTCGGCCAGGCTGCTAGCAGAGTCTAGAGTCAAGAAATGGTTTACAGCTTTAACACGACGATCAAAGTCCAAAGGTGAAGCTGGCTTGTTAGCATTAACAGCTAAATAAACTTCAGTCTTGATGTTTTGGTCATCGTAGTAAGCACGTAGGCGTTCGATGATAAAGCCATGCAACTGGTCACGAACCTGATCTTTATCCTGCTTCAAGGAAGCGTGTAGAGAGTAGGCTTCTTCGATTAGGCTGGCTAGGTCAAGGTCTAGTTCCTGCTCGATCATGATACGTAGCATGCCCACTGTGGCACGACGTAGAGCGTAAGGGTCTTTACTGCCCGTAGGCGGTTGGTTGATGCCAAACAAGCCCACTAGGGTGTCTAGACGATCTGCTAGAGCTAGGGCGCTAGCTTCAGCTGATTCTGGTAGTTTGTCACCGGCAAACTTAGGCCAGTAATGCTGCTCAATGGCGGCTGCAGTAATAGCATCTTCACCATCGTTGAGGGCGTATACGTGGCCCATCAAACCTTGCAGGTCACCAAACTCAAGTACCATTTCTGTGTTCAAGTCGGACTTGGCTAGCAAGCCAGCACGAGTTGCTTTGCCTGCGTCGGCGCCAATTTGCGTGGCAATAGTACCAGCCAGGGAGGCAATACGACGAGTCTTGTCAGCAAGGGTGCCAAGGTCAGCTTGGAAAACTACCTTTTCTAGAGCTGGGTTACGGCTCTCTAAAGTGCTCTTCTTGTCAGTTTCAAAGAAGAAGGAAGCATCGGCTAGGCGAGGACGGATAACACGCTCGTTGCCAGAAATCACTGCTTGAGGGTCTTTGCTAACGATGTTGCTGACGGTAATGAAGTAAGGCTGAATATCGCCTTGGTCGTCTACAAGGTGGAAGTACTTTTGGTGTTCAGCCATGGAAGAGATCAATGCCTGAGCCGGCACGGCCAAGAAGGCTTCGTCAAACTTACCACAAAGGCTAACCGGCCATTCAACTAGGGCAGAAACTTCATTCAATAGGCTATCGCTTACTACGGCATTTGCACCAACTTTTTCAGCTTCAACAGCTACCTGGTCGCGAATGATTTGCTTACGTTCTTCGATATCAACAATAACCTGACCTTCTTCACGTAGCTGCTTGGCGTAGCTGGCAGGGCTGTCGATAGTGATTGCTTGTTGGCAATGGAAGCGGTGGCCGCGAGTTTCACTGCCATTGCTTAGACCAAACACGTTGGCATCAACCAGCTCGTTGTTGAGCATAAGGATAAACCAATGTACTGGGCGTACAAATTCAGCACGAGAAGCACCCCAGCGCATGCGCTTAGCGATGGGTAGGTCAGTTAGTGCCTGTTCGATAACAGCGGCCAATAGGCTGCTGGTAGGGGCACCAGAAACGTTCTTTTCAAAGTTGTAATACTGACCCTTATCAGTATCGATAACGTCTAGGTCGGCCAATTCAACTCCACAAGAGCGAGCAAAACCTTGGGCTGCTTTTTCAGGAGCAGACAAAGATGGGCCGCGACGGCTTTCCTGACGGTCAGCTTGTTGTAGCTGTAGCTGGTCAATAATTACAGCCAAACGGCGTGGTGTGGCATATGCCGTTACTGGGCCGTGTGTTAGGTTTAGGGCTGCTAACTGCTTAACAATGCTATCGCGTAGAGCGTTCTGCAAAGTTTGCAAAGACTTAGGTGGTAGTTCTTCGGTACCTAGTTCAAACAAAAAATCAGCGTGAGACATTATGCTTGCTCCTCGTCTTTTAGCAGTTCGGCACGTAATTCTGGGCTAGCCAATGGGAAGCCTAAGGCCTTACGAGCAGCGTAATATTCATGGGCAACCTGACGAGCCATGGTGCGTACGCGCAATATATAACGTTGACGTTCGGTCACAGATATCGCGTGACGGGCATCCAACAAGTTAAATGTATGAGAAGCCTTTAGTACTAGCTCATAGGCAGGTAGAGGCAGATGCGCTTCAACTAGCTTTTCACATTCACTTTCGTACAAATCAAAATTAGAAAGTAACGTAGGTACATGGGCATGATCAAAGTTGAAAGTGGACATTTCAACTTCTTGCTGATGATAGATATCGCCGTAGCTTACTTCTTCACCGTCTTCAGTACGGCTCCAAACTAGGTCGTATACGCTGTTAACGTTTTGCAGGTACATGGCAATACGTTCAAGACCAATGGTGATCTCGCCCATTACTGGGTAGCATTCTATGCCGCCAGCCTGCTGAAAATAGGTGAACTGAGATACTTCCATACCGTTCAACCACACTTCCCAACCTAGACCCCAGGCACCCAAAGTAGGGGATTCCCAGTTGTCTTCTACAAAGCGTACATCGTGTACTTCGGTATCAATACCAAGGTGCTTTAAGCACTCAAGATACATTTCTTGGAAGTTATCTGGTGATGGCTTGATAACTACCTGAAACTGAAAGTAGTGCTGTAGACGGTTTGGGTTTTCACCATAACGGCCATCAGTAGGGCGGCGGCTAGGTTGTACATAAGCTGAGCGCCAAGTTTCAGGGCCAATTGCCTTAAGGAAGGTAGCAGGGTGAAAAGTACCTGCGCCAACTTCCATATCCAAAGGCTGCATGATGTTGCATCCCTTGCCAGACCAAAATTGTTGCAGGGCAAAAATAAGGCCCTGGAATGTGCTGCTATCAGTAGTCGTGTTCACGATGTCAGATCCACTAGTGACTGTTAATAGAGTAAGCCTAAAACAGGCTTAAAAGAAACGCGATATTATACACTAGTAAGGGTTTTGGCGCATGAAGAAGGCCATGCTAGCTAGACGAAAATGAGCAAAATAGACTCAAATACCGTTAAATAGCAGGCTATTGGCTGAATCCACCATTGCTTAAGGTGTGATTGATCTATCGGTGGTATTATAGAGCTCCTTAATGCTTATTTGATTAACAACAACAACGCTCTATGAAATCCTTCTTGGCCACCAATATTATCCGTCTATTTGGCATGTTACCTATGGGTTTAGCACAATGGGTGGGCGCGTTAGTGGGGCGTTGTTTGTATTGGTTACCCAACAAAACTAAGCAGCAAACGCAGCTAAATATTCAACGTTGTTTACCTCACTTAACGCCTACGCAACAAAAGCTAGTGACAAAGCAGAGCTTGGCCCATACGGCTATGGCGATGATGGAGATGGGCCATAACTGGTGTCGTAAGCCTGGCGCCAACTTAGCGCGAATCCAGAACATTACCGGTCAGCAGCTATTAACTGAAGCTAAGCCACGCATAGTACTAACTCCTCACTTTGGCAACTGGGAACTATTTGCTACCTGGTTAGCCAATCAAGTGCCTCTTACGGCACTGTACAAACCAGCTAAACTGGAAGCTTTAGATAAGCTTATTGCCGCTGGTCGCACCACGTCTGGTATGGCACTTGCGCCAGCTTCTGCTAAGGGCGTATTAAATTTAAAACGGGCATTGAAGAAACAGCAAGCTATATTGATCCTGCCAGATCAAGAGCCACCGGCTAAATCGGCTATAGAAGTGAAGTTCTTTGATCAACCAGCTTATACCATGACCTTGGCCGGTCAGTTAGCAAAGGGCGCAGACATCCAGATTCTACTAGGCTGGGCGCAACGCCTAGGCCCCAATAAGGGCTTTAACGTAGAGTTGTTGGATATCACAAAGCAGTGCACCAAGGACTCTCTAGAAGACACGGTACAGGCCATGAACGACGCTATAGCCGACCTGATACGCCAGCACCCCGCACAGTATCAATGGGAATACCGCCGCTTCAAGCAAACCCTAGAACAGGGCTAGCTTCCTAACCTCAGAGTTTTGTAAAGATAGTCTGGCACTTTGGGGTCAGACCCCAAAGTGCCAGACTTAGGTGACTAGCCCTAGCAAGACGTTTATGCGGTTGGCCGATTATGACGCCGCCAAGGAAGTAAGGCTAGCTGCATAAATGTCTTGCTAGGGCGGTGATTAGGCACTGGGTATAATTCTCGTGCGCTAGGTGTTACTTAATGGGTTTCTTAGCAATTAGCAGGGCTTTGCCGGCAAGGCTAGGTTGTTGCTGAGGATCGAAGTGTTCTTGCTCGTCGATGTAAACCAGTGGTGTTAAGCCGGCAAATAGATCTAGTAGTTCACCTTCAGCTAGTAAGAACTTAGGATTGCTTGGTTTACCTTCTAAAGGCACCTGATTGAAGGTTTGGTAGAACAAAATACCACCGGGTTTTAGGCTTGCCATGATCTGTGGACAAAGTTCACGCTCTAAGAACGCACTCACATAAATCATATCGAACTTTTGCTCTGGCCAGCTTTGCGTGGCATCTAAGCAGTGGCCTGTAACCGTAAGCTCGTAGGCTTTTGCGTGAGCATTAAGTGCATCAATTGCAACTTGGGATATATCCCACCCACTTACATTAAGTCCTTGTTTTTCCAAATAAAAAGCGTTTTGGCCGAGCCCGCAAGCAAGGTCCAAAGCTTGGCCCTTTATGGGTATTAAATACTTATAAAGAGCCAATATTGGGTTGGCATTGGGCATGCCCACGGCCTTGGCGTAACGTTGGTTCCATTTCTCTGACATAAGCGTTGCCTGTGGATAAGTCTGTTAACAATATGCGCATACTGCGTGTATAGCTGAAATTAATCCCGCCAAAACATAGGCATAAAGATAACTAGCAAGGTGAAGACTTCAAGGCGGCCTAGGAGCATGGAGAAGCACAGAATCCATTTTGCCGTGGTATTGATATCACCATAATGAGCGGCTACATCACCAAGGCCTGGGCCAAGGTTGTTTAGAGTAGCGCCAACGGCAGACCAAGCAGTAACTTGATCAAGGCCTGTAGCCAATAGCACAATCATCATGATGATAAATACCAAGGCATACACAGAGAAGAAGCCCCATACAGCGTCTGCCACACGGTCAGGAATGGCTGTGCCACCCAACTTAACGCGTATTACTGCGTTAGGGTGGATAAGGCGCTGTACCTCACGTAAGCCCTGTTTTAGTACTATCAAGACTCGTACCACCTTCATACCACCACCGGTGGAACCGGCACAACCACCAATGAAGGCAGCACTGAACAGTAGGAAAGGCAGCATAGCTGGCCAGTTGGTAAAATCGGCAGTGGCAAAACCTGTGGTGGTGGCGATAGAAACCACTTCAAACAGGCCGTGACGGAAGCTATCTACCCAACCAAGGTTGGTTGCTACGGCTAAGGTAAGTACCGTAACAACGGAGATGCTACCGATGATGCCAAGGAAGAACTTAAACTCCTCATCACGCCAGTAGTGCATAAGGTTGAAGCTATGGTGCTTGTTGCGCATCAAGCGTACGGTCTGGAAGTGCAGGCCAAAGTTGATGGCAGCCAACAACATAAAGACAATGGCGATGCCTTCAATTACGGGGCTATTAAAGTATCCGATGCTGGCATCGTGGGTAGAAAAACCACCAATGGCCACCGTAGAAAAGCTATGGCCTATGGCGTCAAAAGCGCTCATGCCGGCAGCCCAGTAGGCTAGAGCACAGCTGACGGTAAGGGCTAGATAGATGTACCAAAGGTGTTTGGCGGTTTCGGTAATGCGCGGTGTCAGTTTGGAATCTTTCACTGGGCCCGGTGTTTCCGCACGATACAGCTGCATGCCACCGATGCCCAGCATAGGTAGAATAGCGACAGCTAAGACGATGATACCCATACCACCAAACCATTGTAGGAATTGGCGATAAAACAAGATCGATTCCGGTAGATAGTCGATCTTGATAATGACCGTAGCACCCGTAGTGGTGAGGCCTGACAAGGATTCAAATAAGGCATCGACAAACTGCCAGTTAACTTGCCAAGGTTTAACCAGGTATAAGGGTAAAGCACCGAATATGCCCAGTATGGTCCAGAACAAAACTACTACGACAAAACCATCGCGGGTACGCAGTACCTTTTGATACTTGGCGACGGGATACCAGGTAACAAGGCCGGCACCCAAAGTGATGGCAAAGGCCTGAATAAAGGCCATATGGGTGCCATCTTGGTAGATAAACGACACCAATAGTGGTGGTAGCATGGCCAAACTAAAGACCATGAGTAGTATGCCAATGATTTTCTGAGCGATTCGAAAATGCATGTTACGCCTTAGAAAAAGGTCAAAGCGACGGCGAACAAGCGTTCAACGTCGTTGATTTTGCGTCGATCTGTTAAGAACAATATGACATGGTCATCGTTCTCGATGAGCGTGTCATGGTGCGCCATAATAACCTTGTTATCACGAACGATAGCGCCAAAACTGGTGCCTTCTGGTAGAGCAATTTGCTCTAAACGGCGGCCCACAACCTGTGAAGTCTTGAGATCACCGTGAGCGATTACTTCAATGGCTTCGGCTGCACCACGGCGCAGAGAGTGCACGTTAACAATATCACCACGACGTACGTGAGTAAGTAGGCTACTGACGGTAGTTTGCTGAGGCGAGATAGCGATGTCGATAGTGCCATCTTCAATCAGATCCACGTAGGCCGGGTTACTGATGAGGGTCATTACGTTACGCACACCCAAGCGCTTGGCCAACATAGACGCCATGATGTTGGCTTCGTCATCGTTGGTAAGAGCGCAGAAAACGTCTGTTGCTTCGATGTTTTCTTCTATCAACAAATCTTGATCAGAGGCACTACCGTGTAGCACGATAACATCGTCTAGAGTATCTGCGAGTTCTTCACAACGGGCCAGACCACGTTCAATGATCTTAACGCGGAAGTCCTTAGCTAGATTGCTGGCTAGACGCGCACCGATGTTACCACCACCGGCAATCATGATTTTTTTGTAGGGTTTTTCCAGACGACGTAGCTCGCTCATTACTGCGCGGATATCTTGTTTGGCAGCAATAAAGAAGACTTCGTCGTCAACGTGAATTTCCGTATCGCCTTCTGGTACGATGGCCCGGTCTTTACGGAAGATAGCCGCTACGCGAGCATCCACGTTGGGCATATGCTGACGCAGGTTGGCAATCGGTTGGCCTACCAAGGGGCCGCCTAAGCGTGCTTTCACCGCTACCAGTTGTACACTGCCACCGGCAAAGTCGAGAACCTGTAGAGCACTGGGGTTTTCTATCAAACGCTGAACGTGCTTGGTTACTAGCTTCTCGGGGCTAATAATTACATCAATAGGGAAAGCGCCGCCATCAGTCTTGAACAGCGCGCCACGGTGGCGCAAATACTGATGGGAACGAATACGACTGATGGTCGTTGGAGTCAGATATACATGCTTGGCAATTTGACAGGCCACCATGTTAACTTCATCACTGTTGGTTACGGCAACTAGCATGTCGGCATCTTCTACACCGGCAGCTTCTAAAATTCCCGGCAATGAGGCGGGGCCAGCTACAGTGCGGATATCAAGACGATCCTGCAAGTCCTTAAGGGCGGCAGTATTCTGGTCCACCATGGTGATATCATTGGCATCAATAGCCAAATTTTCCGCCAGGGTTTTACCGACTTGGCCGGCACCGAGAATGATAATTTTCATAACGGTTGCTTCAGTGATGTGAGCTTATGAGCTTGTATAATACCAGAAACCATATAAGTGTCATGGTTATACGCGTAAGCCGCGTCAAGTTTGTAGTTAATCGGTGGTCTTTTTAAGTACCGCATAGTAAAAGCCGTCATGACTTCCCGGAATAGGGAACAGTTGGCGGCCAAATTCAGCATCTTGTCCCCAAGCTGCATCAATGGTTTGGTGCTGAGCATCATCTTGCGCTTGTATGAAGCGTTTTACAATGCGTTCGTTTTCTTGTTTCAGCACAGAGCAGGTTGCGTACACTAAGGTGCCGCCTGCGGCTAAGGTTGGCCACAACTGCTGTAAAAGAGTGAGCTGTAACTGCGCCAAGCGAGTAATGTCTTCGTTGCTACGTAGTAACTTAATGTCTGGATTACGGCGAATCACACCCGTTGCGGAGCAGGGTGCATCCAACAAAATACGATCGAAGGTTTGGCCATCCCACCAGTCATCAGGCTGACTAGCATCGGCACAAATCACCTGCGCTTGTAGCTGTAGACGCTCTAAATTTTCGTGCAAGCGGCCAATACGGCGCTCTTCTAGCTCAATGGCAGTCACTTCAACATCAGCGACTTCTAACAAATGGCCGGTTTTGCCACCTGGAGCCGCACAAGCATCTAAAACACGTTGACCGTCTTGTAGGTCCAATAGAGTAGGCGCTAACTGTGGTGCTTCATCTTGCACACTCACCCAACCATCGGCAAAGCCCGGTAGGTTTTCCACTTGGCAAGGTGCTGCAAGTTGTACGCCCCAACGGCTAAAGTTACAAGCTTTGGCTTCGATGTCGGCAGCGGTTAATAATTCTAAATAGGCTTCCACTGTGTAATGACGCTGGTTCACCCGCAAAGTCATGGGTGCTTGCTGATCATTGGCAGCGAGAATATCAGTCCAGTGATCCGGCCAGTGGTTGGCTAACTTGGCTTGTAGCCACTGAGGGTGGTTGTATTGGTATTCTGGTTGCTGAGCTAACTGCTCAGGTAGCTCTTCTTGTTGGCGTAAGAAAGAACGTAGAACACCATTGACCAAAGAGCTGGTCCAATCTTGGCCGCTGGCTTTGGCAGCTTCTACGCAGCTAGCTACGGCGGCATGAGGTGGCGTACGCATATGCATTAATTCGTACAAGCCCACTAGAATCAAGGCATAGATATCTTGGTCTTTGTTGCGCAGGGGCTTGTTAAGTAATTGCTGAGCGATGGCGTTAAGCTGTGGGTAATAACGGCAAGTGCCATAGGCCATTTGTGAAAGCAGTGGACGTTCCTTTGGTTCTGCTTCTGCTAGTGCCAAAGGTAGGCTACCCGCTAGGGAGCCTTTTTCTCGTAATACTTCCATTACGGCTAAGGCTGCCAGATAGCGGGTTGGTTCGCTCATGGTGTTAATCCTGATTGCTTAGTAGGCTGCCAATGGGTAGCTTTTGTTGTAGGTTTTTCAACTGCGCACCAGCAATGGCTTTGCTGCCTGGCCATTGGATTTGGCTGATTAGCAGAGTTCCTGTGCCACAAGCCACGGTCATGCCTTGTTTGCTAAAACCAGTTACTGTACCGGCAGCCTCGCTAGTATTGGCGTCTTGTGCTTGGGAAAACCACACGCGCAAACGCTGGTCGCCAAAATCTGTATAGGCCACAGGCCATGGGTTGAGGCCGCGTACTTGCGTGCTAATAGCTGGGGCGGATTGCTGCCAATCGATGGCGCCTTCGGCCTTGCTGAGTTTTTCGGCGTAGGAAGTGAGGTTTTCATCTTGCTCTTCGGCAACTAGGTCTTCAATTTGGTCTAAGGCTTCCACTAGTCCAGCACAACCGCTAACCGCTAGCTTGTCATAGAGACTGGCAGAGGTATCTGCATCGGTAATAGGCAGGGTACGCTTAAGCAGCATGGGGCCAGTATCCAAACCTGCCGCCATTTGCATAATAGTGACACCTGTTTCGGCATCACCTGCTAATAGAGCGCGTTGAATAGGCGCAGCACCGCGCCAGCGTGGCAATAAAGAACCGTGCACATTAATACAACCAAGGCGCGGGGTATCTAATACCACTTGTGGCAGTAGTAAACCGTAGGCAACCACCACCATGATGTCGGCTTGGTAGCTGGCTAGTTGTGCTTGGGCATCAGCATCCTTTAGAGACAAAGGCTGCTGTACTTCTATAGCGTTATCCAGGGCCAATTGTTTAACTGGGCTAGCCGTTAGTTTGCGTCCGCGACCTGCAGGGCGATCTGGCTGGCTATATACGGCCACCACCTCATGCTCTGTGTCTAGTAGAGCTTGTAAGTGTTGGGCGGCAAATTCAGGGGTGCCAGCAAAGATGATGCGCAAGGTATTGGTGCTCAAAGGGTTTCCTTCTAGGTATTTATATCAAGCCAACGACTCAGACAAGGCTTATTTAATAGCCTTGTGCTTCGAGACGGTGCTTCTTCTCTAGCTTCTTGCGAATGCGATCACGCTTCAAGCGCGACAAGTAATCCACAAACAACTTGCCGTTCAAGTGGTCCAGCTCGTGCTGAATACAGATAGCCAATAGGCCATCGGCCTTAGCTTCAACCTGCTCACCATCGCGGTTTAGGGCGCGATAAATAATGTGACTATGGCGCTCAACATCATCAAAGAACTCAGGTACTGACAAGCAGCCTTCCTTGTATTCTTCCATGTCTTGGTCAATGGCTTCCCATTCTGGGTTAATCAGTACTAGGGGTTCATCGCCTTCTTCGGAAACGTCGATAACCACGATGCGTTGGTGCACATCTATTTGCGTTGCCGCCAAGCCAATGCCGGGGGCGTCGTACATGGTTTCTAGCATATCATCGACAAGTTGGCGGGTGGCGTCGGTTACTTCTGTGACCGGTTGGGCCACCTTACGTAGACGTGGATCTGGAAATTCAAGAATGGGTAGCAGGGCCATGGTGTGTGTTGCTCAAATAAATCTAAAAATACTAGCTAGAATTATATCATGAGAAGTTTACATAAGTCAGACACTAAGCGCGGCATGGAGGCCATATGCACAATACAAATAATCAATCTGATCACAAAAGTCAAAATTGGCAGCCTGAGCACTGGCAATGGTTGGCCTTTACTGAGCTCAACTTGCGCTTTTCTCAGTCGCGGCAGTTAATTCAACGTTGGCCAGATATTAGTGAGCTATTTTATGAGGTAGATTTATCTTCTTTGGCGCATGTGCTTTCTGATCAGCAACTTGTTGTGTGGCGGGAATTGCGACGGGTGGATTTAAAACAACACTTGCAAAAACAATACCGTTGGCTAGAACGCCATCAAGCCCAGATAGTTACTTGGCATGATCCAGAGTTTCCTGAATCTCTCAAGCAAATTGATGATTGCCCAGGTTGGCTATGGGTACAAGGCAATACTCGGTTATTAAGTGACCCTGGGGTTAGTATGGTTGGCGGCAGACGAGCAAGTCCGTCTGGGTTGGCCTTAGCCAAAGAGTATGGGCAGGCGCTAGCTAGTGCCGGCCTGACTATTATCAGTGGCCTCGCCCTTGGTATAGACGGTGCTAGTCACCAAGGTGCCTTGGACGCTGGAGGCGATACCATTGCTGTATTGGGTTCTGGACTAGGTGAGATCTACCCTGCTAGACATGCTCATTTGGCGGCTGAAATAGTGGCAAATGGTGGCGCTCTCGTTTCCCCTTGGCCTTTGTTTCTAGAAGCCAGGCCTCATCAATTTCCCGTGCGTAACGCCCTAGTGAGTGGGCTAAGCTTGGGTTTATTGGTAGTAGAGGCTGCTCCCAATAGTGGTTCATTGATTACAGCCAAGTTGGCCTTGGAGCAAGGTCGCGAAGTCTTTGCTTTGCCATCTAGCGCCCACAACCGTCAAGCGCAGGGCAGTTTAGGGTTAATTAGGGACGGTGCCTGTTTGGTTTATTCGCCACAACAGATTATTGCCGAGTTGGCTCCCGTGTTAACGGGCATGATAAAACCCGATAATCCGGCAGCAGCCGCTGAAAAGGACGAAATTAACCATCATTTATCACCCCAATTGCAACAATTGCTCAATCAGTTTGGCTATGACCCCCTGCCTGTTGATATAATTTGCCAACAAATGGCCTTGCCCTATGCGAAAGTGGCGACATTATTGATGGAGTTATCTCTGTTAGGTTATGTTGTGGAAACGGAGCGAGGCTTTGAGCGCGTAAAATAAGTGCGCTACAAACTTAAGTGAGAGTAATAATGACCAGCGACTGGCACCTTAATAATGCGGTAGCAACGGTACGCCAAGGCGGTGTTATCGCTTATCCAACCGAAGCCGTATGGGGCTTGGGTTGTGATCCATGGGACCTGCAAGCAGTTCAACAAATTTGGCAGCTTAAACAGCGTCCTTGGCATAAGGGACTAATTTTAGTGGCGTCTCGTTGGCAGCATATCCAGCCTTTGATTGCGCATTTGAATGATGAGCAAATACAACGCTTGAGAAATACCTGGCCCGGCCCCAATACTTGGTTATTACCTGATGATGTAAACTGGGTACCACAGTGGATAAAGGGTCAGCATGAAAGTGTGGCCGTGCGTATTTCTGCGCATCCTTTGGTAGAGCGCTTGTGTGATGCTTTAGGCGGTCCTATTGTGTCTACCTCAGCAAATCCAGCAAGTTTGGCACCAGCCAAAACGCGATTAAAGTTGCGTCAGTATTTCGGCGAAGATTTGGATTATGTATTACCTGGCAACTTAGGCGCATCTTCTCAGCCTTCACAGGTGAGAGATTTAATCACTGATAAGATTATTCGCAGTGCCTAAAATTAGGTAACTGGGAAAACAAACAATGACAGCACTAGATAGGAATAGCAAAAGTGGCGAACGTAGATATAGCAGCAGTAAAAGAATATCTGATGGGCTTGCAGACCCGCATTTGTGAATCTTTAGAAGCCCATGATGGCCAAGGTAAGTTTGTTGCCGATAGTTGGGAACGAGAAGCCGGGGGTGGTGGTACCAGCCGTGTATTGACCCAAGGTGGGGTGATTGAAAAGGGCGGGGTTAACTTTTCCCACGTAATGGGTGATTCCATGCCCGTATCCGCTACTGCACATCGTCCAGAACTAGCTGGGCGTAGCTTTCAAGCCATGGGTGTTAGCTTGGTGATTCACCCGCATAATCCTTATGTACCCACTAGTCATGCTAACGTCCGTTTCTTTGTCGCCGAAAAAGCGGGTGAAGAGCCAGTTTGGTGGTTTGGCGGTGGTTATGACCTAACGCCCTATTATGGCAACGAAGAAGATTGTGTGCATTGGCATCAAACGGCCAAGAATGCCTGTGATCCTTTTGGAGAAGACCTATACCCGCGTTTGAAGAAATGGTGTGATGACTACTTCTTCCTACCTCATCGTGGTGAAGCTCGTGGTGTAGGAGGTTTGTTTTTTGATGATCTCAATACCCCAAATTTTGAAACCGCTTTTGCTACTATGCGTAGTGTTGGCGATAGTTTTATGGACGCTTACGGGCCCATTATGGCGCGTCGTAAAGACATGCCTTATGGCGAAAAAGAACGTGATTTCCAACTGCATCGCCGTGGTCGTTATGTAGAATTCAATCTAGTTTATGACCGTGGTACCTTGTTTGGTTTACAAACTGGTGGCCGTACTGAGTCCATTTTGATGTCTTTGCCTTCCGAAGTACGCTGGGACTACAACTGGCAACCAGAGCCAGGTAGCGCCGAAGCGAAGCTGACAGAAGATTTCTTGCCACATCGTGACTGGTTGGCCTAATTACGCCGTATCGACACACTAAGGAATCGTGAGTATGGACCGGTATCAGGTATTGGGTAATCCAATCAAGCAGAGCAAGTCACCCGCTATCCACAAGGTGTTTGCCGCTGAAACTAAACAAGATATTGAATATTCGGCGCAATTAGTAGCAGAAGGCGACTTCGAATCCTATGTTGAGCAGTTTTTTAACCGAGGTGGTAAAGGGCTTAATATTACCGTGCCTTTTAAGCAACGCGCCTTCGCTTTAGCCAAACACCCTAGTGCCGCCGCTAGCCTTGCAGCCGCCGCCAATACCCTATGGCGCAATGCTGATGGCGAACTATGTGCGGATAATACCGATGGCGTGGGTATGGTGCGTGATATTACGGCCAACCTTGCTGGCAGCCTTGCCGGAAAGCGAGTGTTAATACTGGGCGCCGGTGGTGCTGTACGCGGTGTTTTAGAACCGGTATTAGCGCAGAAGCTGAGCGAACTAGTCATCGCTAACCGTACCGTCAGTAAAGCCCAAGACCTAGCCGATGCTGTGCAGCATCTTGGCAATGTGTCTGCCTGTGGTTTTACCGAAGTCACGGGTCAGTTTGATTGGATTATCAACGGCACCTCAGCAAGTCTTAGCGGTGACTTGCCACCGTTGCCAGCAGGCATCTTAGCTGCAGGCGCGCGTACCTACGATATGATGTACGGCGCGGAGCCAACGGTATTTAGCCAATGGGCCATGCAGCAGGGCGCAGCCCAAGCTGATGACGGCCTAGGCATGTTAGTTGAGCAAGCCGCCGAGGCCTTCACCATCTGGCGCGGTGTACGCCCATCAACTCAGCAACTCTTAACGGACTTACGAGCACAGCTCTAGACTCTTTAATCCGCGCTGCGTCTGTTAGTTTGGAGTTTTGTTCTGGCTCGGTGGTACCTAGGTGTAGCGCGGAGCAAAGTCCGGGGCGATAAATCTTTTTATTGGCTGTAAAAAGCACAGCATAAAAAGAATTTCGCCCCGATCTCTTTCTCACACCGTGCTGGCCTCTTGGGTGATCACCTGAAAAGTGCGCACTCTGTAGCAGATAAACTAAATTATACAACGAAGGGTTCGTCACGGATTCTTGGAAATGTAACGCTTGGCAATTAGCTATGTGAGGAAGTCTGGGTGAAATTCTTTTGTGCCCGCTAGCTTTCCATAGCGGTGCCAGCAAAAGATTTATCACCCCGACGACATGTACTAAGCTAGATGTCCGTACCTAGGCATTGTCGGTATGCTGTTTGGTGGTACCTAGGCTTGGCTCGGAGCAAAGTCCGAGGCGATAAATCTTTTTATTGGCTACAAAAAACGTAGCATAAAAAGAATTTCGCCTCGATCTCTTCTTAATACCGTGCCGGCCTTTAGGGGGGCCATCCGACAAGTAAGCGCTCTGTAGTTGACACGTTTAATCCGATTATTAGTAATTCAAACATCGAAAGGTTCGTCATGGATTCTTGGAGATATAACGCTTGGCAGTTGACTATGTGAGGAAGTCTGGGTGAAATTCTTTTGTGCCCGCTAGCTTTCCATAGCGGTGCCAGCAAAAGATATATCACCCCGACGACATGCACCAAACCAGATGCTGGTGCCTCGGTATCTCAGATGACCTCAAACTACAAATCAGAGTTTAATGTTTAGTCTTCAGGGCCAACCCAAGCAAAGGGATTGTAAGCCAGTTCCCAAAGATGGCCCTCAGGGTCAGCGAAGTAACCAGAATAGCCACCCCAGAATACCTCTTGGGGTGCCTTTACTAGCGTAGCACCAGCCGCAACGGCTTGCTGCATAAGGGCATCCACTTCTTCTTTGGAATGCAGGTTATGAGCTAAAGCCATACCTCGGTAACCTTCACCAGCTGGGCTTATGTCCGCGTCTTCAGCTAGCTTGTCCCAAGGATAAAGACCTAGCCAAGTGCCATTTAGATCAAAAAAGGTAATTGAGTCTTTATAAGGCTCTAGGCGCGGAAGACCCAAACCCTGTTGATAAAACTCCGTAGCGCGGACTAGGTCATGCACGCCCAAACTGACCATACTGATACGTGGTTTCATGTCTTTCTCCTAAGTATGTAATCTAGAAACTAAGTGTAGTTTAGCGCTCTAAATCGGCAATAGGCGTGGCAAAGGTATGCACCATATCCCAAGGGAAGCGGATCCAAGTATCTTGGCTTACCTCAGTAATGTACATATCCACCGTTGGCTTACCGGCTGGCTTGGCATAAATGGTGGCAAAGGTGGCTTTAGGTACCATCTCGCGGACCACCTTGGCGGTGCCACCTGTATCGACTAGGTCGTCGATTAGCAAAAAGCCTTCGCCATCGCCGTCAAAGCCTTTTAATAGCACATGATCACCCACGATATCGGCTTCACTACCGGCTTCCAGTTGCCCGTAACTAGAGATACAAATGGTATCGATCAAGCGCACATCTAATTCACGGGCGATGATGGCGGCGGGGACCAAGCCACCGCGAGTGATAGCAATAATGCCTTTCCAAGGGCCTTGTTCGTGCAAGCGCCAAGCTAGGGCACGGGCGTTGCGGTGTAGTTCTTCCCAAGAAATAGGGAAATCTTTGGAGTAGGGGGAATTGCTCATGCTTCTGCTTCCAAATAGGTGTTTTTAAGATTTACATAGTTGTTGGCCATGTAAGCAAGGAGGTCTAGCTCCTTTTCTGTTAACGGGCGGCGCTGCTTGGCAGGGCTACCGGCATACAAAAATCCGCTTTCTAAGGTCTTGCCAGGTGGTACCAAACTACCCGCACCTAGCATCACTTGGTCTTCGACAATGGCCTTGTCCAATACGGTACTGCCCATGCCGATCAATACATTATTACCGATAGTGCAGCCATGTAGGGTGGCATTGTGACCAACGGTGACATCATTGCCTATGTGCAAGGCGGCGCCTTCGCCCGTATAAGGCCCGCGGTGCGTCACGTGTAGGGAGCAACCATCTTGAATGCTGGTGCGCTCGCCAATGCGAATACTTTGTACGTCGCCACGGATAGATGCGTGGGGCCAAACGGAGCTATCAGCGCCAATGCTTACGTCACCAATAACGG
Source organism: uncultured Pseudomonadales bacterium (assembly GCA_938084925.1). GTDB lineage: Bacteria > Pseudomonadota > Gammaproteobacteria > Pseudomonadales > Balneatricaceae > Njordibacter. The sequence continues at coordinate 37,345 of CALKFY010000022.1, forward strand.
TGCATTGTTCATCAACCATAACGCTTGGGTGGATATCGGGATGTTGATCTTTAAAAGGACGAATACTCATGAATAAAGCTTCTTGGTGTTTAATTATAGAGAGAGGTAGAGTAAGACTGTCTATTGTAAGCTAAAATCCTGTCCTTGTGGTCAGAGAATTATTGGTGATTGCAAAATCCTTATAGGGCCCAATATATAAAGCTTAACGGCTCAATTGAATAGAGATAACTACCATGTCCCTTATGCAGACCTTGCAACTGCCCAAATTTGAAAACTACGACGCCAGCCTTGTGCCTGAACAACTGACAAGTTTGTTAAGTCAAAGCCAAGAGCGTATTGAGGCCTTGTTGCAACAATCTGAACTAAGTTATGCCCAGCTGGTACCAGCCATGGAGCAGATAGATGATGCTATTGGTCAGGTATGGGGCCCGCTAGCCCACTTACACAGCGTGTCCAATACCGATGCGGTACGTCAGGCCTATGATGAGTGCCTACCTAAGGTGACAGAATACAGCACCTGGTTGAGTCAAAATGATACTTTATATAACGCCTTAGAAGCTATTCAACAA
>CALKFY010000023.1 GCA_938084925.1 uncultured Pseudomonadales bacterium
TGGCGACCTAAAACCCATTGCCGCCAATATCGACCAGATAGTCGTGACTATTGCGCCTAAGCCTTATGCCCACGCCAATCTAGTGGATCGCTATCTAGTGGCGTCCGAAGCCAGTGACATTGAGCCTATTATTTTACTCAATAAAACTGACATACTTGATGAAGAAGCCGCTGAGCATATCGAGCCCATGTTGGCGCGTTATACAGAGCTAGGCTATCGCGTTATTCGCGCCTCTACCAAGACCCAAGATGGTTTAGAAGAATTACATGCCACCCTGGACCAGCGCATCAGCGTATTCGTAGGTCAATCCGGTGTTGGTAAATCCTCCTTGGTTAACGTGCTATTACCCGGCACCGACCTGAAGGTAAGCGAATTATCTGAATACCATGAACAAGGTATTCACACGACAACTACCGCCAAACTATTCCACTTCCCTCAAGGTGGTGATTTGATCGACTCACCGGGAATTCGTGAATTTGGTTTATGGCATATGGATGCGGAAACGTTGATTGAAAGCTTCCGCGAATTCCGACCTTATTTAGGCTACTGCAAGTTTAGTGACTGTTCCCACGAGCATGAGCCGAAATGCGCACTATTGAAAGCCTTAGAAGATGGCGCAATAGATCCAGCACGTCTGGCCAGCTATCGCAGCATTAAAGATTCCTTGGATGAGTTTGTAACTCATCAATAACCACTTCAGGAACCGTTATGAAAGATCGTTTATTTATCCTATTCCAATACATCGTGCCGCAACATTTGATTTCGCGCCTAGTAGGCTTTTTAGCTGAAAGCCGCCTGCCACTAATCAAGAACCCATTGATTAAACTATTTGCCAAACAGTTTAAGGTGAATATGCAGGAAGCCGAACGCGAAGACTTGGAAGACTACGTTAACTTTAACGACTTCTTCACGCGCGCCTTAAAAGACGACGCTCGTCATATCGATTTTAATGATGACCACCTAGCCTGCCCTGTAGATGGTGCCGTTAGCCAAATCGGTGACATCAAATCTGGCAAGGTATTTCAGGCCAAGGGCCAAGATTTTGATGTCACTACCTTACTAGGCGGCAACAGCGACCTAGCTGAACCATTTGTTGATGGCCAGTTCACTACTATTTACCTTGCCCCAAAAGACTACCACCGTATTCATATGCCTTGCGATGGTAAGTTGACTAGCATGGTGCACGTACCGGGGCAGCTATTCTCGGTGAACCAAGCCACGGCAGAAAATGTACCGGGTTTGTTTGCGCGCAACGAACGCGTCGTTGCCATGTTTGATACAGAATTTGGCCCCATGGCTATGGTACTTGTGGGTGCCATGATCGTGGCTAGCGTTGAAACCCCATGGGCTGGGTTGGTTTGCCCAACGGGCAAGCAAGTAACTAGCTGGCAGTACTCTGACCAAGGTGACATTATCATCCGCAAGGGTGAAGAAATGGGCCGCTTTAAGTTAGGCTCTACCGTGGTGATGTGCCTACCTAAAGACACCTGCGAATGGAATGAAGAGTTGCAGCCTGGTGTGACAACCCGTATGGGTCAGATGCTAGCTAAGCTGAAGGACGATTAAGCCTAAAGGTGTCTGGCTCTTTCCCGTAAGGAAGTACCTAACGGCATGTAAGCCAGACACCTAGCGTTAAGCGCGGCTAAAATCAAACGCCAAAACTTCGGCAATTTCCTGCTTACCATGGGCTAACATCAATATGCGCTCCAAGCCCATGGCCACCCCAGAGCAATCCGGTAAACCATGCTGCAAGGCGGCGACTAGACGTTGATCTGCCGGCATCTCAGATTTACCCATGTCCTTACGAGTTTGATTATCTTCATCGAAGCGCTTGGCCTGCTCTTGAGCATCTGTGAGCTCATGGTAGCCGTTGGCTAATTCCAAGCCCTGTACATACACTTCAAAACGTCTAGCTACTTGATGCCCCCCTTCATCCACATCCACACGTGCCAAAGCTGCTTGGCTGGCTGGGTAGTTATAGACGAAACACGCCTGTGGCAAAGCTGGTTCTACGCAATGACTCATAAGTAGATCCAACCAAGTATCGCGAGGCGTTTCCTCAGGCATGGACAAGTCCACATATTGCTGCGCAAGAGTTTGCAGTTCAGCACTGCTCATGAGCATAGGATTGACGCCCAAGGTTGTCACAAAAGCCTGCTCATAAGACAAGAAATGCCAGTCTATATTGGGCAAGGCTGGCAGCAACAGCAGATCAAGTAGCTGCGCTACCTCTGCCATCAACTGCTCAAGATCATGACCTACCCGATACCATTCCAGCATGGTGAACTCGGGATTATGACGACGTCCTGCCTCTCCATTACGGAAGGCTTTGGCTACCTGATAAATACAACCACTACCATCCGCCAATAAACGCTTCATGGCGTATTCAGGCGAACTCATCAGATACATGGTCATACCAGAGGCCGCACCATCGGGCACAAACTCAGCGGCAACACTCTCAATATGCGGATCACTTACCCCATGCCGGGACAACACAGGCGTATCCACCTCCAACACGTCACGCTGCACAAAAAACGTCCGCAACTGCGCCAGTAGCTGTGCACGAGCACGCAGCATAAATAGGTCAGCAGAGGGTTGCCAAGAAGGAGTGTCAGACATGATAAAACTGGGGAAGGGCAGGATATTGGGGGTCAGACCTGAGGTCCGACCCCACAAGTAATAGCTTAAGCACGGCTTACGTAATCACCGGTGCGAGTATCAACCTTCAATACTTCGCCAATTTCGATAAATAAAGGGACACGTACCATAGCACCTGTCGTCAGGTAAGCTGGCTTGCTGCCACCTTGTGCTGTATCGCCTTTTAGGCCTGGGTCTGTTTCGGTCACTTCCAACTCAATAAAGTTAGGTGGTGCCACAGAAATTGGGGAATCGTTCCACAAGGTAACCTGGTAAACTTCTTGCTCTTTTAGCCATTTGGTGCAATCACCAACGGCAGCTTCGTCAGCGCCAAATTGCTCATAAGAACCATCAGTCAACATGAAGTGCCAGAATTCGCCATCGGTGTAAACGTATTCCATGTCACGGTCCATGACGTCAGCACTTTCAATGCTTTCGCCAGACTTAAAGGTACGATCCCAAGTACGACCGCTTTTTAGGTTTCTCATTTTGACGCGAGTAAACGCTTGGCCTTTACCTGGCTTAACAAACTCCACGTCCACCATGGAGCATGGGTCGCCTTCCAGCATCACTTTAAGACCATTCTTGAATTCGTTAGTGCTATAATTCGCCATTATATTGCTCAATCAATTAACTAAAACGGAAACGCTAATGATACCTGAAACTGCGGCACAAGTTGAGCCTCAAGCACAAGTTATCCTCAGCCCCGAGCAAAATGCCGAAGAACAGCGCTGGCGCCAGCAGCTAGCACAGAGTTTACGCACCCCCAAGGCACTATTAGAGCAGCTACAGTTTGATGCACAGAAAATAGCCGAGATGAGCGCCAATGACCAAGGATTTGGCACCCTGGTACCCCAGGCCTATGCTAATCGTATGCAACCCGCAGACCCACAAGATCCATTACTGTTACAAGTTTTACCGCAAGCCGACGAAGGCTTGTCCGTGCCCGGCTTTGTCACCGACCCCCTAGCCGAGGCAGAATTTAACCCTAGCCCCGGCGTGGTGCATAAATACCATGGCCGCGCCCTGTTAGTTGCTGCCGGCCACTGTGCCATCAACTGCCGTTATTGCTTTCGCCGTCATTATCCTTATGACGAGCAACAACGTAGCCGCAGCCAATGGCAAGCAAGCCTTGCGCATTTGGCTGAGGATATGAACCTCGAAGAAATCATTCTCAGTGGCGGCGATCCACTAGCCCTCACCAACAACATGCTATTTGCCTTGCTGGATGAAATTGAAGCATTACCTCAGGTACAGCGCTTACGCATCCATAGCCGCTTACCCGTGGTCCTACCGGCACGTATCACCTCAGCACTTTGCCAGCGCTTAGCAAGCTCGCGCCTACAGGTGGTGATGGTCATCCATTGCAACCACGCTCAAGAAATTGACACGGACGTCGAAGACGCCTGCCAGCAACTGCAAGCTGCCGGTGTTAGCTTGCTTAATCAAAGTGTTTTGCTGGACGGTATTAATGCCGATAGCGACAGCTTGATAGACTTAAGCAAAGGTTTATTTAATGCAGGTGTACTGCCCTACTATTTGCACCTGCCGGATCATGTGGCAGGCACGCAACATTTCTTTGTTACGCGAGAGCAAGGGCAAAAGTTACATAGCAAAATGCAAGCGCAGCTACCGGGATACCTAGTGCCGCGCTTGGTGAAAGAAGAACCTGGCATGGCTCATAAGACATTAATCATCTAGACCAAGTCAGCGTCAGACAATCCCATCACATACAACAGGCCATCTAGGCCAAAGTGACTGACATGGTGCGGGGCCTGCTCAATTACCAGTGGTTTAGCATGAAAAGCCACACCAAGGCCTGCCGCTCCTAACATGGGTAAATCATTGGCACCGTCGCCCACGGCCATGGTTTGCTCTACGGGCCAGCCATGTTGCTGCCTAATCTCCGTTAGCAATTCCAACTTGCGTTCAGCATCAAGAATACGCACCGATATATCGCCTGTTAGCTTACCACCTACTTGTTCAAGAGGATTAGAATGAGCTTCCTGCATTCCTAAACGGGCGGCAAAACGATCAGCAAAGAAGCTAAAACCGCCGGATAGGATTACGCAACGCACCCCCTGCTTAACGAGGTTACGCATAAGTCGCTCAGCCCCAGGCATCAGCTCAATGCTGTTGTAAATTTCTTCTAAAGTGGTGCAATCAAAACCTTTTAATAAGCCAAGACGGCGTTTAAAGCTTTCCTGGAAATCAATTTCTCCACGCATAGCGCTCGCTGTTATGGCCGAAATTTGCTCACCGATACCCGCAGTGAACGCTAGCTGATCCATCACTTCGGCTTGGATCAAGGTGGAATCCATATCAAATACAGCTAGCTTAATCTCTGGCGCCTGCTCGCCTTCATAGAGCACGTAATCAGTAACACCTTGCTCTTTGTCTGCTGCTAGCAAACTGGCCAGTTTGGCTTTAGTGTCTTCTGGCACAGCCGCAGCCATCTGCCATTGCCAAGCATTGCACTCGCTTGCCTGTGCCAACTGTGTAGGTTGGCTCTGCACACCAGTGCTTGCTAAAAGATCAGCAACAGCTTGTGGATAGGCAGGGTTTTTATGCAGCAAAGTGAGACTGGCAAACATGGATAGGGTCCTTACAGGTGTCACCTCTTTGCGCCTGTTATTTAGCTAGTACAACAGACAATCAAAGTTGGTTAAAAAATTGGCTTATTATTTTACCACTTCCCGTGTAAAATGTGGGGTTTGCGCCTGCAGCCAATTAGATATTTTACTATTGTGACCAATTCCAACCGCACCCATACCTTACGCCAACACATGCAATCACGTGTTAGCTTGGTACAAAAGACTATTCTGCTATCTTTAGCAGTGTTTGCCCTGTGTTTGTTGGCCCTAGGGAGCATGACGTATCTACACTTACAAGCTGCCGCTGGACAACAACACAAACACCAGCAACAACAGCTAGGTAGCCAGTTGGCCAAAATCAGCGCGCCCCTCATTTTGCGTCACGACCTCATCAGCCTAAATGTATCCCTACAAGAGCTGATTGGTAGTGACACTATTACCGGCGCTGCTATTTTTAACGCCGACGGCAAAATGCTAGCCAAAGCAGGCTTTTTGGGTAGCCGAGAGTTAGATAAGTTTACTATCCGCAGTAATGACGTGGTGCTTGGCAACTTACAAGTAAAAGTTGCCCCCGTTAACCTACAACCAAGCTGGCAAGAGTTATTGCAACTACTCTGGCCTAGCGGCCTAGCCTTAGGTCTATTGAGCTTGGTGATGGGCTGGTGGTTTGGCAATCGTTTGTACCAACCTATGCAGGCTTTCCACGAAGCCCAAGAGCAGCTACTTCTATACGATCGCGCACCGCCACTGGACGACCAGCGTTTAGATGAATGGGGCATATTAAACCTAGGCTTTAACTCGGTTAACGAAACCCGCATGTTGCACGTGCAAACCGAGCAACAATTTGAACTAGAAATGCCTCAGGGCACCGGCCTACCTGTGATACCGGCCAGTGCTCTGGAAAACAATCATCAAGAAGGCTTTGATCATGAACTACACGATCTGGCTCGCGAACTTTCAGACAATCCTGACCTAGGTGACATTGGCGACCCACTACTAAGCCCTGCCAACCCTAACTATGGTGTGCAAGCCCCTATCGACACGGCATTTACCCGCCAAGTGCCTATCCTTACTATGGATGACCTAATGCACTCGGGTACGCCAGATGACCCAGAACCTGTCAGCGACAATCAAGTCATCTCCTTCGAAGAACCCAAGGCCACCTTAGCTAACACTCCAGCTCCAGCCGGCCTGCAGGCACAAATTAGAGCGGCCGATGAAAATCCGCTAGTTAGCTTGTTGTACATCAACGTTAATACTCGTGACCAAGGGCCGATAATTGCCGAAGAAAAGCACCACCTACTCAAGGCTTACCAAAAGCTAGTGGATCAGGTATGCGCTATCTATGGCGGCACTATAGAAACTGAAGACAACCATGATGTTCTGGTTACCTTTGATAAGCCCCATGAGCACATGACACACTGCGTAAATGCCTTGTGTGCGGCGCAGTTCTTCTTTGGCTTATATAAGGCTTATAACCAGCAGCGCTTATTGTCAGGCAAGCCAAGTTTGAATATTCAAATTGTGGTGCATACAGGGCCTTTAGAGGACTCTGACGACCTAATCAATGAAGCCGCTGAACTATCACGCCAGCAACGCTTGCAAGATATGATGATTAGCCGCCAGGTGGCCTACCACCCAGAGCTACAACAGCGTGTTTTGGAATTGGATAATTGCCAACTACTTAGCAACGGTTCATTTAGCTTGAGTCGCTTAAGTAGTGATTATCAGGATTTGTTGAATATGCAGATTAAGCATTTTTCTGCGAGTTTGTGATAATTGGGGACTGGCTCTTATTTAGCTGCGAAGCAGATAAAAAGTGCCTGCTCCCTTATCAAGACATGCCAATAAAAAAGGGACAGGCACATACCTACGGTATAAGCCAGTCCCCGAGCTTCACCTTAAGATTCAGTATCAGCTTCCGCTTCTACCTCTACCGCCACTTCCTTAGCAGCAACTTCTAGGCTATCTACCTTTTGGAAACCACGTGGCAACTTGTTACCACGACGCCCACGCTCACCACGATAGTGCACAAGATCACTGCCTTTAAGGCGCAGGTAACGCTTACCAGAATGCACCAGCAACTCATCCTCTTCCTGTATGAGGGCAGTGGAAACCATGAATTCCTCACGGGCCGCCACACGGGCAGAAGAGATACTAATAATCTTATTACCCTTACCACGTGCCAATTGCGGCAAGTCTTGCAAAGGGAACACCAGCATGCGGCCTTCATTGCTCACGGCAACTAACCAGGTGGTATCGAGATTACTAATCAGCTGTGGCGTTTGTACTTTGCCGCCCTTAGGCACGCTCATGACAGATTTGCCGGCTTTGTTCTTACTCAGCAAGTCTTCAAACTTAGTCACAAAACCATAACCAGCATCGGTACTCATTAGTAACAGCTGCTCTGGCTTGGCGCTTATTGCCGTACAGAACTGCACACCGCTTGGGGCATTGAAACGGCCACTTAACGGCTCGCCTTGACCACGTGCCGATGGCAAGGTGTGCGCTTCCAGCGCATAGGCCCGGCCACCATCATCAATAAAGGTCACGTTTTGATTACTACGCCCCTTCACTGCCATGTAGAAGGCATCACCAGACTTGTAGTTCATGCTTTCAGCATCTAGGTCGTGGCCTTTGGCGGCACGTACCCAGCCCTGTTTGGAGAGAATGACAGTTACTGGCTCAGAGGTTAGTAAATCACGTTCAGACAAAGCCTTAGCTTCACTACGCTGCACGATCGGTGATTTACGATCATCACCAAAGGCTTCGGCATCGGTGTTTAGCTCACGCTTAATCAAGGTCTTCATGCGTGCCTTAGAACCCAAAATCAATTCTAGCTCTTCACGCTCTTTAGCCAACTCATCCTGCTCGGCCTTGATGCGCATTTCTTCTAGCTTAGCTAGGTGACGCAACTTCAAGTCTAGAATAGCTTCGGCTTGACGATCCGATAGGCCAAAACGCTCCATAAGCACAGGTTTAGGCTTGTCTTCTTCACGAATGATGGCAATCACTTCGTCGATATTAAGGAAAGCAATTAACAAACCATCTAATAGGTGCAAACGCTCCAACACCTTATCTAAACGATGTTGCAAACGCTTACGCACGGTTTCCATACGGAATGCTATCCATTCCGTTAAAATAGTGCGTAGACCTTTCACCTGTGGCAAACCATTGGTGCCAATCAAGTTAAGGTTAACTCGGTAGGTACGCTCTAGATCGGTAGTCGCGTACAAGTGATTCATCAGCTGTTCGGTATCAACGCGATTAGAACGCGGCACAATCACCAAACGTGTAGGGTTTTCATGGTCCGCTTCGTCGCGAAGGTCAGCTACCATAGGCAGTTTCTTGGCTTGCATCTGAGCAGCAATTTGCTCAATGACCTTGGCACCGGACACCTGATAAGGCAAAGCCGAAATAACCAGATCACCATTCTCATTATCTACCACGGCACGCATGCGAATGCTGCCACGGCCGGTTTCATACATCGACAACAGGTCTTCACGCGGGCTGATAATTTCAGCCGTGGTTGGCATGTCTGGGCCCTTGATAAACTCGCACAAGTCATTGGTATCCGCTTGTGGATTATCCAGTAAGTGAATACAAGCCTGTACAACTTCACGCAGATTATGAGGGGGGATGTCTGTGGCCATACCTACGGCAATACCCGTAGCACCATTTAACAATACATTAGGCACCCTTGCTGGCAATACCAGCGGCTCCTTCATAGTCCCGTCAAAATTCAAACCCCAATCAACCGTACCCTGGCCTAACTCACCCAATAATACGTCGGCATATGGAGCCAAACGCGCTTCCGTATAACGCATGGCCGCAAAAGACTTAGGATCATCTGCCGATCCCCAGTTACCCTGCCCATCCACCAAGGTGTAGCGGTAGGAGAAGGTTTGCGCCATGTGCACCATAGCTTCATAACAAGCACCATCACCGTGAGGGTGAAACTTACCCAGCACGTCACCAATGGTACGCGCCGATTTTTTATACTTGGCCGTGTTCTTTAAGCCCAATTCTGACATGGCATAAACAATACGACGCTGCACGGGCTTTAGACCATCACCAATATGCGGCAAAGCGCGGTCCAAGATAACGTACATGGAATAATCTAGGTAGGCTTTCTCCGTATAGTCCTTAAGGGACAAACGTTCTACGCCTTCATCAATAGGGATGACACCTGACATAACTGATAAGTTCCTAAGTGAAATCGGTCTCTATAAACGATCAGTATAACGCAATTATTGCGAACGCCACCACTATCAACTTTGTGAATAATACCTATTAGCCAAAAGTCTAATACAACAGCCCAAAAGTGGTTAAACATTAACCACATCTGAGGTATAATTTGCAGCAAGTAAACGGGCACTACAAGCACTCATCACACCCCGATAAGCGCTGCCCATCGAACCAGCAAGGTCAGGCCACCAGAGCCAAAACCCCACCACAATAAAATTGCTGAAGTTCCAATTTTTACCCAAAATTTAACCTTACTGTCTTCTACCAGGAGAAAATGATTATGAATGAAACAAAATACCCTACTCTAGCCGAAATGGGCGTCAGCAGTTTTGATGATATCACCAAGTACACCATGCGCCAGGAAGGCGGCTACGATATCCTTAAAGTTTACTACAAGCGCGAAAAGGGCTCTTTTCTGCCACGTAGCAAGAAATTCCGTTTTGGTCGCTCTACACGTACCGTAATGGTTGATTCCGGTCGTCAGCAATGGCAAGAAGTGAGCGAAATCTCTCCATTCTTGTTGCGCGCTATCACGGAACTAAACAAGTTGGCCGAAGAAGAAAAGATCGGCGGTAACAGCAAGGAAGACCTTGCCAAAGAAGTGCTACACTTGGAACGCGTTATGTCTGAAAAGATGGCTGAAATTCGCGCCAAGCTAGAAGCTCTATAAGCTACCCGTCGAAGACCTACAAGGTCTCTGAAGATTGCATTAAAAAAGGCCGCTCAGTGAGCGGCCTTTTTGTTATCTGTGTCCCGTCCTAAAATTGGCTTTCTATAACGGAATCTCGTCAATACCATCAGCCACTTCTTCAATGGTTTCATCTACCGCATCCCCCACTATCGGCACCACTGATGCCACCGCACCTGCAACACGCATAGGCACTGTCACCACCTTAGTAAGAACACAACCAGAGAGCAAACTTGCGCTCATCAACAACACCAATATCAGCTTCATAGCTTAAACTCTGCCTTTAAATTAATCCGTAACCTGCGGAGCTATCCGAGTATCCACAAGACTTTGTTTGATACTACGTAGATGGTCCTGGAAATCCTCACCGCGGCGCAAAATAACTCCTGTAGCTAACACGTCTAATAAGGTTAACTGAATCAAACGCGATTGCATGGGCATATATACATCGGTATCTTCTGGTGCCACTATTTCCAAAGCCATACTGACTTCGTCAGATAAAGGAGAATCGGGCGCCGTTACAGCAATCGTTACAGCACCAGCTTCGCGCGCCAAACGTGCTATCTCAATAGTATCTTTAGTACGGCCAGTAAATGATAACACCACCACCACATCACCACGGCGGCATGCAGCTGCCTGCATACGCATCAATAGTGGATCATTGTGGGCCACTACCGGAATATTGAAACGAAAAAACTTGTGCTGTGCATCTTGCGCAACCGCCCCAGATGCTCCCATACCAAAGAATAATATCTGCTGCGCCTGACTAAGGAAATCAACCGCCTTTTCTACCATGGTTGGGTTAACCTTACGTCGCGTTGCATCGAGGCTCGCTATAGCACTAGAAAAAATCTTATCTGTATAAACTTCAGCCGCATCATTAATATCAACGCTCTGGCTTATATAGGGCGTACCTGTAGCCATGCTTTGCGCTAAACGAATTTTAAAATCGGGAAACCCTTTTACTCCAAATGTACGACACAAGCGATTCACCGTCGGCTCGGACACCTCAGACCTTTCTGCCAAACTAGCAATACTCAACCCAGTCGCTTCTTGCGGGTCATTAAGAATCACTTGCGCCACCTTGCGCTCAGATCGATTCAAACTATCTAATTGCGTACTTAGCAATTCCAGCAAATTATCGGCTGGGCTCATAAGTTGCACTCCTGCAAACAAAAATTAACATAATTACGTAATATTACAAACATTTTAGCACAACAACCTACCAAAATGGGATTTTATGTAGTATTATTACATCAATTACTACTATTGACAGCCATTTTAAGTGATGCAAAAAGAAAACCCAAACAGTCAGTCATTCAGCCCTTCCTTGGTGCTTTTTGGAGCCTTAGGAGATCTTTCCTTACGCAAACTGCTGCCTTCTTTATATCAGCTTGATAAGGCTGGACTGCTACCCGAAGAAACTCAAATTTTAGGACTTGCTCGCCAAGCCTTCAATAATGAAGAATTCGTTCAAACAACCGATGAAGCCCTAATAAGATTCATCCCTAAAGACGAACTTGATAGTGCAGTAAAGCAACGTTTTTTGCAACGCTTGGACTATCAAGAGCTGGACATGAAAGAGTCCACTGCCTATGCAAAACTGAAGACCAAGTTGGCTGACTGGAACCCGCTAGTTACTTATTACCTAGCCACACCACCTGCCATTTTTGGAGACATCTGCAGCAACTTGAATGCCTCCGGTCTAAACACCCCGACCAGCCGCATTGTATTGGAAAAGCCTATCGGGCACGACCTAGCCTCTTCTAAAGTCATCAATGACACAGTTGGTGAGTTCTTTAACGAACAACAGGTGTACCGCATTGATCACTATCTTGGCAAAGAAACCGTGCAAAACCTGTTAGCGCTGCGCTTTGCTAACCCTATTTTCGCCGACCTTTGGAATCATGACCACATCAGCTATGTTGAAATTACTGTCGCTGAAGAAGTTGGCATTGAAGGCCGCTGGGGTTATTTTGACCATGCTGGCCAAATGCGCGACATGGTGCAAAACCACCTGCTGCAACTGCTTTGTTTGGTAGCTATGGAACCACCTACCCGTTTAGATTCCGACAGTATTCGTAACGAAAAAGTACGCGTATTAGAAGCACTGGAACCAATGCAACCACACACTATTAACAAGCACCTTGTGCGTGGACAATATGGTGACGGCCACTACGCCGACAAAGCCGCACCAGGCTACTTAAACGAACCTGATGCCAACACTCAAAGCAGCACCGAAACCTATATGGCCTTGCGCGCCGATATTTCCAATTGGCGGTGGGCTGGCACACCATTTTACCTGCGTACAGGCAAGCGCATGCGCAGCAAGCTAACGGAAATCATTATTCACTTCCGTCCTAGCCGCCATTTCATTTTTGATGCTGACCAAGAACCACTAGCCGAAAACAAGCTAGTAATTCGCCTACAACCATACGAAGGCATTTCCTTACAAGTACTAACCAAAGAACAAGGCATCGACAAAGGCATGCGCCTGCGTCGCGACCCTCTACACTTGGACTTTGCCCAGACTCAAGGCTCAAAACGCCTGCCTGATGCCTATGAACGCCTGCTACTTGAAGCCCTTAAAGGCAACCAGAGCTTGTTTGTACGCCGCGATGAAGTAGAAGCAGCCTGGAAATGGTGTGATCAAATTCGCGCTACTTGGGAACAAAGTGCATCACCCTTGCACACCTACCCCGCTGGCACACAAGGCCCCCACGCCGCCTATGACATGATTGAAGCATTTGGACACCGTTGGTATGAACACTGCTAAACCAGAATATTTGCCACAACATGTGGCTTGGCACACCAGCGATACGGCACCTGAATTAGCATCCTTGCTAGCAACCGCTATTGCCAACTGCCTAAAACAAGAACTTGAACAACAGCCTCGAGTGAGCCTAGCTGTATCTGGTGGCCGTACGCCAACAGCCATGTTTAGCGCTCTTAGCCAACAGCAACTGGCATGGGATCGTGTTGATATCACCCTAGTGGATGAACGCTGGGTGGCCGAAGACCAAGCTGGTAGCAATGCCGCTCTGGTACGCCAGTTCTTACTACAAAATGCCGCCGCTGCAGCTACCTTTATCCCGTTATACAACGGTGCTGCCAGCAACACAGAAGGCAACCAAGACTGTAACCAACTACTACAAACCATGTCTCGACCTGTGGATGTAATGATACTAGGTATGGGCAACGATGGTCATACGGCCTCCTTGTTCCCTAACTGCCCCAATTTGGCTCACGCCATGGCAGAGGCCAACCCTTTGCTTTGTGCAGCCACAACAGCGCCTGTGGACCCTGTGCAGCGCATTACTTGGACCGGTCAACAGATTCATCTAGCCAAACACAAGTTTTTACATCTGGTTGGTAACGATAAGCTAGACACCCTACAAGAGGCCATGCATCTGCGTAGCCCAAGCAAGATGCCTATTTTTGCTTTCTTACAAAGACCACTAAGCATCTATTGGAGCGCTTAACATGAACAACATGACCCAACACACACAGCGCCTTGATGAAATATGTGCCACGGCACCAGTCATTCCTGTACTAAAATTAGACAACGCAGAACAAGCCTTAGGCATTTGCACCGCCCTAGTTAACGGTGGCCTAAAAGTGCTCGAGATCACGCTGCGTAATGACTATGGCCTAGAAGCCATCAAACAGATTAGCCAAGCCCTGCCAGATGCCATTGTTGGCGCCGGCACGGTAACAACTCCCGAACAATACGACGCTTGTATTGCTGCTGGCGCTGACTTTATTGTTAGCCCTGGTGCCACACCTAAGTTACTAGCTCATGGTGCACAAGCTTCTATACCCCTTTTGCCAGGGGTAGCCAGCGTAAGCGAAGCCATGGCCGGCATGGAATTCGGTTACGAGAGGTTTAAACTATTTCCAGCCGTTGTTGTGGGCGGCGTGGATCTATTGAAAGCATTCTATGGCCCCTTGGCAAACCTTAAGTTCTGCCCTACTGGCGGCGTAAAGCCCAGTAATGCAGATGAGTTTTTACAGCTTCCCAACGTGATGTGTGTTGGTGGGACTTGGATGACGCCCAACGACTTAATTGCCCAGCAAGACTGGAATGCCATAGAAGCCTTGTCTCAAGAAGCCAGACAATTGGCAAACTAATCCTCCTAAAGAGTAGCATGATTGATTGCTCATTTTGCCCGTCTTAACGACGGGCTTTTTTTTGGTCGATAGGTTATAGTCACGCTTTTTCTAGCGAGCATAAATACCATGGCCCAAAACGCCACCATCCATAAGGCCGAATTACAAATCTCTGATTTGGATCGTCACTACTACGAAGGCCATCACCTAACTATTGCTCGCCACCCATCAGAAAACGAACAACGCATGATGGTACGCATCCTCGCCTTTGTTCGCCACGCTAACGAACAGCTGGCCTTTACCAAAGGTATAAGCACCGATGACGAACCAGACATTTGGCAACGATCTTTAAGCGACGAAATTGAAGTATGGATAGAGCTAGGCCAACCAGATGAAAAGCGCCTACGCAAAGCCTGCGGCCGCAGCCAAGAGGTGTATGTTTATACCTACAGTGGCAACAGTGCTGAGATCTGGTGGCAACAAATGCAAAACAAGGTGCACAGCAGCAACAACTTGCACGTACTCAATATTCCCACTGATCAGGTAGAAGCCTTAACTGAAATGGCAGAACGCAGCATGATCATTCAGGCCACCATTCAAGATGAAGAAATCTGGCTGTCTAGCGAAGTGGGGAGCTGCAATATTAAGCCTGACGTTTGGAAAGCCTAATTCATGCTGCAACAAGAAAACCTACTCAAGCTAGCCCGCACCCATATGCCATTTGGCAAATATCAGGGCCGCGTCATCATTGACCTACCCGAAGATTACCTATTGTGGTTCGCCAAGAAAGAATTCCCTAAGGGAGAGTTAGGCCAGCTGATGCAGCTGGCCTTGGAGCTAAAGACAAACGGCCTTGAATATCTTATTAAGCCGTTAAAAGACTAGACAGTATTAACGCTTAGGCACAAAGTTTACGTGCTAGGTAGCGATGAAAATCTTTGATGGTGCCTTCCAAATCATCCGGAGCCAATGGGCCCGGCTCAGCATGGCGAGAACGGTAGGTTTCTTGCAAGCCTTCTAGCTTAAACTTATCTTCACTATTAACCTGCTTCCATAAGGCCACCAAGTCATCCATATCTTTGCCACGCATGGCCTCATCACGAATAGACATACCCCAGCGAATTTTCAAACGATCTGCGGCTAAAGGCTGAATCGTCATATACACTAGTAAATGTGGTGA
>CALKFY010000024.1 GCA_938084925.1 uncultured Pseudomonadales bacterium
TCACGTAACCTTCTTCTTCAGTGGCGGTCAAGAAGCTTTGTACTCAGGCGAAACCCGTGAGCTTATCGCCTCTCCAAACGTTGCCACCTATGACCTACAGCCAGAAATGAGCGCTCCAGAAGTCACCGATAAGCTAGTAGCAGCTATTGAATCCGGCACCTATGATCTGATTGTTTGTAACTTTGCCAACGCTGACATGGTTGGTCACACGGGCAAATTTGATGCCGCCGTGGCTGCAGTTGAAGCCGTAGATGGCTGTTTAAGCCGCGTGATCGCTGCACTTAACAAAGTAGGTGGTGAAGCTTTGGTAACGGCCGACCACGGCAACGTTGAACTGATGCAAAACCCTACTACGGGTCAGCCACATACAGCACACACAGCTTGGCCAGTACCTTTGGTATACGTTAATGACGCTAGCCAACTAGCACCAAGCCGACAATTGCAAACTGGCGTGTTGGCTGACATAGCGCCAACTTTGCTAGACATGATGGGCCTAGCCCAACCTAGCGAAATGACAGGCCAGTCGTTGCTACGCAACGCTTAATAAGCCTGATGCTAGCGCTGACAACCCACCAATTACGCGCTACTACTGTGCTTAGCACAGTGGCAGGGCGATTGGTGGCTGCATGCCTACTTGCCTTACTCCTCTCCAGTGTGACACCTTTTGCATTTGCAGCCACCCAAGCCAACAGTGCAGATCAGGCGCAGCTAAAGCAGCGTATGGACACCCTGCAGGATGACATTAACAACCTGCAATCTTGGCTGAAACAATCACAAAAAAAAGCCTCCAACCTAAGCCAGCAACTGGCCACTAGCGAACGTAAAATCAGCCAACTAAGCAAGCAAATCAACACGCACCAAAGTTCGTTGAGCAAGCTACGTAAAAAAAGCCAAGATTTGCAGGAACAAGCAAGCCAGATACAGGACAGCCTGTTTGAACAAGAGGCCAAGCTAGCGGAGCATATTCGCCAGCAATACCAGCTACAGCAACGCCAGCAGAGCGGTTTGTTATTTTCTTTAACCGATGCTGCTGACGCGAGCCGCATGATGGTCTATTTTCGCTACTTGCACCAAGCCCAAGCCGAGCAGCTTGCCTCCTATCGCAACAGCCTAGAAGCCCTTAGCCAAATTCAGCAACAACAAGCCGACAACGAACTCGCCCACCAACAAGAATTGCAGCAGCTGCAAAAGCAAGAAACACAGCTAGTTGAAAGCCGCAAGCAGCAAAAGAGCGCAGCTAGCAAACTAGCCAAACAGCGCCAATCTAAAGAACGCAAACTGTCCGATAGCAACGCTGCCAAAGAACAAATTCAAAACCTATTGGAGCAGCTAGAAATAGCGCTCAAAAAAGCCCAACTTAAGAGCCAAGGCCAACCTTTTGTTAAACACAAAGGCAAGCTTGCCTGGCCTTTGCGCGGTAAAGTACTTAATCGTTTTGGCCAACAACAAGACAAGTACCCGCTAAGCGAAAACGGTTGGCTTATTCAAGCCGATACAGGCAGCCCGGTACAGTCCATACATGAAGGGCAGGTAGTGTTTTCTAACTGGCTCAAGGGCTATGGCTTGTTGATTATCATTGACCATGGCGAAGGCTATTTGACCCTATATGGCCAAAACCAGTCCCTTTATAAAGAAGTTGGTGATATGGTAGTAGCCGGAGAGCTTATTGCTAACAGTGGCAAGACCGGTGGCCAACAATTTGAAGCTTTGTACTTTTCTATTCGCAAAGCAGGTCAGCCGCAAAATCCACGTCACTGGCTAAGCCGCTAATAGATACCGCAGGATGCCAACAACATGCAGCGACACCTACGCAGCCTATTCTTAACATGTAGCATTTGCCTAGCTAGCCTTTGCGCACTTGTCCCCGCTGCTCACGCTGAAACTACCCCCGCACCAGAAGTACCTCTACAGGCGCTACAAGACTTTGTAACAGTATACGAACGCGTACGCACAGAGCATGTAGAACCACATTCCGATGAACAACTGCTGACTCTTGCCTTACAAGGCTTGATGCTCAAACTGGATCCTTATTCTGCCTATTTAGATGCCCACGCCACGCAAGCTCTGGAAGAATCCACCAGCGGCTCCTACGTTGGCATTGGCATCGAAATAGAACCCTTAGGACACCACATACTTGTCATCACTCCCATCGACGGCAGCCCAGCCCAGCGCGCAGGAATACAAACCGGAGATTGGATTACACACATTGATAAGCGTAATGTGAAAGGCTTGGACAGCACCACTGTTGGACGGCTTATTTCTGGCCCTGCAGGCTCAACAGTCACCTTGGAGTTACTGCGCCAAGGCCAAGAGATTTCTGTCAGCATGCAACGTGAACACATCGACATGCCAAGTATTCGCAGCGAACTAATGGACGGCAATATTGGCTACCTGCGTATCAGTCAATTTCAACAACGTACAGCAATCGACCTTATTGAACACATGCAGGCTCTCATCAATGAAGGCGCCAAGGGCTGGCTGCTAGATTTGCGTAACAATCCAGGTGGTTTGATTAATACCGGCGTAGCCGTAGCCGATGCCTTTTTGAAAAAGGGCGTCATCGTTACCACACGTGGCCGACAAGAACATAGCAACACCATCTACGAAGCGGACCCACAAGATCCAAGCCAAGGCATGCCTACACTAGTTATGATCAACCGTGGCAGTGCCTCTGCCGCCGAGATAGTAGCCGCTGCGCTGCAAGAAAATAAGCGCGCCCAATTGGCTGGCCAACAAAGCTTTGGCAAAGGTTCTGTGCAATCGATAATAGCGCTAGACGAAAAGCGCAGCATCAAGCTAACCACGGCTTACTACTACACTCCAAAGGGCCGCAATCTCAATAACAATGGCATTGCGCCAGATCACAAGCTCAGCCTTAGTGACACGCAAGAAGATGAGTTAGAGCCACTGCAAAAGCACGAAGAAATCTTGCAACAGGCCATCATCTTGCTGCAAAAACGGCTATAATTCGCACATGCAAAAGACCTTCTTATCCGCCACCTTCACCTTTGCTTCGCTGACCTCTCTAGCCCTGCTGTCTTTACTTGGTTTCAGCCATTTAGCTGCGGCCGAAGAAGAACCACAGCCAGCTATGGTAGTCATTATTGACGACTTGGGTGACAACCTGAAAAAAGGTTTGGCCGCTGTACACCTACCCGGCCCTGTGACCCTTGCCATCATGCCCCATACTCCCTTTGGGCCACGCTTAGCCCAAGCAGGACACCAGCTAGGCAAAGAAATCATGTTACACGCGCCCATGGAAAACCACGCCGGCATGCGCCTTGGCCCAGGCGGCCTTACCAGCCAGATGAGCGAAACCACCTTTAAGAAAATCCTGCAAGACGGCATTGCCAGCATCCCCCACGTGGAAGGCATTAACAACCATATGGGCAGCGCCCTAACGGAAAAGGCACAGCCTATGCGCTGGACCATGGACATAGTATCAGGCCAAGGTTTGTACTTTATCGACAGCCGTACCAGTGCAAAAAGCCAAGCTTTGGCACAAGCACAGGCACAAAATATTGCTAGCCAATCTAGGGATGTGTTTTTGGATAACGATCTAGCACCAGCAGCCCTAGAGAAGCAATTCCAGCAAGCATTGCGCATTGCCAACCGTTACGGTTCGGTCATATTGATAGGCCACACCTATCCAGCATCTATTCAATTCTTGCAGGATAATTTACCGAAGCTAGACGAAATGGGCATCCGCCTAGTGTCTGCTTCGGCATTGCTATATGACGTAGAACAAGCGCATCAGCGTCCTGAGGTTCAGCTAGCGCAAAGCAACGAAGACCCCAACGCTCACCCGCACTGATAAATGGGGTCTGACCTCAAGGGACTGGCTTTTTTGCGCAGCAAAAGTGCCTGTCCCGTATACACCAAGGTACAGGCACTTTTTGTTCGCTACGCGATCAAATAAGAGCCAGCCCCCTTTAGCCCTTACTCGATACGCATCTCAATACCACGCTGCGCCATATACTCTTTGGCTTCGGGCACAGTGTATTCGTTAAAGTGGAAGATACTCGCAGCCAGCACCGCATCCGCACCGCCTTCTAGCACACCATCCACCAAATGATCCAAATTGCCTACACCGCCAGAAGCAATAACAGGCACCTTTACGGCATCACTAATGGCACGAGTAACGCCTAGATCGTAACCGTTCTTCACACCGTCTTGGTCCATACTAGTAAGTAGTATTTCACCAGCACCTAGTTCGGTCATTTTTACTGCCCACGCTACGGCATCAATACCCGTAGGCTTACGACCACCGTGGGTAAAGATCTCCCAACGCGGCTCTTCACCAGGCTGACTAACGGACTTGGCATCAATAGCCACTACAATGCACTGAGAGCCAAAACGCTCCGCAGCTTCGCGGACAAAATCAGGATTAAACACGGCAGCAGAATTAATACTCACCTTGTCGGCACCCGCATTAAGCATGCGACGGATATCTTCACAGGTACGAATACCACCACCTACAGTAAGGGGTATAAACACCTGGCTTGCCATGCTTTCTACCGTGTGCACCATAGTGTCACGGTTTTCGTGGGTAGCACCAATGTCCAAAAAGGTAATTTCATCGGCACCTTGCTCATCATAGCGCTTGGCTACTTCCACAGGGTCGCCGGCGTCACGGATATCAACAAACTGCACGCCTTTAACAACGCGGCCGTTTTCAACATCCAAACAAGGAATAATGCGTTTTGCTAAGCCCATTATAGACTCCCATCCCACTGCACAAAGTTCTTAAGTAACTGCAAACCAGCTGTGTGGCTCTTTTCTGGGTGAAACTGCACAGCAAACAAATTAGGCTTGGCCAAGGCAACATCAAACTCCACACCATACTGGCAAGTGCCAACAACCATGTCACGAGCTTGCGTGCGCACAAAATAGCTATGCACAAAATAAAAACGGCTCATGTCATCGATACCAGCCCATAACGGGTGATCAATCTGCTGTACCTGATTCCAACCCATATGGGGTACTTTTAAATGTTCGGCATTAACACTGGGCTGGTTACCAAAAAAGGACACTTCACCAGGTAAATGCCCCAAACAATCAATACCACCGTTTTCGCTAGAATGCTGCATCAGTGCTTGCATGCCCACACAGATACCTAGCATGGGCTTGGTACCCAAGGTATCGGCAACAATTTTGTCCACACCGCAGTGCTGCATTTCAGCGATACAATCACGAATAGCGCCTACACCAGGCAGCACGACACGATCACTGTCAGCGATAATTTGTGGATCATTGGTAACGATTACTTTGGCATCCGGCGCTACATACTCTAAAGCCTTGGAGGCCGAGTGCAAATTGCCCATGCCATAATCAATAACGGCAATAGTATTCATAATGGCTTATAAGCTACCTTTGGTAGAAGGCATCATACCGGCCATGCGCGGATCGGCGGACAAAGCCATACGCAAAGCGCGACCAAAAGCCTTGAACACAGTCTCGGCTTGGTGGTGAGCGTTTTTGCCACGAATATTATCAATGTGCAAAGTCACCTTGGCGTGGTTTACAAAGCCGTGGAAAAATTCATCAAACAAATCCACA
>CALKFY010000025.1 GCA_938084925.1 uncultured Pseudomonadales bacterium
TTTCTACGGCCGCAGGAATCTTCTCCGGCCGATTATGAAGCTCCGCCGGGATTTGAGAAATTTTGATATTTTGCCAGCCGTTACTGCGCGCTACTGCGGAGATTTCCCGAGCAATAGCGCCACACGCTATGATGAGCAACTGAGCTGGCTGCATGGTAGCGTAAGTTCGGTAACGCTATTAAGCGTTAGCGCGACGCTCAGCAATCAACTGCTTAGCTGTGTCTACGGCAACAGCCGCATCACGACAATAAGCATCAGCACCAATGGCATCACCAAACTCTTCGTTAAGTGGTGCACCACCAACCAACACTAGGTAATCGTCACGAATACCTTGCTCTGCTAGCGTATCAATAACAACCTTCATGTAAGGCATAGTCGTAGTCAGCAAAGCAGACATACCTAGAATGTCTGGCTTGTGCTCTTCCAAAGCCTCTAGATAGGTTTCGACTGGGCAGTTGATACCGAGATCGATAACTTCAAAGCCTGCGCCTTCCCACATCATGGCAACAAGGTTCTTACCGATGTCGTGAATATCGCCTTTAACTGTACCGATTACGGCTTTACCGATTGGTTCTGCGCCTGTTTCAGCCAACAATGGGCGTAGAATAGACATACCGGATTTCATGGCGTTCGCTGCCATTAATACTTCTGGCACAAACAAGATACCGTCGCGGAAATCAACACCAACAATGTTCATACCACCCACTAGGGCTTCGTTAAGTACCTTATCTGGGCTCCAGCCACGATCCAATAGGATCTGAGTGCCTTCACCGATTTCATCTTCCATGCCATCATAAAGGTCATCGTGCATTTGCTCCACAAGCTCTTCGTCGCTTAGGGTGCTTAGATCTAAATCATCTTCGTATTGATCGTCGGACATGCGTACCACTCCTACAGGTAATAACATCCCTGCATATAACAGGGCTTAGACATTGGCGGCTAGATTATCAGGCTGGTGTTTCTACGCTGCCTTTTCTACGACCACCGATTATCGGAAAACGACCAACTTGCCTAAATTCATAACAAACTCTGAGGGGGATCATAACATTTCCTTATCTATAGCATCTTGAAAGCATTAATAGTCACCTGAACGAACTTCAAGAAGACTGATTATAAGCTTATAACCCATTACTTTAACGTGTCGCAAATAAATAGGGGAACATGTCTCATTCAGACCTGCCATACCGCATTATATTCCGGTAAAATGCGCGACCATTACACAAGTAAATAACTTTTTGAAGCCTGACTCTATAGAGGATAACTAGCATGGCAAAGATTATAGACGGCAAGCAATTTGCTGCCGACCTACGTGGCAAAATGACCACCCAAATTGCGTCCCTAAAAGAACAGCACAATATCGTACCAGGCCTAGCCGTAGTGCTAGTTGGCGAAGACCCAGCAAGCCAAGTATATGTGCGTAACAAGGGCAAGCAAGCCAAAGAATGCGGTATCAACTCTATCGAGCACAAGCTAGATGAATCTACCGATGAAGCATTTTTGCTCAACCTTATCGATGAAATGAACCAAGACCCCGCCATCAATGGCATCTTGGTGCAGCTACCTTTACCTAAGCACATTGATTCTGACAAGGTTCTTAACGCTATCGACCCTGCCAAAGACGTTGACGGCTTCCACCCAATCAACGTAGGCCTGCTATCTACTGGCGGCAAAGGCATGATCCCCTGCACTCCACTAGGCAGCCTAATGATGCTACAAGATTACCATGGTGATCTAACTGGAATGAACGCCGTTGTTGTAGGTCGCTCCAACATTGTTGGTAAGCCAATGTTCAACTTGTTACTGCAGCAAAGCTGCACCGTAACCGTGGCCCACTCCCGCACCAAGAACATCGAAGAAGTCGTGCGTGAAGCCGACATCGTTGTGGCAGCCGTTGGTGTACCAGAGCTAGTAAAAGGTTCTTGGATCAAGCCAGGCGCAACAGTAATCGACGTTGGTATCAACCGCATCGAAACTGACGAAGGCAAGACCAAACTAGTTGGTGACGTTGAATTCGAAAGCGCAGTAGAAGTCGCTGGCGCTATCACCCCTGTACCAGGCGGTGTAGGCCCAATGACCATCGCCTGTTTGCTGTATAATACAATGGTAGCTGCTTGCCGCCACAACAACGTGGACATGCCTGAAGCCTAAACTTCTCGAGTCCATAATGAAAATCCGATGTTTGTAATGACATCGGATTTTTTTTGCTCCTCAATCAGGACTTCTAGACCACAGCACACTGACTCAACAATGCGACCACATAGCAGGTGGGATAGCGCCGTAAAAACGGAAATACCTGAAACGGCTACTAAGAAATATACTCCATCCCCTGAAAGCTAACGTTGCCAAAAACGGCACGAGCTTGCGAGCGTCCGGAGACCGTAGGGAGCGAATTTAATGGTTTTGTTATGATTTATTTTCATTGAGGCTCAACAACCTTTCACTTCGCCAAACTCTAGCAATTTGTATTGTAGCTTGACCTCGTAGGTATACCACTCGAAAAGGGGGATGGATAAGCTCTCGTATGTGCTCTTCATTAAACTCAGGAACAATTCTGCCTATATCAGGGTGATCAGTAAGTGTTTCAATATGCTCAAAAATAGCAACAACGAAATTCTCCCCAATCCCTGGAACTCCCAGATCAAGGTAATATTCTTTAATATTTTCGAGGTCTTCTAGCGCCGAATCAGCAAGTGTAACCTTCACTTATTTGAGGCCTAACTTTTGCTTGGCAATGTTAAGGCTCATAACTTTACCTTCCTCTATATCCATGAGACCTTGAGCAATTGCTTTTACAAACGCTAGCTCTTCGCTATTCTTTTCAAATTCTTCAAGCCCTTGAACTACAGCCACCCCTCGCCCACGACTAGTTAAAAGAATAGGACGGTGGGAATTATTAGCATGATTAATAACTTTACCTGGATTTACCTTGAGATCTGAAAGGGAGATCACATCTTCGGAAAATTTCGTTTGCATTGAACTTGCCTGGAAGTTTAAAGACCTGTTTATAGCACCCGTTAACGAGCCCTGTCAATATTCCAAATAAATCATAACGCCGCCAATCACCAGTGCGCCGCTACCCGCGATTCCGTGAGCATTGGCTATGGTCAATTAGCATATGCTATTCCCTAGGTAGTGCATAATAACTCACATCAGCGCTCGCCAAACTGCGTACGCTTATTATGTGCGCTGTCTAATATAGTGTGTATCAATGTAATCACACCATTGATCCGTATCTAAAGCTGGAATTTCAGAATCACCCCGAGTCCCAAGCTTAAACTCCACGACTGATCTCCATTCGAGAGAACCCATATCAGGACCGTGACCTCTACCATCACCAGTATTCAATTGCTTCTCTACCAACGAATACCAGGTATTTGAACAAAGACCTTTACGAACGCCAATATCTTCGGAAGCGGCACACCCGAAAGTTGAAATAACTATAACAATCAGAGCCGAAATATTTAGTTTTTTACTCATATGTTCGATTTATGTACTAGCACCATTTATAGCGCCTACCGGCATCATAATAATCATTAGCGTGAAAGCACTTTGATTATTGTTGCCATGCCCATTTTTGGTCCATGCCTTTAAGAGTAGCAGCAAACGAACTTTTTGCCCCAAACAGGCCTTACACCAAAAAGGCTAAAAATCGTGAATTATTCACTATAAGTTTATTATCGTAGAAGGAAGCACGAGCGCCTTCAGCTCTAAAAACACCTCAGGGAGGAGATGTCACCATGACTAAATCACCATTTCTAAATAGTATTCCTGAATATATGTTGGTTCACATTGGCAAAAAAATATCCGCACTTTTTAAGATGAATAAATCAATCAGACACAAAAAAGCCCGCTGCACTCTCATGCAGCGGGCTTTTTAATTAGCTAGTAAAGCTTACTTGTACACAGGGAAACGTGCACATAGTTCGGCAACTTTGCCGCGAACTTCAGCGATAACCGCTTCATCTTCCATGTTGTCCATTACGTCACACATCCAACCGGTCATTTCGCGTACTTCTTCAGTACCGAAACCACGGCTAGTGATGGCTGGTGTACCTACACGGATACCAGAGGTTACGAATGGCGACTGTGGGTCGTTAGGTACGGAGTTCTTGTTCACAGTGATGTGAGCAGCACCTAGGGCGGCGTCAGCGGCTTTACCAGTGATGCCTTTGGCGATTAGGTCAACTAGCATCAAGTGGTTTTCGGTACCGCCAGATACAATCTTGAAACCGCGAGATTGGAATACTTCGGCCATAACCTTAGCGTTGTCTACAACCTTTTGCTGGTAGTCTTTAAAGCCTGGCTCCAATGCTTCTTTGAAGGCGACGGCTTTAGCAGCGATAACGTGCATCAAAGGACCGCCCTGCTGGCCTGGGAATACGGCAGAGTTCAGCTTCTTCTCGATGGCTTCGTTGGCACGGGCTAGAATCAAACCACCGCGAGGACCACGTAGGGTCTTGTGGGTAGTGGTGGTACAAACATCAGCATACTGCATTGGGTTTGGATAGTGGCCAGTAGCCACAAGACCAGCAACGTGCGCCATGTCTACGAACAAGTAGGCGCCAACTGAATCAGCGATATCGCGGAACTTGCTCCAATCCATTACCTGAGAGTAGGCAGAGAAACCAGCAACGATCATCTTTGGCTGGTGCTCAGTAGCTAAACGCTGGATTTCATCATAGTCCAAAGTACCTTGGTCGTTTAGACCGTACTGGATAGCGTTGTAGTTCTTACCAGAGAAGTTTACGTGGGAACCGTGGGTCAAGTGACCACCGTGAGCCAAGCTCATACCCATTACTGTATCACCTGGGCTTACCAAAGCTTGGTACACAGCGGCGTTAGCCTGAGAACCTGAGTGAGGCTGCACGTTGACATAGTCAGCACCAAATAGTTCTTTAGCGCGCTCCATTGCCAGTACTTCTACCTTATCTACGTACTCACAACCACCGTAGTAGCGCTTGTGTGGGTAGCCTTCGGCGTACTTGTTAGTAAGACCAGAACCCTGGGCTTGCATAACACGTTGGCTGGTGTAGTTTTCAGATGCGATCAACTCAATGTGTTGTTCTTGACGCAGTTCTTCTTCCTGAATACCTGACCACAATTCTGGGTCAAAATCCTGAACATTATCACTCTTATTAAACATCAAAAGGCTCCAAATTTATTCCTTACGGAATGCGATAAAATAAAAAGAGCTGCCTAGCAACCTACACTTGGCAACTCCCCAAAAATCTAGTTTTTCATGTTAACCGTTAGATAACATACCGGTTACTTGTTAACGACACCCGGTTAACCATTCACGCTAGCCGTTCTCTTCAAGGTCGCTAGCAATCAACAACGAGTCGTTTTCCGATCTCAGTAACATTAATTACGGTGCATATTATGCCATGCTTTAGTCGAATATCTGAAATAAAATAATTCACAAAGGTTGAAACTGACTCATATGATGAAGTTTAAGGTTAACTTTGTGGGACACGGTTACTTAAAAGTAGAGAAATTGACAATGTTTTTGTATCAATTAGCCATTGGTGACACGCATATGATTTAACCCATACTTAGTTTATGAGACAATATCTTCTGCTTTTCCACTATCATCTGGATCAGGTAATTTCCATGCCCCACAGCTTAACGATTGACGCCAAAAACAACATCCTAACTGCCAATTACGCTAAAGGTGCCGCTCAGGCCATGCTAGCCCTTGGACATAAGCGTCCACGAATTCATTGCATCACCAGTACCGTTGCCCAAGATATATCTTCTGATGTTATTTTGGCCGTCGGTGCGACCTCTTCTTTCACTATTAGTGTGGAAGAAATCTGTGAGTTAGTAGCCGCAACCAACTCCCTTGTTGTAAATATTGGTACTTTAGATAGCAACCGTCGTGCGGCTATTATCCCCGCCATTCAAACAGCTACTGAATACGCCAAACCTTGGATTTTGGACCCGGTATCTGTGCATGCATCTAATACTCGTCTTGAATTTGCCCGCGGCTTGATGGAATACCATCCTTCCTTGGTACGCGGTAACGCCTTAGAAATCCAGAAGCTAGCCAACAGCAACAGCCCTATGGCTGCTCAAGAACTAGCCCTACAGTATGGCTGCGTAGTAGCCCAGACGGGTGAAACAGATATTATCACCAACGGTGTTAAGACCCTGATGATTGCTAACGGTCACCCAATGCAAACGCGCATTTCGGCTATGGGTTGTGCTACCACAGCCTTTATCGCTTGTTTCATGGCCATTGACCACGATGCCTTTGATGCCGCCGTACAAGCCCTATTGATCATGGGTGTTGCTGCAGAGCTAGCCGCTACCAAGTCATTTGGCCCTGGTAGTATGCATATGAACCTACTAGATTCTATCTATACCATTAATGAGCAAATGCTTGCCCGTTATGGTCATGTGGTAGAACTTGCTAACTAAATTACTACTTTTCAGTATGCATAAAAAACCCGGTCCAAAACCGGGTTTTTTGTATCTGTAGTCGTAATTTTGCAGTGACTAACCTGCCAGCAAGTTAGCCAAACTACCACTATTCACCCGACGCTTAAAATCACACCCCGTACGAACGTGACCTAGATGGTGCAACATGAGGTTTTGACTCTTTTCATGCTGGCCGTTTTGTAAGGCTTGTAACAACTCAAAGTGTTCATCACGGGCGCAGTTGTTGCCTCCGCCCTGCCCGTACATGGCGATAATCAACGAGGTTTGTGAAATCAAACCGCGTAATATGTGCACATAGGACTGATTGCCCGCTGCTTCTGCCAAACGTAGGTGAAACTCACCTGAGCGCCTCAAAGCGGTGCCCGTATCACCTTGATCCAAGGCTTCTTGCTCTAGTTCAATCATCATCTGCAAGTTATTAACGGACTGTAGGCTCAATTTGCCACAGGCCAAGTTAATAACGGCCATTTCAATCAATTCACGAGCATCGAGTATTTGTTGTGCAAGTACAGCGTCAGGGGCGGCAACAAAAGCCCCCCTGTTCTTGTGCATTACCACAACTTGTTCTGCTCCCAAACGCTGTAAGGCTTGACGTACCAAAGTACGACTAACGCCAAACACCTGCGCTAGATCCTGCTCATTGAGTTTGGTATTAGGCGCCAAACGCTGCTCAAGGATGCTATCAAATAGCTGGCGATAGACATCTAGGTTAGGGCTAGAGGCTCTAATTGAAGCGTCACTCTTACTAGCTTCTTTGCTCATCTGGTTTTCCTTCACCGAGTTCACACCTAGCTACCTCTGTAGGTAGAAAAGCTATAAGGGGATACAAGTAATGGCACATGATAGTGAGACTCCTCATCGGCAATACCGAAGCGAATGGGCACTATGTCTAAAAACGCAGGTTCAGGTAAGCTGACACCAGCTTCACGGAAGTAATCGCCAGCGGCAAACTCCAACTCATACTCGCCCTTAACAAAGCTTTCACTAGGCAGTATTGGGCTATCGCACCGACCGTCATCATTTGTATAGGTTGCTACGATCAGCTCACGTTGTTCACCTTGGCGACGATAAAGGCTGACCGCCATACCTTGCGCAGGTACACCTTGCGCGGTATCTAATACGTGAGTGGTTAAAAATCCCATGTCTTTATCTCCTTTCTAAAAACCTTATGGCTTTATTGCTGCTGCAACCATTGGCCAAGCAAATGACGCTCTTCCACAGTCATTTGTGTTGCATTACCTAGGGGCATGATATGTGTCGCCACGGCTTGCTGATAGATGCGCTGACCTTGCAAACGTATCTGTTCAACATCGTCTAACACCACACCGGCAGGTGCCGTAACAAAAGCCACATGGGTTGGTTGTGCAGAGTGACAAGCACCGCAATGGTCGGTAATCATAGTTTGCGCCTGAGCATCGTTCAATGGGCCTTTAGCCGTATCGTCCAAGACCATAGGTGCTGGCGCTGTGACATAGGCCATGACCATCATAGCTAGCACCGCGGCAGGCATCGCCCACACAAACTGCTGGCCATTATGCCGCGTGTTAAAGTAGTGCCGTACGGCTACACTGATGACCGCTAGAGCTAACAAAACCAACCAGTTCAGGCCGTTCCCGTAGGTACTTGGGAAGTGGTTGCTGATCATGATGAACAATACCGGCAAAGTCAGGTAGTTGTTATGACGGGAACGCAACAAGGCATTTTTAGGCTTGCTAGGATCTGGTTGTTCACCAGCTGCGATGGCTGCAACAAGTGAACGTTGCGCAGGCATGATAACGAAGAATACGTTACCTACCATCATGGTACCAATGATGGCACCAACGTGAATATAAGCCGCTCGACCAGACATAAATTCAGAGAACATCCAGGCAGAAGCTGTCAGTGCTAAAAGCAGAACCAAACCCAACAGTGCAGGCTGATGACGCAAAGGACTTTTACATAGCACGTCATACACAATCCAGCCAGCAATCAAACTGACGATACCTAAGGCCACTGTGGCTGCGGCAGACCAACTTGAGCCTGCAGCAACAAGATAAGTATCGGCATTAAAATAAAACACCACAGCTAGCAACAAGACACCGGAAAGCCATGTACTGTAGGCTTCCCACTTAAACCAGTGCAGATGTTTAGGCATGGTAGCAGGTGCAAGATTATACTTTTGCAGGTGGTAAATACCGCCACCATGAATAGCCCATAATTCACCCGCTAATTCTGAATTTTTAACGCTACGATCCAAGTTATTTTCTAACCAAACAAAGTAAAAGGACGCACCGATCCAGGCAATACCAACAATGACGTGTACCCAACGTACAGTCAGGTTTAACCATTCAATAATATGAGCTTCCATTATGTTGCCTCTATTTATTTTGTAATATGTTGTTCAATAAGGGAATTAAGGTCTATCTGCGCCTGCAGATCAGTAGCAAGGTTCACTTCAATCAAGTTATCGCCAGCGCCACTACGGTCCACCACCAAAAAGTCTTGCTCGGGTGCCAATATCAACAAGGGATGATGCCAAACGCCCGTGGCGTAATTAACGCCCTGCTCACCATTGGTAACAAAGGCATGCAAGGCTTTAGGCTCGCCTGATTGCGTTTTACTGGCTACGACCACCAAGAATGGACGCTTATCCATAGGTATAAAAGCCTGACTACCCAACGGGTGTTGTTCGACCATACTTAAACTAATGGGATGCCCCCAACGGCGCGAACGAAACACGTTAATAATCGCCTTGTCCGCAGCTTCACTAAGCTCTACCTCAGACAGATGATGATAGCGCTGGGTAAAACCTTGGTTAATAGCAAAGTTCTGCGCACCATCTAGCTCAATCACCTCACCAAAATCGGCAAAGTTGACTTTGGTAAGAGGTAATATATCTATTACCGGCAGCACAGTCTCGCTCATTAGGACTGCACCTTACCGCGGATACGCAAGCGCGATACGCCACCATCAGGGAAGATGTTTAGGCGCACGTGAGTGATAGGCCCTTGGGCTGTCAATTGGTCACGAAACTGGTGAATGTGATCCATTTGTAGCTTTTGAGAAGGCAAGATTTCAGGCCAGTACAGGCTTTGAGCAGCCATCTGCTCATCGCTACCGCCTTCAACATAGGCACCTTGAATGTTACACGAATCAGGGAAGTTACCTTTAAAGTGAGCGGTATCTACTTCAATTTCACTCACTTCACCCGGTACGCCTAAAGCAATAATCACCCAATCAAAACCGGGTTCGCGACGACGCGCAGTTTCCCAGCCGTCACCCATGTTTATACCGCGACCTGGAGCCAAGATGTTTTCCATTACACCAAAGTGTTCATCGGAACATAATAAGGCACGGCCACCATTTTCCATGGCTGCCAAATCAATTTCTTCACCAACAAGCTGCTGCCAATCTTTAACCACTTCGCCATATACTCGCAGACGCGCGATACCGCCATCAGGATACATGTGCAAACGCACGTGACTAAATACCTGATCGTTATCGACAGCATGGATATGCTGGCTATCACCCCGTAGGCTTTGTGAGCTAAGGATTTCCTGCCACTGGGTAGCATCCGTTGGGTCACCATCAGCAACATAACAGGCTTCTAGCGAAGCACTAGGCGCATAGTTGCCAGTGAAGTAACTAGTATCAATATTGATGCCCTTAATACGGCCAGGCAATGCTAGGCGTACGGTGCAATGGTCATGGCCTGGACCACGTTTACGACGTGATTCCCAACCATCCATCCACTTACCATTGTCATCATAAACTCCTTCTTTCCATACGGGAGCGTGATGCTGCAACATACGGTTCATGTCAGCAAAAAAGTCATCCGTGCTGTGGATTGCTTCGGCACCTAAGCGCGCATCGGCCAAGTTGGTCATACGTGCATAAGGGTTGTGTACTGGATTTTGTTCACTCATTGCGTTTATCTCTACTAAATTCTTTTTAATGCGTTACATATCTGCCAGACGAAAGCCGGCAATCTTATTTATTTCTACTAAAGCCTGAGCAAATTCTTGCTCAGGACTGTTGTGAATACGCTCACGAAAAGCCGCCAATATTTGATGGCGATTACTCCCCTTCACGGCCTTAATAAATGGAAAGCCAAACTTGGCTTTATAATCAGCATTCAACTGGGTAAATTCGGCAAATTCTTCGGCACTACAATCCTGAATACCGGCACCAGATTGCTCAGAAGTAGAGGCTTCAGTCAGTTCACCAGCAATAGCCGCCTTACCGGCTAAATCTGGGTGGGCATTGATCAGTGCTAGCTGCTTATTCTTGTCGGCACCTAACATGACTGACATAAACGTGTCATGCAAACTATCTCTTTGTAAATGTGATGCTGCCAGCCCACCATCGTAGACGCCTTCTGCCACCCACGGTGAATGCTCATACAGGTCTTTAAAGTGTTCAACAAACTCAGTACGAGTCATATCTGCTGGTACGCAGCTAGTTAAGTTAGACATTATTACGCTTCCTGATAAGGATGTTTGTCGTGCCAGTGGCGGGCGATGTCAACGCGACGTGCATACCAGACGTCATCAAACTGTTTGGTATAAGCTAGAAAGCGCTGAATAGCACGAAAGCGCGCTGGACGACCTAACAAGCGGCAATGCATACCAATAGACAACATCTTAGGCGACTGAGTACCTTCTTCATACAGGACATCAAAAGCATCTTTTAAATACTGGAAAAACTGCTCACTAGTGTGGAAACCTTGGTTGGTAGCAAAGCGCATATCGTTGGTATCCAAGGTATAGGGAATAACCAAATGTGGTTTGCCATGATCTGTATTCCAATAAGGCAGGTCATCACTATAGTCATCAGAGTCGTAGAGGAACCCCCCCTCTTCCATCACTAGCTCACGAGTATTAGGGCTGTCGCGCCCCGTGTACCAACCCAGTGGTCGCTCGCCTGTAACCTCCTGCAGGATCGCAATGGCCTTGTGCAAGTGCTGACGTTCTTCTTCTTTGTCCATATATTGGTAGTCAATCCAGCGGTAGCCGTGGGAGCAAATTTCATGACCTTGAGCATGCATCTGTTGCACCACTTCAGGATGTCTTTCTGCGGCCATAGCAACGGCAAAAATGGTTAGAGGTATTCCCTGTTGCTTAAACAAATCCAAAATGCGCCATACACCAGCACGGCTGCCGTATTCATAAATGGATTCCATACTACGATGACGCACACCGGGAAACGGCTGCGCACCGATAATCTCGGATAGGAAGGCTTCTGATTCTTGGTCGCCATGCAAAATGCAGCGCTCGCCACCCTCTTCGTAATTGAGTACAAAAGATAGTGCAACACGTGCGTTGTTGGGCCATACGGCATGAGGTGGGCGGCCGTTGTAACCGATTAGATCACGAGGATAAAACGCTGACATAAAACAGTCCAATATATTAAAAACAATATTGTATACAATCTTATAGAAAACATTCGCAACTGCCAAGACATACGGCCCAGCTTTCGATAAAATAATGCTTCTGTAACGATCTCAGTTAACTGCTGCGCCTGATCTGGATAACACAACTATGACTATTGAATGCCCTATCTATTATGAAGAAGAGTCGGCGCAACATTGGATTGACGCTTTTGCACGTCAATGCCCCCATTTAGATGTGAAAGACTGGCAACAAATTGAACGCCCTGAAGACGCCCACTATGGCATCGTGTGGCGCCCAAGTGCCGAGTTTTTTGCACGCTTCCCTAACCTCAAAGCAGTGCTTAATTTAGGTGCTGGTGTCGATGGCATACTACGTCACCCCCAGTTACCGGACTCAGTAGAGGTCATTCGTCTAGAAAACGCTGGTATGGGTGCGCAAATGAATGAATACTTTGCCTACCATGTTATGCACTATCATCGTCACATGGATCGCTACAATACACAGCAAGACAATGCTCAATGGCAAGTGTTCCCAGGTATACCAGCAAAAGACTTTCGGGTTGGCATATTAGGGCTTGGCGAACTAGGCAGTAGCGTCGCTACCTGCCTACAAGGTCTTGGCTATACATTGTGTGGCTGGAGCCGTTCGGCAAAAAATTTAGATGGCGTTAAGTGTTACGCAGGTGCTGAGCAACTAGATCAGTTCCTTGGGCAAGTCGACGCCCTATGCTGCTTATTGCCACTGACCGATTCTACTCGAGATATCTTAAACAAAGATAACATGTCTAAATTGCCCAAAGGTGCGGTCATTATTAACGCTGCACGTGGTGAGCATCTTGTCGAAGAAGACCTAGTTGAGCTACTTAACAATGGCCACCTGCGAGGCGCAGTGGTGGATACCCTGCGTACTGAACCCTTGCCGGCCAATAATCCTTTATGGAAGCAACCAGGCCTAATCATTACGCCACACTGCGCTGCCCAATCTTGGCTGCAACCCAGTGTGGAGCAAATAGGTAACAATATTGACGCTATGCTGGCGGGCCAACGGCCATCTGGTGTTGTTGAGCGTAATCGAGGCTATTAACCCATGCAGTCTTCATCTAGCCAATCCTTAACGCAAGCTAGGCGCTTTAGTGTTGCCCCAATGATCGACTTTACCGATCGTCATTACCGCTATATGGCGCGCTTGGCTTCCCACCAAGCCTGCCTGTTTACCGAAATGATTACCACCGGTGCTATTCTCAATGGCAACCAAGATTATCTGCTTGGCTATAGTCCCCAAGAGCACCCACTTATTTTGCAACTAGGTGGTAGCATTCCCGAAGAACTTGCTCAATGCAGTGCTATTGGCAATGAGCTTGGCTATGACGAAATCAACCTTAACGTTGGTTGCCCAAGTGATAAAGTACAACAACATAAAATAGGTGCCTGCCTCATGGCAGAACCAAATCTAGTGCGAGAATGCTTGCAGGCCATGGCAGAAGCCAGCCCAACACCAGTCACCATTAAGCACCGTATTGGTTTAGATGACGACGATAGCTATGACACCTTGAGTAAATTTGTCGATCAAGTACAAGGTAATCATTGCCAAGTATTTTATGTGCATGCCCGCAATGCCATCTTGCAAGGTTTATCGCCCAAGCAAAACCGCCAAATACCGCCCTTACAATACGACAAGGTATACCGCCTAAAGCAGGATTTCCCACACCTACAAATCGTCATCAATGGAGGCATCGACACCATAGACCAGTGCCAACAACACCTGGAGCATGTGGATGGCGTCATGTTAGGCCGTGCTGCTTATCATGATAGCGCCCTGTTGCTGGACGTAGACAAGCACATTTATGGTGTAGAAGCCAAAGCTACTCGCCAGTCGGTAGTCACCGGTTATCTGGCCTATATGGCGAAACGAAATGCTCTGGGCACATCCTGGCATCACATGTCCAAACACCTAATGGGGTTGTTTCACGGGCTGCCAGGAGCGCGTAATATGCGCCGCCACCTAAGCGAAAACATACATACACCCAATGCATCATTAGCCGTTATCGAAGACGCTCTAAGTCTGGTAGACTACTAAGCTAAACCTAGCCACTAAGCCAAAGAATTCAAAATGAACAAACTAGACCAACTCAAAGCCATCACCAAAGTCGTTGCCGACACTGGTGATCTAGCCGCCGTACAAAGTTTCCAGCCAGAAGACGCGACAACCAACCCATCCTTGGTATTAAAGGCAGCTCAACTAGATGCCTATCAACACCTTATTGGCGAAGCCAAAGCCTGGGCTAAGGCCCAAGGTGGTAGCGAGCAACATATCATGGACAATACCTGTGATTACTTGGCCGTAGCTATCGGTAAAGAAGTATTAACAGCAGTACCTGGTCGCATTTCTACCGAAGTTGATTCGCGCTTGTCTTTCAATACGCAAGCCACCGTAGCCCGTGCTAAGCACCTTATCGATTTGTATGCCCAACAAGGCATTAGCAAAGATCGTGTGCTGATTAAGATTGCCGCTACCTGGGAAGGTATTCAAGCTGGTCGCCAGTTAGAGCAAGAAGGCATTAACTGCAACCTAACGTTGCTCTTCAGCTTTGCTCAAGCCGTAGCTTGTGCACAAGCTGGTGTGTATTTGATATCACCGTTTGTTGGCCGTATTTTAGATTGGTACAAAAAAGCTAATAACGTCGATGCTTACCCTGCCGCTGAAGATCCAGG
>CALKFY010000026.1 GCA_938084925.1 uncultured Pseudomonadales bacterium
GGTCACTATGTACAATAAGGTGGTGGATATCAGTGCCAAGACCATTGACCGGGATTTTGCGCGTAACAAGAAAATTCATTACTGCTACGAAATTCGCAGCAACTTTGAAGATTAAGCCACTGATTATATTTAACACTGACACTCTTGGGGCGCCCGCCCAGTGAGCGCATTGAGGCTCAGCAATTGTAAAGATAGACTGGCACTTTGGGGTCAGACCCCTTAGGGGCGCCCGCCCAGTGAGCGCATTGAGGTTTAGCAATTGTAAAGATAGACTGGCACTTTGGGGTCAGACCCCAAAGTGCCAGTCTATAGGCATAAAAAAAGAGCAGTGGCGTAAGTCATCTGCTCTTTTTTTTGGGTTTGGGTATTAATCCATAGAAGTAGCGCCAATCTTGTGAATGGACAAGTCAGCACCGTTGAATTCTTCTTCTTCCGTAAGGCGTAGGCCAACTAGTTTCTTGGCTACACCATAGGCGATGAAACCACCAACAACAGCTACAGTTACACCTGCTATTGAGCCAATTAGCTGGCTCATAAAGCTAACACCGCCAAGACCACCAAAGGCTTCCAGGCCAAAGATGCCGGCGGCAATACCACCCCAAACTCCACATAGGCCGTGTAGAGGCCATACACCCAGCACGTCGTCTATCTTCCAGCGGTTTTGTGTAAGGATGAAAGCGTAAACAAACAAGCCGCCAGCGATCAGGCCAACAAACAGGGCGCCAATTGGGTGCATCAAGTCAGAACCGGCACATACTGCCACTAGGCCAGCCAATGGGCCGTTGTGTACGAAACCAGGGTCATTTTTACCAACCACTAGAGCCGCAATGGTGCCGCCAACCATGGCCATTAATGTGTTGACTGCTACTAGGCCAGAAATACCGTCAAGAGTTTGTGCAGACATGACGTTGAAACCGAACCAGCCAATGGTAAGTATCCAGGCGCCTAAGGCTAGGAAAGGGATGCTGGATGGTGCAAAGGCGGTGACGCGGCCTTTTTTGTAGCGGCCATTACGGTTGCCAAGTAGGAGTACTGCAACGAGAGCGATCCAGCCACCGACACCATGTACCACAATGGAACCAGCGAAGTCGTGGAAAGCGGCGCCAAAGGTGTTTTCTAACCAACCTTGGAAGCCGTAGTTGCCGTTCCAAGCGATACCTTCAAATAGTGGGTAAACAAAACCGACACAGAAGGCCGCAGCGAAAAGTAGGGGCCAGAAGCGTGCGCGTTCTGCAATGCCGCCAGAAATAATGGCTGGAATAGCAGCAGCAAAGGTCATTAGGAAGAAGAACTTCACTAGTGAGTAGCCGTGGTCAGCGCTAAGATCGGCTGCGCTGGCAAAGAACGTTTGATCGTAAGCGATCCAATAGCCAACAAAGAAGTACACTAGGCAGGAAACGGCGAAGTCGGTCATGATCTTAACTAGGGCGTTAACTTGGTTCTTGTGGCGCACGGTACCAACTTCTAAGAAGGCAAAGCCTGCGTGCATGGCCAGTACCATGATGGCGCCGATTAGAATGAATAAGGTATTGGAACTTTGCGCAAGTGTGGCAACTGCACTACTAATTGATTCCACGATATACTCCGTTTGTTATAAATGCACTACATTGGTGCGTTGTTATAGTCTTCGGTTTTGTTTTGGTGCACAAACCGAATATTATCAGGCCAAAGCGTACGGCTTTGGTGACTTGTTTTATAGATAGCAAACAGTGTGCCAATTGTGGGGGGGTGAGGGTTTAGAGAGGCACAAAAGTTACAGGCACAAAAAAACCACCCGTAGGTGGTTTTCATATTTGGGGTCAGATCAAAGGTCGGGCCCCGAAGTAACGCTAGCTTACTTCTTTGGGTAGTCGCGAGCCGTCTCACCAGTGTATAGCTGACGAGGGCGACCGATGCGGTAAGGGCCGCTGTGCATTTCGTGCCAGTGTGCAATCCAGCCAACGGTACGAGCCATGGCGAAGATTACCGTGAACATGGAAGTTGGAATGCCGATAGCCTTCAAGATAATACCGGAGTAGAAGTCTACGTTAGGGTATAGCTTGCGAGCGATGAAGTATTCGTCTTCCAAAGCGATCTGTTCTAGACGCTTGGCGATTTGTAGAAGAGGATCGTTTTCAACGCCAAGTAGGTTAAGTACTTCGTCACAGGTTTCACGCATAACTTTGGCGCGTGGGTCAAAGTTCTTGTATACACGGTGACCGAAGCCCATTAGGCGGAACGGATCGTTCTTGTCCTTAGCTTTGGCAACAAATGCGTCGATGTTAGATACATCACCGATTTCTTCCAGCATGTCCAATACCGCTTCGTTAGCACCACCGTGCGCAGGGCCCCAAAGGGCTGCGATACCGGAGGCGATACAAGCAAATGGGTTCGCGCCAGAAGAACCGGCCAAGCGCACGGTAGACGTCGAGGCGTTTTGCTCGTGGTCTGCGTGTAGCATGAAGATTTTGTCCATGGCGCGCGCTAGAACAGGGTCAATCTTGCTTTCTTCACAAGGGTTGCCGAACATCATGTGCAAGAAGTTCTCGCTATAGTTCAGGTCATTGCGCGGGTACATGAATGGCTGGCCGACAGAGTACTTGTAAGACATGGCAGCCAAGGTAGGCATCTTGCCGATCAAGCGTAGGGCAGACTCTTCACGGTGAGATTCGTCAGTAATATCTAGTGTATCGTGATAGAAAGCAGATAGAGCACCAACAACGCCACACATGATAGCCATAGGGTGCGCATCACGACGGAAGCCGCGGAATAGATTAACTAACTGTTCGTGAACCATGGTCTTCATGGTTACTTGTTCTTCAAAGTTCGCTAGTTGTTCGCTAGTTGGAAGCTCTCCGTAGATCAACAAGTAGCAAGTTTCTAGGTAAGAAGAGTTGTTGGCCAAATCATCAATGGCATAACCGCGGTGTAGCAATACACCCTTGTCGCCGTCAATGTAAGTGATTTTTGATTCACAGGACGCTGTAGATACAAAGCCAGGGTCGTAGGTGAACAGGCCTTGGCTAACTAGTGAGCGTACGTCAATTACGTCTGGGCCAGTAGTTCCGGAGTAGATAGGTAGTTCAATGGGATCCATACCTTCTACGTGTAATGTGGCTTTTCTATCGGACATCAATGGCTCCTTGATAGTATTCATAAGTCGGAGCTGAGTAGTAAAAATGCTCAGCTTTGGTCGGGACGGCCCCTACTATAGGGGCTGGGGCGGGATTGTCAATGCGGACAAAAGTAGTAACAGGGGTGTGAAAATTAACTACAAAAGCGCGCAATCCCATATGCGCTGGCTATTTTACCCTAATCTGCCGCTAAGCATGATTCGGTAAGGTAATACCTAATATTACCATGATTTATATCGTTAATTGGTTAATTAAAACATGTTTGCCAATCGAGCCTTTAAAATAGGGTTTTGTAAACAATTTACAAAACCCTTGCCTAGGTCAAGGGCTTGGTGATCCCTTAGGTGCGGTTTCAAATAACCTTATTAAGACAAAGGTCACGTTGTTTTTCCAAGGCTAAATCTCTATACTTGCGCGCAGTTTGACGCTTTCAGCTAAGAAATAGTCGAACTGACAATATAATGCACGCGTTTTGATTGCTGCCCACAACACCTTATATTGCATGTTATGTCAGTTATGTAATGAGAGGTCGGCAGAGAGTTTCAAACCACTGAGCACAATTCAGTATAAAGAGAAGGTAACCGTGAGCAAAAACAGACCTGTAAACTTAGACCTAGGGACTTTCAAGCACCCACTGCCGGCGATGGTGTCGATTAGCCATCGTATTACTGGCGTGATGATGTTTGTTGGTCTTATTTTTATGTTTTGTCTTTTTGACCTGTCACTAGATGGCGCCGAAGGCTTTGCCTCTGCCCAAGCTGTGATGCAGGACAACTTCCTAGCCAAGTTTATCGCCTGGGGCCTTTTGGTTTCCTTAGCGTTCCACTTGTTTGCTGGTGTTAAGCACTTGTTCCAAGACTTAGGTCATGGAGAAGAGTTGGAGTCTGCTGAAAAGGCAGCTAAATTCGTTATTGGTGCCACTGCAGTGGCGGCTGTACTAGCAGGAGTTTGGGTATGGTAAAGTCAGTTACAAGCTTCGGTCGTAGCGGTTTATACGACTGGCTAATTCAGCGTGTAAGTGCCGTGGTACTAGGCGCTTATACGGTATTCATGGTGGTATATTTGCTTAACAATTCCGAGCTGACATATGAGCAGTGGAGTGGGTTGTTCAGCATGACATCCATGCGTATCTTCAGCCTCATGGCGTTAATGTCTCTAGGTGCACACACCTGGATTGGTTTGTGGTCTGTATCCACTGACTACATTAAGCCAATGGGATATCGTTTTGCTTTCCAAATGGTGACTGGTGCAGCTATGTTTGCATACACCGTTTGGGGTATTCAGTTGTTGTGGGGTCTATAAGCCATGTCTAACACATTGCGTAAAATGACTTATGAAGCCATCGTTATCGGTGGTGGTGGTGCAGGCATGCGTGCCGCGCTACAGTTGACCGAAGCCGGTCTAAAAACGGCTTGTATTACTAAAGTATTCCCGACGCGTTCGCATACTGTATCTGCCCAGGGCGGTATTACTTGTGCGATTGCTAGCCATGATCCAAATGATGATTGGCGTTGGCACATGTACGATACCGTTAAGGGTTCCGACTATATCGGTGACCAGGACGCTATCGAATACATGTGTTCGGTAGGTCCGCAAGCGGTATTTGAGCTTGATCACATGGGTCTACCTTTTTCGCGTTTTGAAAATGGTCGCATCTATCAGCGTCCATTTGGCGGCCAGTCCAAAAACTTTGGCGAAGGCGGCCAGGCGGCACGTACTTGTGCTGCAGCTGACCGTACCGGTCACGCCCTATTGCACGCTTTGTACCAGGGTAACTTGAAAGGCGGTACTACCTTCCTAAATGAATGGTATGCCGTTGATTTGGTACAAAACGACGACGGTGATGTGGTTGGTGTTATCGCTATCTGCATGGAAACCGGCGAAACTGTTTATATTGAAGCTAAGGCTACAGTATTGGCTACTGGTGGTGCGGGTCGTATCTATCAGTCCACTACTAACGCCCACATCAACACTGGTGACGGTGTTGGTATGGCTTTACGTATGGGCTTGCCTGTACAAGACATGGAAATGTGGCAGTTCCACCCAACCGGCATTGCTGGCGCGGGTGTACTGGTAACTGAAGGTTGTCGTGGTGAAGGTGGTTACCTGATCAACAAAGACGGCGAACGCTTCATGGAGCGCTATGCACCAAACGCTAAAGACTTGGCGGGTCGTGACGTAGTAGCTCGTTCCATGGTTATGGAGATCTTGGAAGGTCGAGGTTGTGGTGAAGACGGCGATCACGTATTCCTAAAGCTGGATCACCTAGGTGAAGAAGTGCTGGAAAGCCGCTTGCCAGGTATCTGTGAGTTGTCTCGTACTTTTGCTCACGCTGACCCAGTTAAAGAACCGGTACCAGTTGTACCAACTTGTCACTATATGATGGGTGGTTTGCCAACCAACATTGGTGGCCAGGTGCTATACCCAGAGAATGAAACTGAGACCCGCGTTATCGAAGGCTTGTATGCCTGTGGTGAAGTGGCATGTGTGTCGGTACACGGTGCCAACCGCTTGGGTGGTAACTCACTACTCGACTTGGTGGTGTTTGGACGTTCTTGTGGTATTCAAATTGAAAAGGCCTTGCGTGATGGTTTCGAAAGCAAAGCGGCAACGCTAGCTAACCTAGACACGGCCATGGCGCGCTTGAATAAACTCAATACTTCAGAGAGCGGTGAAAGTGTGCCAGCAGTACGCGCTGAGTTGCAGAAGATTATGCAGCTATACTTTGGTGTATTCCGCGAAGGCGAAAGCATGCAAACTGGTTTGCAGTTGTTGCGTGAATTGAAGGCCAAGATTGATAACCTTCACGTGCAAGACAAGAGTGGCGCGTTCAACACTGACCGTATTGAAGCTTTGGAATTGCAAAACTTGTTTGAAGTGGCCTTTGCAACGGCAGTGGCTGCTGAAGTGCGTAAAGAAAGCCGTGGTGCTCATGCCCGTAACGACTTTACTGAACGTGACGATGAGAACTGGTTGAAGCACTCTGTTTACTACCCAGCTGACCAATCTATTGGTAAGCGAGCAGTGAACTTTGCGCCCACGACGGTTCCCGCTTTCCCACCTAAAGTACGTACTTATTAAGGAGCACCACATGTTAACTGTTAGTGTATATCGCTATCATCCTGAACAGGACCAAAAGCCATACATGCAGGACTTCCAGGTAGATACTGGTGGTAAAGACCTGATGGTATTGGACGTGCTGCACTTGTTGAAAGAACAAGACAGTGGTTTAGCCTTCCGTCGCTCTTGCCGTGAAGGTGTGTGTGGCTCTGACGGCATGAACATCAATGGCGTTAACGGCCTAGCTTGTATTACGCCCTTGTCTGAGTGTGTGAAAAACAACAAGTTGATCGTGCGTCCATTGCCAGCTTTGCCAGTTATTCGTGACTTGGTTATCGATATGGATCAGTTCTATGCGAACTACGAACGTATCAAGCCATTCCTGCAGAATGACACGCCAGCGCCTGCAATCGAACGTCTACAGTCCCCAGAAGAGCGTGAGCAGCTTGATGGCT
Source organism: uncultured Pseudomonadales bacterium (assembly GCA_938084925.1). GTDB lineage: Bacteria > Pseudomonadota > Gammaproteobacteria > Pseudomonadales > Balneatricaceae > Njordibacter. Next base: position 6,629 of record CALKFY010000026.1, read on the forward strand.
TGTACGAATGTATCCTCTGTGCCTGCTGTTCCACTGCATGTCCATCCTTCTGGTGGAATCCTGACAAGTTTGTCGGTCCTTCCGGCTTGCTACAGGCGTACCGTTTCTTGGCGGACAGTCGTGATACTGCTACCGAAGAGCGTTTGGCAGAATTGGATGATCCGTTCAGCGTATTCCGTTGCCACGGTATCATGAACTGCGTGAGTGTTTGTCCTAAAGGGCTTAACCCTACTAAGGCCATTGGTCATATCCGCAACATGCTATTGAGTCGCGGTACTTAAGCTATATAAAAAGCCCCTGTATAAAGCATACAGGGGCTTTTTTTTGTCTAAAATATTGTGTCGCTGTGGGATATTGGGGAAGTGCTGAAAAATGCCTTTCATTGGCCTTTCAAAAGAGTAATAAAGGTCCTAATACCTTAGTCGACAGCTGCCTAAGTCGCTAGTATCTGGTGTCGCTTACAGGTATAATAACTAAACATATTTTAATAACAAAAAGGCATATGCAATAACTGTTTGGTTATATGTAATTTGTCTGATAGGTATTCTGTATCAAGCTGATTATGTGTTGTAGTCAGAAGAGCAGGGTAGTTGTTAATTTACTAGTCTGGAAAACGCCGAATGTCCGATAGTTTAATGGAGTTGCAACTTAGAGAGTCGCATTTCTCCGGTGGTAATTTTGCTTATATCGAGCAGCTTTACGAAACATATTTAATAGATCCTAATGGAGTGCCAGAGAACTGGCGTCAGGAATTCGATAAACTGCCTCGCGTACCAGAAGCAGTGGCCGGCGATATTCCTCTTGCACCTATTCGCGAACATTTCTTACTACTAGGTAAGAATAAGCGAAAATCCTCCCCTCTACCTACCAAGTCTGTTAGTAGTGAACATGAACGTAAGCAAGTGCGTGTTATGCGCCTTATCAACGCTTATCGTTTGCATGGTCACCAAGTAGCAGATTTGGATCCGTTAAATTTAGCTCACAAGCGCAAGCCGCCTGTGTCAGCGCTAGATTTGACCTTTCATGAATTGTCTCAAGCGGATTTAGATACTGTCTTTCAAGTTGGTGCATCCTTCTTGGGCAAGGAAGAAATGCCACTGCGTGAGATTATCGAATCTTTGGAAAGCACTTACTGCTCAACAGTCGCAGTAGAGTACAACCACATTGTCGATACTGACCAAAAAATGTGGATTCGTCAGCGTATGGAATCTGTGCGCAGTCATCCTAAGCATTCCGCCGAAAAGCGCAAGCATATTCTTGAGCGGTTGGTAGCTGCTGAAGGCCTAGAGAAATACCTAGGTTCACGCTATGCCGGTGCCAAGCGTTTTGGCTTGGAAGGTGGCGAAAGCATGATCCCCATGTTGGATACCATGATCCAGCGTGCAGGCGATCAGCAAACCAAAGAAATCGTTATTGGTATGGCCCACCGTGGTCGCCTAAACGTATTGGTTAACATTTTCGGTAAGAACCCTAACGACTTGTTTGACGAGTTTGAAGGTAAACGCCCGTTGAACACCTCTGGTGACGTAAAGTATCACCAAGGTTTCTCTACCAACGTTAACACCCCTGGTGGTGAAGTGCATATGGCGTTGGCGTTTAATCCATCACACCTAGAGATTGCCAACCCAGTGGTTGAAGGTTCTGTGCGTGCTCGCCAAGATCGCCGTAACGACAGCACTGGCCGTACGGTATTGCCCATTGCTATTCACGGTGACGCGGCATTTGCTGGTCAGGGCGTGGTGATGGAAACTTTCCAGATGTCACAGACGCGCGCCTATAAAACTGGCGGTACTGTGCACATTGTGGTCAACAACCAAGTTGGTTTCACCACAAGTCATAAAGACGATGCCCGTTCTACCGAGTATTGTACTGACGTTGCTAAGTTTATTGACGCACCGATTTTCCACGTTAACGGTGATGATCCAGATGCCGTGGCATTTGTCTCAGAATTGGCCTTGGATTACCGTAACGAATACAAGCGTGACGTGGTTATCGACCTAGTTTGCTACCGTCGTCGTGGCCATAACGAAGCTGATGAGCCTTCCGGTACTCAGCCTTTGATGTACGCGGCTATTAAGGCACAAAAAACCGTACCTGGTTTGTATGCCGATCGCCTGACTAGTCAAGGTGTACTGGCAGCAGACGAGTTTAAAGCCTATCAAGATGATTATCGAGATGCCCTAGACAATGGTCGCCATGTCGCTAAGTCTCTGGTTACTCAGCCAGATGCTACTAGCTTTGTGGATTGGAAGCCTTATCTAAATCACCACTGGACGACACCGGCTGAAACTAGCTTTGATGCTGTTAAATTGAAAGATTTAGGTCAGCGTTTAGCGCAAGTGCCTGAAGGTCACGTAGTACAGCGCCAGGTTAAAAAGATTATTGATGATCGTACGCTAATGGCGACCGGCGCTACTCAGTGTAACTGGGGCTTTGCCGAAACCATGGCGTATGCGACTTTATTGGAAGAAGGCTATCCAATTCGTATTACTGGCCAGGACGTCGGTCGTGGTACCTTCTCTCATCGTCATGCTGTGTTGCATGACCAGAAGGGTACAGGTGCCTACGTACCGTTAAAGAATTTGTCTGCAGAACAGCCAGAATTCACCATCTTCGATTCCTACCTATCCGAAGAAGCTGTATTGGCCTTCGAATTTGGTTACGCTTCGACAGCGCCTAAAGGCTTGGTCATCTGGGAAGCTCAGTTTGGCGATTTTGCTAACGGTGCCCAGGTGGTAATTGACCAATTTATTACCAGTGGTGAACACAAGTGGGGCCGCATGTGTGGTCTAACTATGTTGCTACCTCATGGCTATGAAGGTCAGGGTCCAGAGCACTCCTCGGCACGTTTGGAACGTTTCTTGCAGTTGTGCGCCGAGCACAATATTCAGGTCTGTGTGCCATCCACGCCGGCGCAGGTGTTTCATATGCTACGCCGTCAGGTTATCCGCCCGATGCGTAAGCCTTTGATTGTGATGTCCCCGAAGAGCTTGCTGCGCCACAAAATGGCGGTTTCTGATGTGTCTGAATTAACCAATGGTCAATTCCAGAACGTCATCGATGACGTCAGCGTGGTGGATAAAAGTCAGATCAAACGTTTGGTTATGTGCAGTGGTAAGGTTTACTACGATTTGCTAGAAAAGCAGCGTGAAACCGAAACCAACGATGTGGCCATAGTGCGTATCGAACAGCTCTATCCCTTCCCTGAGGACGACCTAGCCAAGGTGTTGGCTGGTTATGATAATCTGGAAAGCACCGTTTGGTGTCAGGAAGAGCCGCTAAACCAGGGCGCCTGGTACTGTAGCCAACATCATATGCGCAAAGTGATTCAAGCGCATATAGCTAGTTTGGAATTGGGTGTAGCCTCCCGCGCAGCATCCGCCGCTCCGGCTTGTGGTTACATGTCAGTACACCTGGAAGAACAACGTAGTCTGGTGG
>CALKFY010000027.1 GCA_938084925.1 uncultured Pseudomonadales bacterium
CAGCGTGAGTTGATCATCGGTGACCGTCAGACAGGTAAAACAGCATTAGCTGTTGATGCTATCATCGCTCAGAAAAACACTGGCATTAAGTGTGTGTATGTTGCGATCGGTCAAAAAGCATCAACCATTGCCAACGTAGTACGTAAGTTAGAAGAACACGGTGCGTTAGAAAACACCATCGTGGTTGCTGCTTCTGCATCAGAATCTGCAGCCCTTCAGTACTTAGCACCATATTCTGGTTGTACTATGGGTGAATACTTCCGTGACCGCGGTGAAGATGCGTTAATCATTTATGATGACTTATCTAAGCAAGCCGTTGCGTATCGTCAGGTTTCATTGCTACTTAAACGTCCTCCTGGTCGTGAAGCATATCCTGGTGACGTATTCTACCTTCACTCGCGTCTACTAGAGCGTGCCGCTCGTGTTAACGCAGACTATGTTGAAAAATATACTAACGGTGAAGTGAAAGGTAAAACAGGTTCATTAACTGCATTGCCTATCATTGAAACGCAAGCGGGTGACGTATCTGCATTCGTACCAACTAACGTAATCTCAATTACCGATGGTCAGATTTTCTTAGAAACTGACTTGTTTAACTCAGGTATTCGTCCTGCGGTTAATGCTGGTATTTCAGTATCTCGTGTTGGTGGTGCAGCGCAAACCAAAATCATCAAGAAACTTGGTGGTGGTATCCGTTTAGCACTTGCTCAGTATCGTGAATTAGCGGCGTTCTCTCAATTTGCATCAGATCTTGATGATGCAACACGTGCTCAGTTAGAGCATGGTGAGCGTGCGACTGAATTAATGAAGCAAAACCAATATGCACCTTTATCGGTTGCAGAAACGGCTTTCTCATTGTTCGCGATTGAAAAAGGTTTCCTAAAAGACATTGACTTAACCAAAGTCCTAGACTTTGAAGCGGCACTTCATTCATACATGAATGCAGAGCAAGCTGAACTAGTTAAGACTATCAATGAAACCGGTAACTACAACGACGACATTGAGCAACAAATCCATGCAGCGATCACTAAATTTAAAGAGACGCAAACGTGGTAATCAATGTGCCTTTACGCGGTAACGTGTAAAGGCTAATCGTTTAGTAACGGAGAAATAGTCATGGCTAGCGGTAAAGAGATAAAAGGTAAGATTGGGAGTATCAAGAATACTCAAAAAATTACCAGTGCTATGGAAATGATGGCTGCGTCCAAAATTAAAAAGGCGCAAGACCGGATGGCGGCTACCCGTCCCTACGCACAAAACATGCTAAAAGTGATTGGTCATATTGCCAATGGTAGTTTGGAATATCGTCATCCTTATATGGAAGAACGTGAAGTCAAGCGCGTTGGTTATATTGTAGTATCGACAGACCGCGGTCTGTGTGGTGGCCTCAACTCAAACGAGTTCAAGTTGGTTGCCAAAGATGTTGCAAAATGGCAAGAACAAGGTGTTGAGGTTTCCTTTGCAGCACTTGGCAGCAAAGCAGTGGGTTTCTTCTCACGCTTTGGTGGCAAAGTCCTAGCAGCGGAATCTGGTTTGGGCGACAAGCCAAAATTAGCCGACATCGTGGGCTTGGTTCGCGTGATGTTAGACGCATATGATAACGGTGATTTAGATCGCATTTATCTTGTGTATAACCACTTCGAATCTACCATGTCACAGGTACCTGTGGCCAATCAGTTATTACCTTTGCCAAAGTCGGAAGACGAAGATTTACAGCATCGCTGGGATTATATCTACGAGCCAGATCCAAAAGAAATTTTGGAAACACTCATGGTTCGTTACATTGAATCTCAAGTGTATCAAGGGGTTGTTGAGAATGCTGCAGCGGAACAAGCTGCCCGTATGGTGGCAATGAAAGCCGCAACGGATAACGCAGGTAATCTCATCGACGAATTACAATTGGTATACAACAAAGCACGTCAAGCGGCAATTACTCAGGAAATCTCTGAGATTGTTGGCGGCGCAGCAGCGGTGTAGGCAAGGTTTATTAAGGTTTAAAGAGGACAAATTATGAGTCAAGGTAAGGTCGTCCAAATCATCGGTGCGGTTGTGGATATTGAATTCCCACAAACTAACGTACCGCGTGTATATGATGCACTAAAAGTGACCGATGGTGACTTAGCGGGTCTAACCCTAGAAGTGCAACAGCAACTAGGTGGCGGAGTTGTCCGTGGTATCGCACTAGGTACTACTGATGGTCTACGTCGTGGACTTACTGTAGAAAACACGGGTGAAGCTATTCAGGTTCCAGTGGGTACTGCCACACTAGGCCGTATCATGGACGTATTAGGTAACCCAATTGATGAAGCGGGTGACATTGGTGAAGAAGAGCGTATGTCTATTCACCGTGAAGCACCTAGCTATGAAGATCAATCAAACGCGGTTGAACTACTTGAAACTGGTATCAAGGTAATCGACTTGGTCTGCCCATTTGCTAAGGGTGGTAAAGTTGGTCTATTCGGTGGTGCGGGTGTTGGTAAAACCGTCAACATGATGGAATTAATCCGTAATATCGCAATCGAGCACAGTGGTTACTCAGTATTCGCAGGTGTTGGTGAGCGTACTCGTGAAGGTAACGATTTCTACTACGAGATGAAAGAATCCAACGTATTGGATAAAGTATCTCTAGTATACGGTCAGATGAACGAGCCTCCAGGTAACCGTCTACGTGTAGCGTTGACTGGCCTTACTATGGCTGAGAAGTTCCGTGACGAAGGTCGTGACGTATTGTTGTTCGTTGACAACATTTACCGTTACACATTGGCGGGTACTGAAGTATCTGCATTGTTGGGTCGTATGCCTTCTGCGGTAGGTTATCAGCCAACTCTAGCATCTGAAATGGGTGTGTTGCAGGAGCGTATTACCTCCACTAAGGAAGGTTCTATCACTTCTATCCAAGCGGTATACGTACCTGCGGATGACTTGACTGACCCATCCCCAGCAACAACCTTCTCTCACTTGGATGCGACTGTTGTATTGTCTCGTCAAATCGCCGAATTGGGTATCTACCCAGCGATCGATCCACTAGATTCTAGCTCTCGTCAGCTTGATCCTTTGGTAATCGGTCAAGAACACTACGACATTGCTCGTGGCGTTCAGGGTATCCTTCAGCGTTACAAAGAGCTGAAAGACATCATCGCGATCTTGGGTATGGACGAATTGTCTGATGAAGACAAGCAAGCGGTAACGCGTGCTCGTAAGATCCAGCGTTTCTTGTCTCAGCCTTTCTTCGTAGCTGAAGTATTTACCGGTTCTCCTGGTAAGTACGTTTCTCTAAAGGACACTATCAGTGCCTTTAAGGGAATCTTGGCTGGCGAATACGACGAACTTCCAGAGCAAGCCTTCTACATGGTTGGCGGCATCGACGAAGTAGTTGCAAAAGCTAAGAGCATGTAATGCCTCTTGTCGTAGAAGCCTTGTTGGGTAACCGATAAGACTTCTACGGCTTCTAGGTTAACTAACCCGTAAGAGGAACATAACATGGCTACTAGCGTACATTGCGATATCGTAAGCGCAGAAGAAGCAATCTTCTCTGGTGAAGTTGAGTTTGTATCTCTGACTGGCAGCATGGGCGATTTGGGTATTACTCCTGGTCACTCTCCTCTGCTCAGTGATATCAAGCCTGGCCCTGTGCACATGCGCATGGCATCTGGTGAAGAAGACGTGTTCTACGTATCCGGTGGTTTTTTGGAAGTACAACCTCACAAGGTAACTGTACTAGCCGATACCGCTCTACGTGCCCACGATCTAGACGAAGCGAAAGCTGAAGAAGCTAAGCGTGCTGCAGAACAAACTATGGCGGACCAGTCTGCCGAGTTGGATTATGCAACGGCTGCTTCTCAATTGGCAGAAGCCGCAGCCCAGCTGCGTACTATTCGCCAAATTCGAGCTAAGCTAGGCAAGTAAGCGTCAAGCTGAATTTTAAAAAGGCCCAGTAGGATTACCTACTGGGCCTTTTTTGTTTAAGGGTTCAGACCTCAGGTCTGTTCCCACCCAAATCTTGCCTTATTAAAACGTCATCTAGGTATAAGAATTGTTCTTAATATTTATCTTGGTTGTCGCTTCAAGGGGAACTTAGTCTATAATTGGCATCTAAGTATTAGCCCTGAACATATCAGTCGCACTCAGTAAAAAAGGATCCGTTAATGTCTGTGGAAGCAATCATTTTAGCCGCCGGCCAAGGCACGCGTATGCGTTCGAAATTGCCCAAGGTATTGCACACATTAGCCGGTAAACCCTTAGTTACACGTTTAGCTGAGACCACCGCAAGTCTAGACCTGAAAGGCCTGCATGTGGTGGTGGGTCATGCCGCCGATCAAGTTAGCGCTGCCGTCAGTCACCTAGGCGCCCAGTGCCACTTTCAAGCCGACCAAAAGGGCACAGGTCACGCCTTTGGCATTGCTAGCGAGCATGTAGATAATGACTCAATTTTATTACTAATGTATGCCGACAGCCCGCTTATCCCTGCCGATGTTATGCAGCAGATGGTGGACCACGCCCAACAAGACAAACTCGTCATGCTAACGGTTACCCTAGATGATCCCACAGGCTTTGGTCGCATCGTGCGTAACGACAACCATCAAGTACAAGCCATCGTCGAGCACAAGGATGCTAGCCCAGAACAGTTGGCCATTGGCGAAATCAATACCGGTGTTTATGCCCTGCCTGCTAAGCGTTTAAAAGAATGGTTACCACGCTTGGACACCAACAATGCCCAAGGCGAGCTCTATGTCACAGACATAGTGGAATTTGCTGTTACCGATGGTGTCGACATCGAGGTAGTTCAACCTCAATACGTCGAGCAAGCACTTGGTGTCAATGATCGTATCCAACTTGCCGAACTAGAACGCTGGTACCAGCAGTTTCAAGCTACAGAGTTGATGCGTAACGGCGTACAAGTTGCCGACCCTACGCGCATTGATGTGCGTGGTGAACTAACCTGTGGCCAAGATATCACTATTGATATCAATTGTGTATTCGAAGGCCAAGTAAGCTTAGGCGATGATGTGTTTATCGGCCCCAACTGCACCATCAAAGACGCCAGTGTTGGCGCTGGCACAGTGATCAAAGCCAATAGCGTAATCGAAGGCGCAGTGATTGGCGAGCAATGCGATATAGGTCCTTTTGCCCGCCTACGTCCAGGCTCTGAACTAGCCAACAAGGCGAAAGTGGGTAACTTTGTAGAAACCAAAAAAACCTATCTAGGTGAAGGCTCCAAAGCCAACCATTTCACCTACCTAGGTGATACGGTCGTGGGCCAAGGCGTTAACATTGGTGCTGGTACCATTACCTGCAACTACGACGGCGTAAACAAATTCCAAACCAACATCGAAGATGGCGTATTTGTTGGTTCTAATTCATCACTAGTAGCACCTGTGACTATCGGTAGCGGTGCTACTGTCGGAGCCGGTTCTACAGTAACCAAAGACGTACCGGCAGATAGCTTGGCCGTGGCCCGTGGTAAACAACGTAATATGGCTGCTTGGACTAAACCAAGTAAACTAGCCAAGTAAGAATAAAGTAAGGGACGCTTATGTGTGGCATTGTTGGCGCTATCGCGCAACGTAACGTAGCAGGCATTCTTATTGAAGGCCTCAATCGTCTGGAATACCGTGGCTATGATTCTGCAGGGTTAGCCCTATTTGCCGATGAGCAAATTCAACGTCTACGTCGTGCTGGTAAAGTTGCACAGTTGCAGCGAGCCATCGATGAACAACCTATTTCGGGCAGTCTTGGTATTGCCCATACTCGTTGGGCCACCCATGGTGTGCCAAACGAAAACAATGCCCACCCACATTTTTCCCATGATGACGATGTCGCCGTAGTTCACAACGGCATCATTACCAACTTTGAGCCTATCAAGCAGTCCCTAATTGATACAGGCTATGGCTTTGCCTCAGATACAGATACGGAAGTAATTGCCCACCTAATCCATTCCTATCGCACTAAAGGTATGGACCTGCGCCATGCTGTACAAGAAGCTGTTGCCCAGTGCGAAGGTGCTTATGCCTTAGGTGTTATTGATCGTACAGAGCCAGATAAACTGATAACCGCTCGTAAAGGTAGCCCCCTAGTGGTTGGTGTTGGCCAGGAAGAAAATTACATTGCCTCGGATCAGTTGGCGCTATTACAAGTTACAGATCGCTTCATGTTTTTGGAAGAAGGCGACGTTGCGCAGTTACAACTGGATAGTATTCAAGTGTGGGACGTTGCTGGCGAACCAGTAGAACGCGAAGTAGTTCGTTACGAACACGGTGACCAGTCTAGCGACAAGGGTCAATATAAGCACTACATGGCTAAAGAGATTCATGAACAGCCTAAAGTCATCGGTGATATTATCAGTGACCGTAGTGATCTGCATGGTGAAGTTCATATTCCGTTAGACGCCGATGCTATTGCTAAGCTAGAGCAAGCGTCACAAGTTTTGATTATTGCCTGTGGCACGTCCTATTATGCGGGTATGGTGGCGCGCTATTGGATCGAATCCTTGGCAGGTGTTTCTTGTCAGGTCGAAATAGCTAGCGAGTTTCGTTATCGTAACCCTGTGGTTGCCCCAGGTACCTTGTTTGTTACCCTATCGCAGTCAGGGGAGACCGCGGATACCTTGGCCGCCTTACGCCATGTTGACAAAAGTAAGCTGGTTGCTGCCATGACTATCTGCAACGTGTCATCAAGCAGTATGGTGCGTGAGTCCGATTTTGCTTTGTTAACCCAAGCTGGCCCAGAGATTGGTGTGGCTTCTACCAAGGCCTTTACCACCCAATTACTGGCCCTGTTGCAGCTTACGCTAACATTAGCTAAAACACGTACTACACAAGATACGACAGGCATCATGCAAGCACTACAAAGCCTGCCGAGTTTATTAAACCAAGTGGTGCAGTACGAAGATAAGATTGAACAATTGGCAGAACGCTTTGCCGATAAAAATCACGCCCTATTCCTTGGCCGCGGTGCCCTCTTCCCTATTGCTATGGAAGGCGCCTTAAAGCTGAAAGAAATATCCTACATCCACGCCGAAGCCTACCCGGCTGGTGAGCTAAAGCACGGCCCGTTAGCGTTAGTCGATGCCGAAATGCCAGTGGTTGTGGTGGCCCCTAATGATGACCTGCTCGACAAGCTAAAAGCCAACATGCAGGAAGTACGTGCTCGTGGTGGCGAACTCTTCGTATTTGCCGACTCCAAGGCCACCTTGGCGGCCGACGACGCCACTCACATCATTGCTTTGCCAGAGGTGCATGAGTTATTGGCTCCCATTCTGTATACCATCCCACTACAGCTACTGTCTTATCACGTTGCTTTGATAAAAGGCACCGACGTGGACCAACCAAGAAACTTGGCTAAATCCGTCACGGTGGAGTGAACCCATTTGTACACATCATCTAAACTTAGTTTTTAGATCGATTATTCACACTAACTTAACCTGCGAAGCAATCTATGATTCTGAGACTGATTACCGCCTCAGAATCATTTCAGCGTTAAAGAAAAGGCGCTATACCAACCCCCAAATAGCAGCGATCTTAAATGGCTGCTCTCTCCCTACCCCTACTGGCAAATCGTACAATGGCAAGCTTGTATGGGCGACTTATAAAAAACACTGTGACAAGCTTCAAAGAAAATATCTGCAGCAAACGAGTGTCCCTCAGATAACGTCGTTGGCTGTAAAGCAATATGGAAATTGGTTTGCTAAAGAATCACGTATCAATGATATAAAAGCCTGGCATAGCCTTATTATTAAAATATGGAATGAGAATTCATGACACTAAATTACCCAAGACAAATGACAGGAGAAGACTATGTTAAAGCAACCTTACCAGCGGTTACTAAACTATATGAGGCGATTAATAGCGAACTCGAGCGTTTAGAGTTTGCAAAAGTAGCCTATGGAAAGCTACTGACTATTCAGGATCAAGAATTTTCACGGCACGAGCTGAATGATGATTCTGATGAAATTAAGCTTATGCATACTCATGCTCAGTTACAGGAAACACGGATGACTCTTGCGATACTTGATCATTCTGTTGAAGCATTGGCAGGTGCAATTTTACAGATAGCTAAGCAAGGCATCTCGATGCTACTTGAAGGTAAAACCCGATTCGAGTCTGGCCCACTGATCGGAGGGCAACACCTTTCAGCCATAATCTGGCATGCTAGGAACCAAGCAATGCACTGGGAAGAAGGGTTACCTACTAACAAACAAACGATGGCATGTTTCCAACTTTTAGCAGAGGAATTTGGTGAGGAGTTCGATCTTAGTACTAGTGATAGAAATTGTGCTTTAGGCATAATGCAGCTTTTGGGGTGTCATGGCCCTTCTGACTATACGACTATAATGGGGCGGATCGTACCAAAGTAATGTATTTAGAAGTATATAATCCACCACTGACAATTAATGCAATGTTCAATCCTAGTAAGACCACGAACGCCCATTCAGTAAATCTGACAAAACAGCATCAGGAGTTGATTATATTTTGTAAATTATATAATCAGTTCGCATAACTGATTGATATATATACATTTAATATTTCACGCGTAAGGGTCATCAAATCAGACTCGTTATATCATAATGCCATGATACTAATTTATAACGAGTCACAATGTATGAGTTTAGGGAAGCAAGCCAAAACCCTCACGGCCAATCAAATTACTTATATTTCGCAATTTCTTCAGTCTGGCAGGAATGGACAGCGCAATCAGCTTATCTTTTTGCTCTCAGTGAAGGCGGGGCTAAGAGCAAAAGAAATCGCTAATCTAAAATGGGCAATGATACTAACGCAGGAAAACGAACTGTCAGACACCATCAAATTAACTAATGACGCTGCTAAGGGCAATTCAGGCAGGATGATACCTATCAATAAAGATTTGCTACGTTGCCTTAAAGGCTACCAGCAGCAAGCCAAATGGAAACAGCCTAATAACTACGTGATCCAGACTGAGCGTGCAAAGCACACCAGCGCACAAGCTATCGTTAACATGTTTAGCCAATGGTATGAGCGACTTGGTTATGTTGGTTGTTCATCTCACTCTGGAAGGAGGACTTTTATAACCAATGCATCAAGAAAGATTAGTTTGGTTGGCGGCTCACTTCGCGACGTACAAATTTTAGCGGGACACAGAAACCTACAAACGACGCAACGCTATATTGAGCAGAATAGTGAAAGCCAGAAGAAGGTTGTGGAATTAATTTAATTAAACGGCTTGGCATCATCAGCAGACAAATACCGGGTGATAAATTCCAGCGGCGAATATCCAAGACACTGAAGTACCATCACCAATTCAACAATATCAACCTTCCGCTCGCCATTTTCAATTTTGGATACATAGCTTTGGTGCATACCTAGCTTATCTGCTAGCTCGGACTGCTTTAAACCAGATTCTACGCGCACTTGCTTTAATAGGGTACGAAAACGTTCACGGTCTTTAGACCAAACCGACTTTTCCATTGTTTGAAACAGGTTAGATTATTTGCTGCTCATTAAAACAACAAAATGAATATATCCCGTTTGCGGATATTATGATAAATTAGATTGAATCAGATCAATATGGCAAGCAAATCACCCTGAGTAAGGTCAATTAACTACGATCAAGTTGTAGATAGCTATATTTAAATAATGTAAAGTTCCCTGTAGGGAACAATATCAGGCAAAGGACCAGCCTGTTGCAACCGGTCCGCTTTAAAAGGAATTTATATGCGCAGTCCCGTTATATATGGAGGTCTTTCCTTCCTGCTCATTCTCCCCTCAACAGCAACTAGTAGTGATCTAGCCGATCAGGCAGGTACATTGCTATATAAATCCACAGAAGCATATCAATCAGGTGGTACTGAAGGTATTAAACTTCTGGCTACCAATGAAGCTGTTGCTAAAGCCAACGAATCTATTGCTAATGCCACATCAGATCTATCTAGCGAAGGATTCAAAACCTTCGATTTAGGCCTAACCTACGATGATGGTAAAGCGGGAATTGAGCTACTAAGCGTTTACGGTATTAGTGAAACTGATACCAGCTTTTTGTTCAACCAGTCTTCTATTCTTAACTATGATTCAAATACAGCCGTGAATATAGGCTTAGGGTATCGAGCACTTACAAGTTCTAAAGATACTATCGTTGGCGTGAACGGCTTTTATGACCACGAACTTGGTTCTAATCATAATCGGCTTGGCCTAGGTGTTGAGTGGTTTAATGATCAACTCTCTTTCCGAAGTAATTATTATAAGGCTATGAGCGGCAACAAGCTTGTTGACGGTTTCTACGAAGAAGCTCTGGATGGAGTAGATTATAAAATTAGTTACTATTTACCCATTTCATATCCAGTCGAGATCTTTGCAGAAGGCTACACTTGGTCTGATAGCACAGCTACGCAAGATAAAGGCTACAAACTAGGATTTAGTGGCAATATCGGATCATCTTCAACCTACTCGCTTGCTTATGATCGTAACGATGATGGAACTAGCTCGACGTACGTGTCATTTACTTCTTCAATTGGCAATTCAAAATCGCAAATTGGCTATAATTTAAAGGAAAAATTGTACCAGCCAGTAGAGCGTGAAAATCGCATTAAGAAGAAAACGACTTCTCGTGGCGGCATAACTGTAAGTGGATTTTAATTATGAAAAAAATTGTATTGTCTTTAGGCCTATTGTTTAGCAGTGCTAGTGCGGTCTCTGCCCCTACTGCGTCAATGAATTTGACTATGATTGATGGTAATAAATGTGCTGTTAACTCAGGCATCACAACCTTTTCGAGTGGTTGTATGACAGAGCCGGATGAATATAAGGTAACTATTCATGAAGTATATTTGTGTGGCTCTGCTCCTTCAGCGCCGACTACAGCATCGACTGCGGTCTTATCTGCTTGTCAAAAAATATATGATCACAGTGCGGGAACTGAGGTTAGTGTATCAACTAGCTCATCAACCGGTTTAAGTACAACAAATTTTTCTGATGCTGATGCTGGTACGTACACTCACGCTGTAGTAAAGCTAAATAACAGCCTAAGCTTCAAATCGAATCTTGAACTAAATACCAGTCAGGCCGGGGACTCTAGTGGTGCTGGTGTTCATTGTGCGACCGTAGCTGGATCTACTGCTGGGCAAACAGCAGTATGTGGTAGCTCAGCCTTAACTGCCGGTTTTTCTGTTGACCCCGTAGACGGATTCACTATTGGCGGTACCAGATATGATGCTCTACGAATCGTACAGTCACCATCCATAATGGATGTTTATACTCTAACTGGTACTAACTTGAACGCATCTGCTGCTAATCAGGTAGAATCTTTATTGGCTATTGTGGATTTAGGTTCCTCTGTAACGGTACCGGAAGGGGCGTATACTGTGGATGTACAGATAAAGAAAACAACGGGTATGAACATTGCGCACGATGGTTCTGGCGATTTAACCCTAACTTCGGGACCATTGGTAATTGATATTGCTATTCAGTAAGCTTGGGTTAGTGTTGATACAATCGATCGCTATCACGATCAGGCGTTTTTTATCTCAATTTTGAGATGGGCCTAGACTTAGAACGGCTTGATCTAGTACTTGCGACCAACCAAATATCGGAATTTGATCTACGGCTACGTTTAACGGTCTGGATCAAATCCCGATCCTTCATAGAATCCGGAACAGTGACTAGAGTTAACTTGTATGGGCTAACCCTCCTTAACTGCCTTAGAAAGGCTTCTTTTTCAGTAGCTTTCATATTATTCCTATACCTAGTTTGATTATTAAACGCGTCGCGTTTAATCGGCGAGCCGATGATTAATGTTTTAATATAATTGATTCTTAAATCTAAGGTTAAGCCCCGAAGACAACTTGCCTATCAAGGCAAGTTTCGTATCTAAGTGTGAAGACGTCAGATCAATCCATATAGCAAACCAATATTGGTACGGGAGGTTGCGCGGTCTCCGTTTAAATGCTGCTTGCAACGCAACGGCAATCAATACCCGCCATATGGTCGACACTGGTATCGATTCTAGGGTTGAGGTGTTGGCTCATTGCCCCTTTCTTGAAAATAGTTAAAGACATTTTTTTCTTTGTCGCGATTGGCATACTCAGCTTTAAGCCAATCTAAAATCTGCAAATCCAAACGGCAGAACCATTCTCGAGCAGAACCGAATTCAAGCACCGGTCTCGCTATGTGCCAAGATAGTGTATATTGTTTATTTATGCGTTTTTAGATTCTAACTTTGGGATTCATTAGGATTATTTTGGTATGGAAACCACTGAGCAATATAGCCTGTCGATAAGCAAATCAATCATAAATGGACAGTCCACATCGGACGATCGAGCTTTTAAGAAAGGATTTGAGCCAGTATCGGCTACCCTAGAAGAAATTGCGGACCTTTTAGGCAGCGGCTATGCCATTGCACCGGTTTACGAAAAAGGTATTAGGCATCAGAATCAGTTTGTTAGTGCCAGTTTTATAGCTATTGATTTTGATGGTCCGGTATCCCCGTCTGACGCACTAAATAACAGTATCGTTAAACAGCATGCTTCTCTGTTTTATTTGAAGGACGGTACGTTGCCTCACCATCCTCGCTTTAAGATTCTGTTCTTGCTAGAGCAACCTATTCTCGAGGCAAACAAGCTAGATTTGGTCACTAAAATCCTAGCTAGTTCAGTTGGAGCGGATACATCGCAAGTAAAGAAAGCGCCAATAGTTTTAGGGACCGAGAACCATTATCCGGCCATATTAGAAAGCACACTGTCAGCAGGCTATGTAGCGGCTCTACTTGAAAACGCAGATTATGATAGTAAGTGGACAAATCCCGCCTACTCACGCCAATTAAGATCCAAGAAGAAGCTTGCTGATCAGCTGTTTGAAGGGCCTAGCGGTAACTATAGATTGGCTGATATTCGCGGCCCCGTTACAGTTTATTGCCCTATCCATCCAAACCCAAAGGCAGGAGAGACCTTTCTTGGAATCACCCATTGCAAAAAACGATCAAAATACCTCAGTTGCAAGGTATGTAAAAAAACATGGTGGGAAAGTGAAGACTGGACCGACCTATTTAAGGATGATTTTGAAGAAACTTTAATTGGCCTATCAAGTAGAGAGTCGAGGCATTTACCAGATTCATATTTTGCAGAAAAAACAGGGTTTGACGAAATTCTAGATTTCACGACACACGAAGAGGTAAAGGTACCAAGGTTTATTGTCCAGAATCAACGGTACTTATCTGTTGATAAACTCAATAGTGGTGTCACTTTCATTCGCAGTGCGAAGGGAACAGGTAAGACAGAGTTTTTAGCCAATCTAACTAAAACCTACGATCAGAAATTCAGCAGCCTCGAGGAGTTTGAGGAAGCGGACTTAGACGACAATGAGCATTATATTGACACCGAAAAAAGCATGTTGCTGATTGGCCACCGACAAGCGTTAATCGGACAAATGTGCAAACGATTGAATCTTAATTGCTATCTTGAAGATAGACAGCATAGCCAACATGAAAACCTGATGCGCAAGAGACGGTATGGACTCTGTCTTGATAGTTTGTTTAAGGTAAAGGACAAGCGCTATTCGCTGGTAATTATTGATGAAGTTGAACAGGTGCTTGCACATTTTTTGTCTGGAACCATGATGGGAAAAAGAGAATCTGTGTTTGCCCTATTTAGCGAACTGCTTAATAAAGCTGACAAAATTGTGCTTTTGGATGCCGATTTAGGTTGGGTCACGTTCCGTACAATTAAGTCTATCCTTGAAAGCAGTACCAACAATAATGCCTATCAATTAACCAAGCGGTTTAATTTTCTTTTAAATACTTGGCGACCTCAAGGCCACAAGATCATTTGCCTAGAGGGCAAAGCACAAGCGTTAGATATCCTCCGCCGTGATTTGGCCATGGGCAAGCGCGTCTTTATCTGCTCCAATACGAAGAAATGGATAAAGAATCTAACCCGAGAAATAGCTAGCTGGGAGGAGGCAGAAGACTATCAATCCATTTCCATTACCTCAGAGACATCAAACAGCAAAGAAGGTCAGCGCTTTATAAAAAATGCTGCTGTAGAGTCTCTAAAATACAACGTTATTCTCGCGTCACCATCGCTTGGTACCGGCATCGATATTACCTTTGCTAATAATGAAACACACATTGACACGGTCATTGGGCTGTTTGAAACTGTGGTAAATACGCACTTTGACATTGACCAGCAATTGGCTCGCGTCCGGCACCCAGACAAAGTTTGTGTTTGGATTGATGGTAAACGTAACAACGTTGAATTCAACGAGGCTATAGTTGCCTACGATCTACAGGAAGAAGGTTTAACAGATCTTGCCAATGCCAACTATGCAATCGATGTTGGTAATAAATCTCACGAAATTTCGCCATTCATTCAATTTGCTGCACGACTAGTGTCACAGCAAAGGCAGTCTAAAAACAACCTTAAGGCAAATTTTCTCCAATACAAGCACGCCAATGGCTGGAACGTGCAAATGGGCATACCTGACTATCAACAGGCTTATAAGTGGGAAAAGGTTCTTGATTCCTTTATAGGGCCAGGTGATAGCGATCTAAACGGGCTAATTTTAAATTCACAAATCCTAAATATGTATGATTTTCATCGGATTCAAGACCGAATGAGTTATTTGAATCTCGATGTGCCCAGAAAGTGGTTTGGCGCTTATTTGCGTACCTTGATGGAACGCTTTTATTGCCAACCCATTGATGAAGAGCTAATTAAGTTAGACAGATTCGAAAAAAATGGTTACCTAGGCCGTTATCGTAACCAGATCGCTCGTTACAAAACTGTGAAGGATCGTGATCAACTATTAAAGGTCGTGGAGTTTTTAAAGTTGCAGGACAACACGAAGCTAGAACAAGACCAGCGACTGTTGGCGATTCACGACTGGCGCACATCAGGAGCATTGATTCATGCTTTATTAAAGACCACCCCTATTTTTGATGGTGAAAAGTTTATCGACGTGGAATTTTGCAAGGTGGATCTAGAAGAGTTCGCTGACGCTTGTACGCAGTTGCTAGCGTACATACGCATCCAGATTGGTATGAAGGTTAGGGCCGATGTTAAAAGTCGTGCTGTGAAGCAATTAGGCTTTTTGTTGCGCTATTTATCTCTGGATACCTACTGCACGCGGCAGCAGAAAATAGACGGACGAAAATATTACTTTTATCGACTGAAGATGAACGGCGTTGAAAGCATCGAGGCAATTTTATCCCGACAAGCGATCTTTAACGAGCTTGCTGAAAAAGATGAGCAATTGAATGAGATTAGATACAAAGGGGGTTGGCACTGGATTAATCAGCAATATGGCTTTACTTACGAGCAAGAGCAGATTGATTGGTTAAACGGTGACCCAGTTACAGGCCAAAGATCTGCATTCGAGGGCTATAAGGAATGGGCTGAAGAAGTTGGTCTAGAAGGGGATAAGAAGGGCTTTTTATATAATAAGTAGACGATTGAACCTGTCTTATCCCTTTAGTATCTGAGTGATTTAGTTGCTAGGAGGGGATAAGAGTCTAGTTTTATATATTAAAGAAGCTTTTTTGCCCTACTTATCTCTTTGATAGGGTTACGACAAATCAGTTTTTACTTATAGTGGATGAAGCTAAATAACGCAAAGGAATGATGATGAGCAAACCTGTCTTACACATTTACACACGGGTCTCTTCAGCGGCTCAAGAAGATCACGGCACTTCGCTAGAATCACAGAGGACCATAGGTGAAGACAGAGCCAAGGCGTTAGGCTTTGATTCTAAAGTATGGAATGAAGGTGGTAAATCATCTGCATCTGATTCTTTGGAGAATAGACCTGTTCTGGTGCAGCTGATTGGCGAGGTAGAAGCAGGAAATGTTAAGCATATTTTTGTTTATGCCATGGATCGCTTGACACGTAATGACACAATTTCTGCTCTGATAAAGCACAAGTTATTGCAAAATGACGTTCAGTTGTTAGTCCCAAGTGGTGTATATAATTTAAGAGAGGCACAAAGCAAGCTGGTATTTGAAATTATGAGTGCCTTTGCTAGTTACGACAACGCACTTAGAGCAGAACGATCACGGCAAGGCAAACTGCAGAAAGTGAGATTGGGTTCTTGGCTTGGTGGGCCGCCGCCATTTGGATATAAATTGGTTGATAAAAAACTGTCTCCAGATGAGATGGAAGCCAAATGGGTCAATGAAATTTTCAAATGGTTTTTGAAGGGCGACTCAGTCAGAGATATATCACAAAAGCTACTTGCAGAGGGGGTAAGGACAAGGCGCGATAATCCTAAATGGTCGTTGGGATCATTAACAGCCCTTTTAGGCAACACTCATTACGTTGGCTATTACGTTGTGGAGGACAAGAAAACGGGTGAGAAAATCCGCTGTGAGTGCCCCGCAATTGTGGACCAAGAGCTATATGCTGACGTGCATGCACTAAAAAATCTACGATCTTATAATCGGATACGAGAACCGGCTCAGAAGACCTTCTATTTGCTGAAAGGTTTATTGGTCTGTGGTTCTTGCGGCAACAAGTTAGCTGCTCGTAACAGTAAGAAGCATTATAGGCAATATTATTATTGCCCTCGCAAAGAGCGCAATTTTAGTGCGCAACAAGAGGTGCAATGCAACAATCGGCAATCATTGCGGCTTAATGTCACGGATTCACTAGTATGGAGCAATGTTGTTAAGTCTTTGATTGCTTTGCCGCAGGCGGATGGTCATCCAGTGACATTGGATACAGATACAAAAGATCTTGCTATCAAAATTAACAAGCAAAACATCGCTATTAAAAAGTTAAATAAGGCATTAGATACTGCCAAGGATCAGATAGCATTATTGGAGGCAGACAAGCTACTTGGAAGGCGCTCAGAAGATGAAGTTGGGCGTATTGTTAAGGTAGTGAATGAAGATTTAGCTAACACTAATCGTAAATTGGCTAATGCACATGAGCAGCTTAAAAACCTACAATCTGAACAGACCCATGCTGGTT
Source organism: uncultured Pseudomonadales bacterium (assembly GCA_938084925.1). Taxonomy (GTDB): domain Bacteria; phylum Pseudomonadota; class Gammaproteobacteria; order Pseudomonadales; family Balneatricaceae; genus Njordibacter. Next base: position 16,929 of record CALKFY010000027.1, read on the forward strand.
GGTGGGATCAGTTTTTTGGCAAGGTTAAGGATCTAAATAAACTGTCTGATGACGAGCGGAGAATGTTTTTGTTTAAGATTTTAGATTCTATTGGGGTAGACGGCCTCACTGGTGGAGGACATGCATTGACCTTAAGTTACCGTATTAATGTATTTGATCGGGTTGAACCTTGGGAACAAGAAGGAGGCTTGGAGCATCTAAGCCCCAGCCAGCAGAGGTTTGAGGTGAATGGCTCAAAAAAGTTGTAATGTGTACAAACAATTTCAGTCCATTACGGTGGAGTAGTATTCATATTGGTACTACCTAGATAAACAATGGATACACTGTTGGCTCGGCTTTGATTGCTGAGCCCCACTATGATGTTGCCTCATAAACACATACAATTGAGCCTAGAATCCATCTTTTAATAGGTAAGCCCTTTGTCTTCCGAACAGTCCTCAGCTTCGTCATCCGAATCGTCCCCTGAATTTGTGTTTAGTAAAGAAGGTAAAGTCTCCGTTTGGTTTTCAACACAGCCATATGATCAGGTGCCAGAAGCCTATTTTGAAGCTGATGAGGCTGGTCAAGAGCAGTGGATGAACAACTATCACATTACCGATGTGGATGTTGAGAACTTAGAGCTAAATGGTGTCGAAACGGGTCTTGGCGATATCATGGACATATTGGCACCGTGTTCGTATTCTAGCGGCTATGCTAGCTTAGTAGAGCATAAGATAAAGAAGATGGGTGAAGCTAAGATAGCTTGGATATTACTTATTTTTGATTATGAATATCGCCCCAAAAAGACCAAAATATACAAGGACGAGACTATGTTCTTTGTAGGTTCTTATCCCTACGATATGGATGATGTGAGTTTAGTAGAAGCACCTGAGGACAGCTAGAAACTAGTCGCTAGAAGCGAATTAGAGTGGAGTAATAAGTTATGCGCGTAGTGTTATTATTGGTCAGTTCGTTACACCGCATTTTGTTTCGTGTTGCTGCTGTTTTGCTGATTGCATTGGTGCTGGTACTCCTGGATTTAATCGTCACCGGTTGGTTAGGTGCTTGGGGAGTTTACGGTCAACTGGTGTTTATCAATCTCGGCTTATCTCTATTATTAGTGGTGCCCATTTGGCATTTTATTAGTGGTTACCTCATTTCTCGTTACCATCATCGAAAGCTCGATATTTTAGTGAATTTGGCTATAGGGGTGGCTTTGGCAGTGATGCATAACATGGCTATCATTGGAACCTTATCAAGTGCTGATGATGCTATGTTATGGCTCATATTTATGGGTGTTTCATCCCTGTTAATTATTGGCTCTTGGTTAGCGGCCGAATACCTATATCGCTATTTTATTCACCGTTATAGCAGACCATTCAAGCATTTTATGGATAATCTGCCATGGGCGTAGTGTTTACTTAGGCGCTTTTAGCGTCGCCTTGTATGCTGTCTCCCAAGAGCTCTTCTACAAAGAGTGCAAACAGTTCGTTACGATTTTTAACCTCTGCTTTTTGGTATATGGAACTCGATTGGTTCTTCACGGTACCTAACTTGGTTTTACGTAAGTCAGCGATCTCTTGGGTAGAAAAGCCTTTAAAAAGTAATAAGGCAACTTCTTGTTCTGAGGGTGTGAGTTTCCACTGTTTAAAATACTCACTGATAACCTTGTGTAAGTCACCGGAGGCTATTTGTACTGACTCTTCAATACTACGCTGGTGTAATAGCAGTGAACGAATGTTGTGAATAATGGTAGAAATAGAGAAGCCCAAAGCGATGGTTACAAATATTTCAATAGTGGTATGTTCAAACCAGCGCAGTACTGGCATGCCAAACCCAAACACATCTTCGAGTACGTCTAAGATAAAAAATATCTCACATGCACTAATTACCACTAGGCTAATGAGTAGCATGCGCAATTGGTTTGAGCTGTATGTTTGAATCATATAATACCTGTGAAGTGGAACGACATTGCATTATCAGAGAGGCTTGTAAAATTTCATTGCCAGTATTTATACCATAGCTCACTAGCACTTACTTTCCTAGGCTCGAATTACCTAATTATTGATAATGAACCGTTCTTTCTACAATTTAAATATGGGCTGGATTGGTAGAGAAAAAAGGGCCGAGAATATTGATAGGACTGAGTTGGTGGCCTTTAGCAAGCATGCTACACTGCAAGCAATAATTATGGAGCAACCTAATCATGACCTTTAAAGTACTTGTTGTAGATGATGATCAAGAGAATCGGATGATTATCGGAGAAATTTTAGAGTTCAATAATGTTGCTTATGCAGTAGCCGAAGATGGCCAGCAAGCTGTTGATATGGTTATTAGAGATGATTATCAACTAGTACTCATGGATATCATGATGCCAGTGTTAGATGGCCTGCAAGCAACCGCTAAGATCCGAGCTATGGCTGCGCCAAAATCATCTACACCAATTGTGGCCGTGACGGCTCGACGAGATCTGAAGGCCCAAGCACAATGGTCTCAACAGGGGTTAGACGGCTTTATGAGTAAGCCGTTTAGCGAAGATAATTTACTCGCTTTAATTACCAAATACCGCTAATCACCTCGAATCGAATTCATGAATAATGTACGTATAAAAGAGCGCTCCATCGGGAAAAGTACGTGGGGCTTTTTTGTGCCTCGGTTTATCGTTTGGTTATGTATAGTCGGCTTATCGGTATTGTTATTTACCGAGGCCAGCCTCACTGATCAGGAAGTAGAATTTAACAGTCAAAGCAGTGTTGCGGTTAGCCGTATTCAAGAACAGTTGGTTATCAATGACGCCGCGCTTTCTGGCTTTGCAAGCATGCTACAGATTTCCGGTCCAGCTGATGTGACTCAAGTACAGGGCTATACTCAACGTATGCGCGATGCCCATAGCCAGATCTATATGTTTGAGGCATTGGTAGGTATTCATCCTAAGGATCAATTTGGTTTTGCTCAGCGTATGCAATTGGAAGGCCTGCCAGGTTATAAGGTTTACCGTTATGTATCACGCAACAGTACTACCGGCAAACCCAGTAAGCCTTTCAACTTAATACATGATACACCGGTAATGTTTCCTGTGTTCTTTATAGATCCCTATAAGGATGAAGTTAAAAGGCTTTTGGGCTTTGATATGATGTCCGCAAAGTTGATGCGCGAGCCTCTATTAAAGGCCTTAACAACTGGGCAAACTGTTGCCAGCAGGCCTTATGCTTTACGAGAAGGCGGTAAAGGTTACATCCTTTATAAATCCATAAAAAATGTCTTAACGGAATCTGGAGAAGACGCGGTTGGTGCTTTGGTGGCAACCGTACTAGTGCTTACAGACCCTATGCTAGAGGCGGCTCATGCGGCTATTCCTAGTGCTAGCGTTAGTTTGGTTTATGGTGATAAGGATAAATTGGCGGCAGAAGAGCGCGCGCCCGACGAGGGTTTTGCACCCGTGTGGGAAATCGATAAGCTCAGCAAGGAATACAAGCTAGATAAATTTGGTCAGCCCTTCACCATATTGGTGACACAGCAAGTTGGTTTGTACCCTAACGAACTAAATCAGCTGATCATATTGGTATTGTTACTATCGCTGAGTTTTATTATTTACATACGCACTAGTATTGCTAAGCATCGCAGTGAGGTGCAACGTGATCAGGCTTTAATTCAAATAGCGCAACAACATGATGAGCTAGAAAATAGAGTTGCCAAACGTACTTCTGAGCTTCAACGTAGTAGTGACGAAAACCGGCGTTTAGCTAAGCAAATCATTCGTATTCAAGAAGACCAGTATCACCACTTAGCTAGAGAGCTGCATGATGAATTTGGACAGACACTTACAGCGATAAAAATTAGTGCCCACATCATTGCGCAGAATGAGGACCTTGATGTGGTGCAGCGCTGTGCTGAGGACATTTTTGAGCATAGTGATGAGTTGTATGAAAATATTCGTCATCTTATACAGCGCCTGCGCCCAGAAGCCTTAGATATGTTTGGTTTAAAAATGGCTATTGCCCAGTGTGCGGGAGAATTTAAGTTTTCTGAACAGGATATCGATGTCGAATTAGATATCGATGAATCTATCGATAGCTTAGATGAAACCTATACGCTAGCGACCTATCGCATTATTCAAGAGCTGCTTAATAATGCTGCCAAATATGCCCATGCCAATACCATCAAGGTGCAGATTCATGAAGAGCCCGCTGGCATGTGTATTTGTGTAATTGATGATGGCGTTGGCTTTGACAAAAACGCCCTAAAAAAGGGCTATGGCTTGAACGGTATTTACGAGCGAGTAAAGACCTTAGGCGGTATTGTGGACATACAGACAGCCCCGGGATCCGGTGTGAATACCTGCGTCAAAATTCCCGCAGATTTCCCTCCTGAAGTGTAAAATGTGTGTGATAAAATGAACACAATTTGCTAGACTAAGGCCTGTTAGCGATAGTTGTTCGATATATCAAACCGTTTAGCATTAATTAGGAGATTGCTGTGGATTTAGGTGAACGCCTCAAGGTTATTCGCAAGCGTCATGCGTTATCACAGCGAGAGCTCGCCAAGCGAGCAGGTGTTACCAATAGCACCATTTCTATGATTGAGAAGAATACCGTAAGTCCTTCTTTTAGCTCTTTATTGAAAGTGCTAAAAGGTTTTCCTATGAGTGTGGAAGAGTTTTTTACCATTGATTTGGTGAAATCTAATCAGGTGGTATTTCGTGCTGATGAGCAAGCCGATATGCAAGCTCAAGGTGTGGCGCTGAAGCTCATTGGCCACAACATTCCTGATCGCGGGTTGTCTATGTGTAGGGAGACTTACCCACCTGGCGCCGATACTGGCGAAGAGATGATTAAGTATAATGGTGAAGAAGCTGGTACTGTTATCGAAGGTGAAGTGGAGCTAACTGTTGATTATAAAATCTATCATATGAAAGCTGGCGACGGTTATTTCTTCCGCACCAATCTACCTCACCGTTTCCGTAATATTAGCCAAGAAACAGCCGTGGTGATTAGTGCCAACACGGGTCCAACATCTACTCATCCAGACAAAGAACAAGCTCAAAGCGACGCAGCCTAGCTTAACTCCAAGCATTTTTGCGAACCGTGACGAGCGCAGTAGTTTTGTAGAGATTATTACAAGTAGTCTCGCAGGCGATACCAAGTCGTAGCCAGTACCAGAGCTGGGGTGCGCCACAAATCACCACCGGGGAAGGGTTGGTGCTTAATATGTGAGAATACATCCAAGCGCCCTGCTTGCCCTGCAATAGCTTCGGCCATCAGTTTACCGGCCAAGTTGGTGGCAGCGATCCCGTGACCCGAGAAACCTTGAGCAAAGTAAATATCATTACCTAGATGGCCAAAGTGCGGACCGCGGTTCATGGTAATGGCAACGTTACCACCCCAAGCATATTCTAATACAACATCTTTAAGCTGCGGAAATACTTGTGTCATGCGTTTATGCATGGTCTTCTTCAGGTTTGCAGGCGCAATGGTGGTGTAGCTAACACGGCCGCCAAATAGCAGGCGATGATCGTGACTAAAGCGGAAATAATCTAGCACGTAGTTCATATCCGCAACTGCCATATTATTGCTAATGAGTTCGCGGGCCAGTTTTTCACCTAAAGGTTTAGTGGCACCGATATAGGTTCCCACCGGCATGATCTTTTTGCCTAGTCGAGGCTCTAGGTCGGCTAAGTAGGCATTACAGGCGTAAATAACATGCTTGGCCTGCACTTGACCATTAGGTGTGTGACAAGCGTGCTTACCAGATTGAGAATTAAGCTTGGTAACAGGGCTATTTTCATAGATATCTACACCGGCTTGTAGACACGCCTGAGCCAGCCCCAAGGTGTAATTAAGCGGATGGATATGACCAGAGTTAGCATCATAAAGACCACCAAGATAGCGTTTACTGGCAATCTTGTCTTGTAGATCATTAGCTTGCCACATTTGCAGGCTTTGGTAGCCATAGTCCTGTTCTAGATCTTGCTGCCAAGATTCTAGCTCATGCATATGCCGTGGCTTAATAGCAGCATGCAAGTGTCCATGCTGCAAATGGCAAGCAATTTGGTGGTCATCAATACGTTGGCGGATTAAGTCCATGCCTTCCAGAGACATGTCCCACATAGCCTTGGCATGGGTTTTGCCAGCTAGTTTTTCAATCACTGGCATATCGCAGCCGTATCCAAAAATCATTTGTCCGCCACTGCGGCCAGAGGCGCCCCATGCGATACAATTGGCTTCGAGTACGGCTACATTAAAGCCTTGTTGCGCAAGCTCTAGGGCGGCGCTTAAGCCGGTAATGCCAGCACCAATGATACAGACGTCAGCGCTAACTTTAGCAGCTAGCTGAGGTTGCTTTAATTGTACTGTGCTACTTGCCGCATACCACGAATCCGTATGCCCTTGCCCGCTATTAAAGCCCATTGGTGCCTCTCCAGAAGATTACAAAGTACGTTGATACCAGTCTATTTCCAAGCTAGTTACCTGGCCATTAAACTGAATGAATTCAGCTTCTTGTACCTCTTGGTACACGTGTAAGAAGTCAGCGCCCAAATACTCCTGTGCAAAGCTACTACGCGACAATTGATGGTTGGCACTGCGCCAATCTAACGGCAGAGATGGTTTTACCTGATCGGGTGCATTACCCTTTATTTGTGGGCCAAGGCTGAGGTCATTAGTCAAACCATAGTGGGTGCCGGCAATCAATGCTGACATGGCCAAGTAAGGGTTGGCGTCGGCGCCAGCTACTCGATGTTCTATACGACGTGCATTGGCGCCGCCATTAGGGATACGTAAAGCCACCGTACGGTTGTCGATACCCCAAGTGGGCGCCATAGGTACAAAGAAATCAGGCTGGAAGCGGCGGAAGGAATTCACCTTGGGACACAGCAAGGCCATCATGTCACTCATGGTGTGTTGCAGACCCGCTAAGGCCTTATGCAGGTGTGCATTATCTTGTGTGGTGCCTGCGCTAAAGATGTTGTTGCCGTCTTCATCTAACAAGCTCATGTGGATATGCATGCCGTTGCCTGCATGATCAGCAAACGGCTTGGCCATAAAGGTAGCTTCAAAGCCATGGCGACGTGACACAGAGCGAATCAAGCGCTTTAGCATCACCGCCTGGTCACAAGCTAATAGCGGATCAGCAATATGATTAAGGTTGATCTCAAACTGTCCCGGCGCGTACTCGGCAATCGCTGTAGACGCAGGAATACCCTGTACCTTGGCGGCCGCCATAATGTCTTCTAATAAGTCACCGTAGTCATCTAGGTTGTCCATAGAGTAGACCTGAGTGTCCACTTCACGTTGTCCGTTAACTGGTGAAATAGGCGCCTGCAGCTGGCCATTAGGTTGGCGTTCAGGGTCTGTAAGATAAAACTCCAGTTCTACCGCTACCATAGGGGTTAGTTTCAATTGCTTAAAGCGGTCCAAGATGCGGTCTAGGGCATGGCGGGGGTTAGCGAAGTAGGCTTCGCCCGGCACCTTCTCCATCGTTAATAGGCATTGCGCCATGGTTTTATTTTGCCAAGGCACCAAAGCTAGGCTGCCTGGCACGGGTCGGCAGGGTTGGTCGCAGTCGCCAGTGACAAAGCCAATATTAGTGCTTTCGACAGTGTTGCCGTTGATATCTAGAGCAAATACTGAACCTGGTAAAAAGATACCGGATTCATAGGCCTTAAGTAGATCGCTAGCCGGGATGCGCTTGCCACGCAATACACCGTGTTGATCAGGTAGCAGTAGATCAACCGCAACTAGATCGGGGTTGGCAGCGAGAAAGTCGACAGCTTCTTGAGGGTCGGCAACTTGGTGGGCCATGGTATTTACTCTTAGTTATTACTATTAGGGTATGTTGGCGATGGTATCAGAAACCCCTTGCCTTGCAAGTAAAAAAATACTGAATCGTTCGATATTTATGACAAATCCCTTGTTTATTATTTTAGCCAAGCTAATGGGTTTTATTGCTAATTGTTAAAATAATGCATTTAAAACAAATAGTTATGGTCAAATATGAGTTAATTCGTACTGTTCAAAATAATGGTGCACGGCTCTTGTGTTCATTTTCGTGTTTATGATATTGTTCACCCTCTAATTCTAAAAACGACAAAAAATTGTATGAGAAAGCCCATTATAGGCCTAGCTTGCGATGTACGCATGGACGGCGTTAATGCCTACCACCGCGCAGGTGAGAAGTATGCCGCGGCTGTGATTGATGCCATGGGTGGTGTGCCGGTGCTAATCCCCGCACTGAATGAACGCGGTGATCAACCTGGTATGGATTTAGATGCCTTGTTGGACGGGCTTGATGGTGTGTTGTTGCCAGGTAGTCACAGTAACTTGCAGCCCTTTCATTATGGCGGAGAGCATATCGATGGCACCCTTTATGATGAGCGTCGCGATTCTTTGGCTTTGCCTCTGGTGTCACTAGCCATCAAAAAGGCGGTACCCCTGTTGGCCGTTTGCCGTGGTTTTCAGGAAATGAATGTGGTCTACGGAGGCACCCTGTATCAGCACGTGCATGAGCAGGCTGGCTTTATGGATCACCGAGAAGACAAACATGCGAGTCGTGAGGTGCAATATGGCCATGCCCATCAGGTACAACTCAGTGCCAATGGTGTGCTGGCTGAACTGTACGGTGCAGCCGAAGCATCGGTGAATTCCTTACATAGCCAAGGCGTCAAACAGCTAGGGCATGGTTTGCAAGTAGAAGCCAAAGCAGCGGACGGGTTGATCGAAGCCTTTAGTGACCCAAGTGCGCCGGCCTTTAACTTGGCCTTGCAGTGGCATCCAGAATACCAGGTCAACGACGACCCATTTTATACGGCTATTTTTCAAGGCTTTAAAGCTGCTTGTGAGCAGCGCTTAAAAATCAAATAACAGGATATTTATGAGTGAAACTCAGTCAATACAGAGCTGGTTGAAAGATAATAAAATCACTGAGATCGAATGCATTATCAGTGATTTAACGGGCATCGCTCGTGGCAAAATTATGCCTGCTTCCAAGTTTACTGAGACCACCATCACCCGTATACCAGAAAGCGTGCTGATGCTCACGGTGACCGGTGATTATACCAACGATTACAGCATGATTGATGATGCTGAAATCGACATTTATTTAAAGCCGGATCCCAGTGCAGTAAAAGTATTGCCGTGGGCGCAAGAGCCAACGGCACAGATTATACATGATTGTTATGACGCGAATGACGAACTAGTGGATATGGCCCCGCGCACCGTATTGCGCCGTGTATTGCAGTTGTATGCAGACAAGGGTCTAACGCCGATTGTTGCACCAGAAGTGGAGTTTTTCCTAACCAAACGCAACTTGGATCCGGATTTCCCCTTGGAGCCGCCTGTAGGGCGTTCTGGGCGTGCCGAAACAGGCCGCCAGTCATACAGCATTGATGCTTTGAATGAGTTTGACCCCTTGTTCGAAGATGTTTACGACTATTGTGAAGCTCAGAACTTGGACGTGGAAACATTGATCCATGAAGAAGGCCTGGGGCAGATGGAAATTAACTTCGTGCATGGTGAAGCTCTGGGCTTGGCCGATCAGGTGTTCTTGTTTAAACGCACTCTGCGTGAAGCGGCCTTGAAGCACGATATGTCGGCGACCTTTATGGCTAAACCTGTAGAAGGCCAGCCGGGCAGCTCCATGCATATTCATCAGAGTCTGTTGGATGCCGATGGTAACAATGTGTTTATGGGCAAAAATGGCGAAATTAGCGACACTTTGCGTCATTACATTGGTGGTTTGCAGAAGTACACCAAGGCCGTAACGGCTTTGTTTGCACCTAATGTGAACTCTTACCGCCGTTACATGCGTGAAGAGTCGGCACCGGTCAACGTGCATTGGGGCTACGACAACCGTACCGTGGGTTTGCGTGTGCCAGATGCCAATGGACCTAACGTACGTGTAGAGAACCGTGTTGGTGGTGCCGATGCCAACCCCTACCTCGCCATGGCGGCCACCTTGGCCTGTGGGTATTTGGGTATGGTAGAAGAGTTGGAGCCTAGTGCTCATGTGGAAGGCAGTGCCTATGATAAAGGTACGCGAGAGTTGCCACGCTCATTAACCGAAGCGCTTATTCAGCTTGATCGTTGTGAGCCTTTGAGGGAAATTTTTGGTGATCGTTTTGTACGGGCTTACTTGTCCGTGAAAGAGAAAGAAAACGAAAACTTTTTGCAGGTAATCAGCTCTTGGGAGCGTGAGTACCTATTGTTAACTGTGTAATCCAGTCTGCGATTCAGACATTAAGGAGACAATGATGAATTCCATGATCCAAGAGCAAAACAATACAGCGGCTCTACAAGAAATGGACCGGGATAGTTACCTACACCCATTTACCGATTCTAAAGCCTTGCACAGCAAAGGCACCCGTGTAGTGACTGATGCTAAAGGTGTGTATATTTATGACTCCGAAGGTCATCGTATCTTGGATGCCATGGCTGGCTTGTGGTGTGTAAACATTGGTTACGGTCGTGATGAGCTGGCTGATGTGGCGGCTGAGCAAATGAAAAAGCTACCTTATTACAACAGCTTCTTTGGTACCGCTAACGTACCGGCTATCGAGCTTGCTGCCAAGGTGAAGTCCTTGGCACCTGACAATATTGGCCACGTGTTCTTTACTGGGTCTGGCTCGGAATCCAATGACACCAACCTTCGGATGGTGCGTCATTATTGGGCCCAAAAAGGTCAGCCGGCAAAGCGTATCGTGATTTCTCGCGATAATGCCTACCATGGTTCCACCATGGCGGGTATGAGCTTGGGTGGTATGGAATTTATGCACAAGCAAGGCGGTATCATTGATGGTATCGACCACATCATGCAGCCACACTGGTACAAAGAATCCCTTCCAGGTGAAAGTGAAACTGATTTTGGTATTCGTGCTGCGAAAGCCCTAGAAGAGAAGATTCTAGAATTAGGTGCAGAAAACGTGGGCGCCTTTATTGGTGAACCTATACAAGGTGCTGGTGGTGTTATTGTGCCGCCTGCTAACTATTGGTCAGAAATCCAGCGTATTTGTAAAAAGTACGATTTATTGATTATTCTGGATGAAGTAATTACTGGTTTTGGCCGTACGGGCAACTGGTTTGCCGCGCAAACCTTTGATATCGAAGCTGATATGATTCCATTTGCTAAGGGCTTGTCCTCGGGTTACCTGCCGATTGGTGGTGTAGCCATCAGTAAGCGTGTGGCTGATGTGGTCATTAGCGGTGGCGAGTTTGCCCACGGATATACCTATTCGGGTCACCCTGTATCGGCGGCTGTTGCCAAAGCCAATATCGAGATTATCGAACGTGAAGGCATGGTAGAAGCGGTACGTGATGAGACCGGTCCTTATCTACAGGCTAAGCTTGCCGAACTAGCCGATCATCCATTGGTGGGACAGGTCCGTGGTATGGGAATGGTTGGTGCCTTGGAACTGGTACAAGACAAGGTCACTCGCACCCCGTTTGATAAGGACGTGGAAATTGCCGGCCAGGTACGCGACATCGCCATTGCCACTGGTTTGATGGTCCGTGCCGTAGGCGACTGTTTGATTATGAGCCCGCCTTTGTGTATTACTAAGGCAGAAATTGATGAATTGATTACCTTGTTGACTGCCGCTTTAGATAAAGTGCAGGCACAGGTGCAATAAGAATTCCCTCGGGAAGAATGTTTTAGCTGGCCACTTTAACGCTGATTGTTCAGCTTAAAGAACCACTAAAAATAAGTTAACTTAGGAGAGCATAATGAAAAAAATTACAAGCACCCTAGCTACTCTAGCTTGTGCCACTGGTTTGATGGCTGGCAGTGTACAAGCTCAAGAAGTACTAAACATTTATAACTGGTCGGACTATATTGCTGACGACACCATTGCTAACTTTGAAGCCGAAACAGGCATCAAGGTTGTGTATGACATGTTTGACAGCAACGACGTGCTAGAAGCCAAGTTGCTAACTGGTAACTCCGGTTACGATTTAGTGGTACCTAGCTCTTCTTTTATGGGCCGTCAGATTATGGCGGGTGTGTTCCAGAAGTTGGATAAATCGCAACTACCAAACCTGGCCAATATGGATGCCGAAATGATGGCCACCATTGCTGGTATTGACCCAGGTAATACCTACGGTGTGCCATACATGTGGGGTACCACAGGTATCGGTTACAACGTTGATATGGTTAAAAAAGCCCTAGGCGATGACTTTAATGTTGGCAGTTGGGACATGGTATTCAAGCCAGAAAACATGGCTAAGCTTGCGGAATGTGGTGTGCACGTTTTGGACTCTGCTGATGAAGTATTGCCTATTGCCATGAACTATCTGGGTCTTGATCCAAATAGCACCAACAAGAAAGACTGGCAAGCTGGCGCCGAAGTGGTAAAAGGTGTGCGTTCTAGTATTACTAAGTTCCACTCATCTAACTACATTGATGCCCTAGCTAACGGCGACATCTGTGTGGCATTGGGTTGGTCTGGTGACGTATTTATGGCGCAATTAGCAGCTGATGAAGCCGATGCTGGTGTGGCTGTAGACTATGTTATCCCTGCAGAAGGTGCGCCACTTTGGATTGACATGATGGGTATTCCTGCTGATGCCAAGAACGTTGGCAATGCCCACAAGTTCTTGAACTACTTGATGCGTCCAGAAGTGACAGCGGCAATCACCAACTACGTGTGGTATGCCAATGCTAATGCGGCGGCTTCTGCTCTAGTTGAACAAGACATTTTGGATCACCCAGGTATCTACCCTAGTGAAGAAGCCAAGGCCAAGTTGTTCACCTTTGATATCTTGCCGCCGAAGGTGACCCGTGCTGCTACGCGTGCATGGACTGACGTTCGTACTGGTAATTAATCCGTTGTGATACAGGCTGAGCAGTAGGCATATTGCTTGCTGCTTAGCCGTTTCCCCCCTCATTTATCCCACTACCCTATCGGAGTTTTGCTATGAGCGATGCTGCGTCTAGCCCCATGCTAGAGATACGCCAAGTAACGAAACGCTTTGGTCAATTAAGCGCTGTAAAAGACGTTAGTTTGACCATCAACAAAGGCGAAATTTTTGCCCTATTGGGTGGCTCTGGGTGTGGTAAAACTACGCTACTGCGCATGATGTCGGGTTTCGAAACACCGAGTGAAGGCGCGATTCTTATCGACGGTGAAGATGTATCCAAGGTGCCACCTTTTCAACGTCCTGTAAACATGATGTTTCAGTCTTATGCCTTGTTTCCGCATATGACCGTAGAGCAGAACGTGGCCTTCGGTTTGAAACAGGACAAGCTACCCAAAGCACAAATTGCAGACCAGGTAGCGGCCATGTTGAAGCTGGTGCATATGACAGACTTTGCCAAGCGTAAGCCTAATCAGCTTTCGGGTGGCCAGCGTCAACGTGTTGCTCTTGCTCGTTCATTGGCGAAAAAACCCAAGGTGTTGTTATTGGACGAGCCTATGGGCGCCCTTGATAAGAAACTACGCAGCCAAATGCAATTGGAACTGGTAGATATTATTGAATCTGTTGGCGTTACCTGCGTTATGGTAACCCACGACCAAGAAGAGGCCATGACTATGGCCAACCGGGTGAGTGTCATGCATTTAGGCGAAATAATGCAGGTTGGTAGCCCCAGTGAAATTTATGAATTCCCGAACAGTCGCCATACGGCTGAATTTATCGGTTCGGTGAATATTTTTGATGCCACGGTACAAGGCGTAGGTTCAGATGCCAGCCAATTGTCCTGTACGGACCTAAACTGTGTGCTATCCGTTGAAGGTGGTGTTAACGCCGTAGAAGGTGCACAAGTGGGAGTGGCTGTACGACCAGAAAAAATTTACATGTCTCGTACCCAACCCGAACAAGGCGACAATTGGTTGCATGGTAAGGTAGAGGATATTGCGTATTTGGGCGGCCATTCTGTTTACCATGTAAAGTTGGCATCGGGCAAAACCGTCATGGCCACCACCACTAACGTGGACCGCCATGAACAACGACTCACCTGGGAAGACCAAGTCTATTTGTACTGGTCGGCCTCTAGTTCGGTGGTACTGTACCAATGAGCAAACTCGGCGCCCGTAGTGTCATAGGCGTGCCCTATGTATGGCTACTACTGTTTTTTCTGGTCCCCTTTATCATCGTCTTCAAAATCAGCTTTTCGGAGATGCAGTATGCTATTCCTCCATATACAGACTTGGTGGGCTGGGCTGACGAAGTACTGACTATTAACCTTAACCTAGGTAACTACTATTACCTTTGGGATGACAGCCTATACGCCAAGGCTTACCTAAGCTCGGTACGCATAGCCTTCTTCGCCACTATCGGCGCCCTCATCATTGGTTACCCCATGGCGTATGCGATAGCACGTGCCGATGCTAGTTCCCGTAATGCCTTGCTGATGATGGTGATGTTGCCTTCATGGACGTCATTTCTGATTCGTATTTATGCTTGGGTAGGTATCCTAAAAAATAATGGTTTGATCAACAACGCCTTGATGTCTGTGGGCATTATTGACCAACCCATAGCCATGCTGAATACCGAATTTGCTGTGTATATTGGTATTGTGTACGCCTACTTGCCGTTTATGATTTTGCCCATTTATACCAACTTGGTGAAGCTGGACAATTCTTTATTAGAAGCCTCAGCCGACCTAGGTTGCCCACCATGGAAGACATTCTTGACTGTTACCCTGCCCTTATCCAAGGCCGGTATTATCGCGGGCTCCATGTTGGTGTTTATCCCTTCAGTGGGCGAATTTGTGATACCAGAAATGCTCGGTGGTGCCGAAACATTGATGATTGGTAAGGTGCTGTGGCAAGAATTCTTTAACAACCGTGATTGGCCCGTAGCTTCGGCTGTGGCCATTGTTATGCTCTTATTATTGCTGGTGCCGATAACCTTCTTCCACCGTTATCAATCACGTGAGTTGGAGGCGTAGCTATGCAAACCGGTAAAATTTCACGCTTTTCAAAAACTGTTTTGAGTTTGGGCTTCTTTTTCCTTTATGCGCCTATTCTTATTTTGGTGATCTTCTCCTTTAACAAATCGGAGCTGGTCACCGTCTGGGCGGGTTTCTCGTTCAAATGGTATGGCGAGCTATTTCGCGACCCACAAATGCTGGGTGCGGCTTGGATCAGCCTAAAAATTGCTTTTTTGGCGGCATCTGCCGCCGTGGTACTAGGTACCATGGCCTCCATTGTGATGGTGCGCATGGGCAATTTTACAGGTAAAACCGCCTTTACTAGCATGATCACGGCACCGTTAGTGATGCCAGAAGTCATCACTGGTTTGTCCTTGCTGCTATTGTTTGTGGCTATGGGGCAGTCCTTGGGATGGCCTGGCCAACGCGGTATGCTCACCATTTGGATTGCCCATGTGACCTTCTGTACGGCCTTTGTTACCGTGGTAGTTACCTCCCGCTTGCAAGAAATGGATGAGTCCATTGAAGAAGCCGCACAAGACCTAGGCGCACCACCGTGGAAGGTGTTTTTCCTAGTGACCTTGCCAATCATAGCGCCGGCACTCATGTCGGGCTGGTTATTGGCCTTTACCTTGTCCTTGGATGATTTGGTAATTGCTAGCTTCGTATCTGGCCCAGGTTCAACTACCTTACCCATGGCGGTATTTTCAAGTGTGCGCATGGGTATAAGCCCACAGATAAATGCTTTGGCAACCTTGGTAGTTTTGGTTGCCACCATAGCGGTATTTATCGCTTGGTGGGTAGCTCAGCGTAGCTTACGCGTTACCACCAAGGTTGGCGACTAGTTATTAGCTAGACGCAGCTCATAAAAAGCCCGCCTGTCTTTTGATTAGCGGGCTTTTTGTTACTAAGTCCTGGTCCGTTCCACCATAGTGTAGGGCACATAGCAGCGGCGTAGGCTTTCTTCAGCTAACATTTCCATGGCGGCGCGTAATATGGGATGTTGGATATTGAGCTTGCTCATCAAGCGTAACAGGATGTCTTCACTTAAGGTCTTGTTGTGGCGGCGATACACTAATAAAGCAATGATCATATTGCTCACATAATGGAAGATTACGGGCTTGGATACGCCATAACCGTTATGTTGATCTTGCACCGTGTCCTCTAGCAAATTATAGATGTAGCGCCAGCTTATGGAGTCAGCACAAACTTCCTTTATGCGTAAGGCGATATCCGCCGTGCTAGGCGGTGAGATAGCCTGCATATGTGGCGCGTGACTAAATATGGTGTCATTGCACTGTTTGAATAGGTGGCTTACATAAGGGCTGTCGGCGCTGTCTGTGTAGATTTGGACGCGGTGTTTAAAGTCGTCAAAATTATTCATTTGGTGGTTGCTCTATCCGGTTGTGATTCATACCCTTAGTAGAACAAACAACACTGGTGATAAAGTGAAACAATAGTGAATAAGCGTGGGAAGAGTGTGTAGATATAATGGAGTTAGATGTGAGCTGGTAAGCGCATGCTGAAACACACGCCTTGGCTATTGGATAAGTTATGCCAACTAACCTGCCCACCTAAATGTTCACAGATAATACGGACGACAAACAGGCCCAAACCAAAGTGGCCATCGCCACCCTGTTTAGCGTTGCTACGTTGACTGGCCATAGAGTGGAATAGATGTTCAGCTTGTTGAGGGGTAATGGCTGGACCTTGGTTGCACACGCTCACCTTGGCCCAAGCGCCGTCTTGTACGATGCTGACTAGAATAGGCGTGTCAGGAGTGCGAAAATCCCGCGCGTTGTCGAGCAGCTTATCCAAAGCTTGTTCTAGGCGATAATCAACAGCAGTCACCATGATGCCCTGCTGGGGACCCTGGTAATCAATCAATGCATCAACTTGGCTTTGGAAACTGCAGTAGCTGTGCAGCAGGTGGGCTAGGTCAACGGGTTCTGTGGGTTCTTGTTGCAAGGCCTGTTCTAAGCTGGCGGCGCTGGCGAGTTTATTAAGAATACCTTCTATTTTATATAGCCCGCGCTGGGCTGCATCTAGGTATTCACGTGACGGATGGTCAGCCAATTCTGTGGATAAGTTGCCTAAAGACGTCGAAATAGTATTCAGTGGATTTTTGATTTCATGGCTCAAGGTACGGGGAATGTTACTTAGAAAGCGCTGATGGCTTTGTAAACGGGTCATGACTTGGGCTATGTCTCGGGCTAGGTCACCTAGCTCATCGTTGCTTTGGGTGCCGTAGGTTAGGCTGGAGTCTTGCATACGTCCGTAAGCATCAACTAGGGAGTGAGTATACTTGCCTAGCGTGCGGATCCGTTGTGCCAAACGCCAGAATAGCAAAAACAAGCTCAGCATAATCAGGCTAATACTGGTGAGGCTGACTAGTACCACTTTTTCCATAGCTTGACGCTGTAATTGCAGTAGTTGATCGATGCCCTGCTCAACTAACACTACCCCCAAAACCTGTTGTTGGCTATTGGTAATGGGCATGGCGGTGGCTTGAATGCCTTGGCTATGGGGTAGCGCCCAGCGATCTTGTACAGTGATACCCGCTAAGGCCAAGTTAAGGAGGCGTGGTCGACTATGACTAGCCTCGCCTTGTACAGGGTTGGTGCTGCTAAGGACTTGGTTGAGTAAGCTTGCGGTGACTTGTTGCCACAGCTCACCTAGCTGCCAATTCCAAGTATCTGGTGATGCATTTGGTAGGTGTCCAGTATGGCCTAGGCGATTGAGTTGTTGGTCATAAAGAGTCACAGATAAGGGCCCTTTTTGTTGGCCAGCTAAAAGGGCCATGGCCTGATTAGATAGGGTATTCAGTGCCGTATAACCACCCTGTTCTGGGCCTTGGGTAGAAAGTATGTTAGGCGTGTTATGAGCATCATCAGCATCGACAACGGCCAGGGATAGTAGTTGCTTTTCACCCATTAGGGCCAGCGGCATTTGCCATTCCAGCAGGTAGCCGTCGGTGTTTATTTGCATACTAGCTTGGATAGCAAAGTGGTTGCGTTGCTGACCGATGGCGTTGCCTTGAGCATTGGTCTGGTGGATTTGTACTGTACCCTGTTCTGGACTGAGGAATAATAGGTGGTGAGCTTGTTGTTGGCTATCAACATAGGATAGCCGCAGATGATCACTGTGTAGGCGATTGTTGGCACTGGAATCGGGGCTTACCCAATGCTGGTCATAGACCTGGACCTTGCCAAGTAATTGCTGTTCAAATTTGCCGAGGGTTACGGTGAAATGCACGCGGTCTTGGGGGCTGGAGAATTCGCTGGCTTGCACCATCTCGTTGCGCCAATCATCGGCTAAGCCATCGATGTTTTTGCTTTGATTGATGCTCTGCACAAACAGCAGGGGCTGTTGTTTGCTCAGTTCTGGCAGTTGTAGCAACAATTCTGGGCGCTGCACAAAAACGTTGGCCAACGATTGTGCTACCAGCTTTTGGGCTTGTGATTGGCTTTGTTGTAAAAGCCCACCGGTAGCATCAATAAAGCGGTAGCCCAAGTATGGCAGGCTCAACAATACCAGACCGATAGCTAGCAGTTGATAGCGGAGCTTGAACAGTCCCCATTTAGTTGCGCCAGCGATAGCCTTGTCCATATTCAGAGATAATATTATTAAAGCCCACATCAACGGCCTTAAATTTGCGTTTAATATTGCTGATGTGAGTACTAATGGTGTTGTTTTCCACACAGCCGCCAAAGGTGGCCTGGCCTAATTGCTGATACGATTGTACTTGGCCTGGGCGTCGTACCAAGTATTCTAACATGGTGAACTCGGTCATAGTGAATTCGGCCAAAGGCTGTTGTTGCCAGTGAATATGGCGACGGTCTAAGTCTATGCTTAAGTTGCCACAAGCGATTTCTCGAGCTTCCAGATTAGGGCTGCTGTTGCGCGCCAAACGTAATAGGGATTCTACCTTGGCAACAAAATAATCAATGGTTATTGGTTTCGGTTGGTAGTCCCATGCGCCCATGCGGAGACCGGATACCTGGTCAATTTCGTCTACTCGCTCAGTCAGAAATAGCACGGGTAAATCTGGGTACTGGCGGCTCAATTGGCTATAAAGATTAAAACCTGCATCGTACTCTTGGCCTAGAATGATGTCTAGAATAAGCAGGTCGGGTCGCTGACTAGCAAGGGCCAGCAGGGCACTATTTTTGTCAGCAAAGGCGAGTACTTGTACTGGCATGCGAGCCAATGCTCGCACATAGTTTTGGCGTTGGTCGTCGTCATCTTCAACGATGGCAATACAAGGTTGGCGGGTCATACTGGCTCCTTTTAGTACCCACAGAATAACAAGGTGATAATTAGCTAGCTAGAGCCAAGACTGGATCTCCATTAAATTTCCATGAATGATAAACTAGTGCTTTTCAGCTACACCAATAATCATCTTTATTATGTTCTTTTCTTTGTTACTGCAGACTATCGCCATTACCACACCAATTTTCTTGGTGGTGATGTGTGGTTATGGTTTACGGCGTGTCGGCCTTATAGATGATCATTTCATTCGTATGGGGTCGCGTTTGGTATTCAACTTCACCTTGCCTGTGTTGCTGTTTATTAGTATTGCCACACGGCCTCTGACCTATGGTGTCACTTTGCAAGGTGCCTTGGTAGGCGTCTTGGTTACGGTCATTATGTGGTTGTTGATGGAAGCGCTCGCTAAGCGCTTGGTACAACCTCGTAGTGACCGGGGTGTGGTGGTGATGGCTGGCTTTCGCTCCAATTTGGGTATTGTTGGTCTAGCTTATGTATTAAATGCCCATGGCGAAGACGGTGTCGCTCAGATTGCCATGTATCTGGCTTTGGTAACGGTACTGTTCAATGTCCTATCGGTGATTACCTTAAGTCGCAAACAGGCGGATAATATTAGTGTATTAGCCACCATAAAAGGCATTGCTAAAAATCCTTTGATTATTGCCATTATGCTCGCTGCGGTTTGGTCTATGTTAGGCTCCACTATCGGCCTGCAATTACCACAAGTAGTGCTAAGTACAGGCCAGTATTTTGCGGCTATGACATTACCCTTGGCCTTGCTGTGTGCTGGTGGTAGTTTGAGCTTCAAAGCCCTCAAAGACGATATGGATAAGGTGTGGTTGGCAACCTTGGCAAAGTTGGTGGTGGCACCGATATTGACGGGTTTGGTGGCATATGGGTTTGGATTACGTGGTGTCTCGTTAGAGTTGTTGGTGCTGATGGCTTGTGCGCCTACGGCGGCGGCAAGTTATCCCATGGTACGAGCCATGGGAGGCAATGCCAAATTGGTGGCGAGTATTATCGCTGTAACAACCTTGTTGTCATTTGCTTCAACGGCGGTAATCATCAGTATCTTACGTACCATAAGCGCCTCATAGAGTGACTTTAAACCTTGCATTTGTGGGGTGTGAAAGGCAACATGCCAACACTTATTTGTTTACTGTTCCAGCAAGGAGAATACCGTGGAACAAGATGATATTGCACAAAGCCTACATTACCTCAGTAATGATGATCGTGATGGTTTTTATCGAACTCTGTTTAACCGTCGTGATGTACGTAGCGAGTTTTTACCGACGCCAGTACCCGATGAAGTGCTGGCGCGTGTGCTTTATGCTGCGCATCATGCTCCTTCTGTAGGCTTCATGCAGCCATGGGATTTTACCGTTATCAAGAGCGATGAGGTAAAGCACAAGGTTCAAGAGGCGTTTAAAAAAGCCAATGCTGAAGCCGCTGAACAGTTTGTTGACGAACGCCAAGCTAAGTATAAACAACTGAAGTTGGCAGGCATTGTTGATGCGCCTATTAACCTATGTATTACCTGTGATCGAGCACGTAGCGGCAAGGTGGTACTAGGCCGCACTCATATGCCCGAAATGGATTTGTATAGCACCGTGTGTGCGGTACAAAACTTGTGGCTTGCCGCCCGTGCGGAGGGCTTAGGAGTGGGTTGGGTGAGCATCATAGAAACAGGTGATTTAAAGCAGGCCTTGGGCATTCCCGAACAAATTGTACCTATAGCTTACCTTTGTATCGGTTATGTTGATCATTTTCGTGCTCAACCAGAACTTGCCAGCAAAGGCTGGCGTCAACGCATGTCTCTAGATGAATTGGTGCACAGTGAGCAGTGGGGCCAAGGCATGGATACAGATCTTGCGGTAGGTATTGCGCAGCAGTCTGGGTTCCCGGATTTATATAAAGAGTAACCCTTTTTTTGTTGCTTGGGCTCAATAGGCTTGTATTTTTCGACTTTGAAGGTATGTGCTATGCTGAACTGAAGTTTTTCATATGGAAATAGCCAAGGAGATAATATGCATAAGCGTGTAGATAACGATAATGCCAATGCCAATGTAAACGATCCGGCTAGCGTACTTAAGGATAAGTTGATCGCTAATATGGGGAAATTAAATATTAGTAAAGATGGCTTTGTATCGCTAAATGTTGAAGCTACTGAAACGCAAACAGAGATAAAAAGACAGCTGAAAAAGTTGCGAGAGTTTTCTTTCTAAGTGGGCGTTCTTTTCATTGCAGTTATTTTAGTATCGGGCTTTATTTTTACTAATAAATATCCACCTGCACGTTTTCGGCAGAAGCGTTCCACTGGCTGGGACGCATATTTTCATGTTGCCCAATGGGGAACAGTTATCGCGATAGCTTCTAGTTTTCTGTATTTCTTAATTGATAAATTTGATGTTGTTTCTGTAATTTTAGGCTGGTTTAGTGAAACTGTTCCAAGCTTGCTAAAAGGTACAGGGCTTAATAATTTAGAGATAAAAATTGGTTTTTGGGTGCTGTTGACCTTGTTAATAGCCTACTTAGTAGGCGTTTATATGGATCGCAGATACCAAGATCCTCGTTTGCTCTTCCAAATCATTGCTGAAATTGCCAGCAAGGATCATATGGAAGCTATTATCTTAGATTCATCTTCTACTCAAGCTACTGTTTTGATATCCCTGTCTACTCGTAAATGCTACGTTGGTATTTGTTATGGCGATTTAAGTTATGAAAATGGAGAAAGCTCTAGTCTTGCAATTTTGCCTATGCTTAGTGGATACCGCGATAAGGATAATTTAGGTGTAGAATTCCAATCAAATTATTATTCTCATTATGAAGAAAACGGCATCATAGAAGGAAAACACGAAAAATTAACGTTAGATCATTTCAAAGTCGTTATTAATAAGGCTGATATAGAAACGATTTCATATTTTGATCTGGAGACCTACACTAAATTTAAACAAAGAGAACGCCAGAGTACGTCTTAATGGCTGCTCTTTCACGCTTAGCCTCGCAACTACAATTTCTTACATATACATAGGCCTATGGTAGATATAAAGAGTAGCCCTGTTTATCCTAAGGACGTTATACTCCATCTGGTTATTGTTTACGGATATGCTGACTTAATTTATGCACTTTTCTAATCGGTTAAAGCTAGCACTTGGTTTTGCTTTAATGGGCTTTGCGCCATTAGCTATGGCGGGCCTTTTAGGCCTATCAGTGGATCTCTGGTTATACATTGCCGCAGTGTTAATAGGTTTGGTAGTTGGTTGGCATTTGGGACGTCAAATGGAAGCCCCTGTAGAACATTTAGCCGAAGCTCTTGAAAATTTGGTAGACACTGGTGACTTTTCTCAGCGTGTAACGCTCGATGACGCTACGGGGTCTGCGCAAAGGGCTGGTAAAGCCTTTAATCGGGTGCAAGGGCGTATGCAGCGCGGCATTGATGAAGTAAATCGCGTAATGTTGGCAGTGGCTAAAGGCGATACCTCTGAACGTATAGAAATGCCCATGATCGGCCATTTCGGTACTCTGAAAAATGCTACCAATCAGTCGGTAGACAGCGTTGCGCAAACCATGGATTGCTTGTCTGAGCTGATGGCCAAATTGGCTAAAGGCGATTTTTCGGCGCGCATGGATGAGCGTGTACAGGGCGCTTTGAAACAGCAAGTTGATGACACCATGGCGGCCGTGGAAAAGGCATTAAAAGACATGGGTCTGGTTATGCAGGCTATGGCAGAAGGTGATTTTAATGCTCGCATTGAGCAGCCTTTGCACGGTGACCTGCAGGAACTAAAACAGCATATCAATCAGTCTATGGCGGCCTTGTCTTCGGCTGTTGCCGAGGTGACCAGAGTTACTTCGGCTATGAATGATGGCGAACTTGGCCACAAGGTACAGGGCCAATACAGTGGCCAGCTTGGCCTGATTGCAGGGGCCTTAGATGATACTAATATGAGCTTATCGGAGACGGTGAAGGGCGTATTGGTTATGGCAGATGGGGTAAATCAAACAGCCCAAACCATACACCGTGGAGGTCAGGATTTAACCGCTCGTGCTCATGATCAGGCAGCATCTCTAGAACAAACTGCCGCGAGTATGGAGCAGATGTCAGGGACCGTACGCCTAAACTCTGAAAATGCTCAGCAGGCCGATGACATGATGCGCCGTGCTCGAGCTGACACTCAGACTACCACCGAGATAGTCACCCAAGCTATGGATGCAATGGAAGGCGTTAGTAGAGCCAGTAATAAGATTGCTGAAATTATTAGTATTATTGACGGCATTGCCTTTCAAACCAATCTACTTGCGCTTAATGCATCTGTGGAAGCGGCTCGAGCTGGCGAGCAAGGCCGCGGCTTTGCCGTAGTGGCAGGAGAGGTGCGTACTTTGGCTCAGCGCTCCGCTGATGCAGCTAAAGACATCAGTGGATTGATCACAGACACCACACAACGGGTTTCTACTAGCAATCGTTTGGTGCAAGAAACAGGTGAATCCTTGCAGGCCATTAATCAGGATATCGAGCAAGTAGCAGAATCTGTTGCTGCGATTGCTGATGCCAGCAAGGAACAAGCCCTGGGCATCGAACAGGTTAATCATGCTGTGAACCAGCTAGAAAGTATAAATCAGCGCAACTCAGAACTTTTAGAAAAGTCGGCAGCCTCTGCGAGTGGACTGATGCAACAAGCAGCGCATTTGCACGATTCTATGCAAGGCTTTACCACGACTGCTGCACAGAAGCCTGTGGTAGAGCATCGAGAATTGCCAGAGCATGTCGATATCAAAAATTTGGTAGAAGATCTTAGCTAATATGTAAACGGGGTCAGGCCTCAGGTCTGACCCCAAACACGTCAGATTTCTAGCGAATAATCACCTCTGGGCCCATAAAGTAGGTGGGTAGGAAGGTAGATATGGCTGGGATGTAGGTCACCATAATCAAGAACACAAACAAGATGGCAAGCCATGGAAGAGCGGCTTTAACAACGCGCATCATGGGCATACCCACCACGCCTGAGGTCACAAACAGATTGAGGCCAACTGGCGGCGTGATCATACCGATTTCCATGTTTACTACCATGATGATACCAAGGTGAATCGGATCGATGCCCAGTTCAATGGCGATAGGGAACACCAGTGGTGCCACGATCACGATCAAACCTGATGGCTCCATAAACTGGCCACCAATCAGCAATATAACGTTAACAATTACCAGGAACATAATTGGACCAAGGCCCGCTGCCAACATGGCATTAGCGATGCTTTGTGGGATCTGTTCGTCAGTAAGAACGTGTTTAAGGATCAAGGCGTTGGCGATGATAAACAGCAAGGTGATGGACAAGCGGCCAGCATCAAACAAGGTTTCGCGGGTGTCCTTGTGGAACCAAGCAGTTAACAAAGAAGATGGCTTCTGCCAAACGGTCAAGTTAGTTTGACCGTCACTGGTCTTTAATGGCCCCATGTCACGATAGATGAACATGGATACCAAGAAGGCATATACCGAGGCTACCGCAGCGGCTTCTGTGGGTGTGAAGTAACCACCGTAAATACCACCAAGAATAATGATGATCAGGAATAAACCCCAGCTAGCAGCCTTGGCAGAGGCAAGGATTTCACCCCAGCCTGCCCATTCGCCCTTGGGCATGTTCTTAATGCGTGCGTAAACGTAGATGCCTAACATCAACATGCTGCCCGCTAACAAGCCCGGGATAACTCCAGCTAGGAACATACGGCCTACAGATACGTCAGTAGCAGCGGCGTACACAACCATGACGATGGAAGGTGGGATCAAGATGCCTAGAGTACCGGCGTTACAGATAACACCAGCAGCAAAGTCCTTGGTGTAACCCATCTTAGTCATGCCGGCGATGACGATAGAACCAATTGCTACTACGGTAGCAGGCGACGAGCCTGATAGGGCAGCGAACATCATGCAAGCAAACACACCCGCTATGGCCAAACCACCGTGCAGGTGGCCCACACAGGCGATAGAAAAGCGAATAATACGCTGCGCCACACCGCCCGTAGACATAAAGCTGGAGGCTAAGATAAAGAAGGGGATTGCCAGCAAGGTGTAATGGCCTTCAAAGGCCGAAAATAGAGTTTGAGCAATGGATGCCAAAGAGCTATCGGAATATACCAATAAGAACAAAATGGAGCTTAAGCCCAACGAAATAGCGATAGGCACACCCAATAATAAGAGGGTAATGACCAATATAAAGAGTATAAGAGCTTCCACGATTAATCTTCCTTATCAGCTTTAGCGGCGGCTTCTTCCACCATGTCTTCGGCTTCGTGGCTGGCGATAATCATATCGGCCTTGTTTTGTACCACGTCTTTAGCGACGCGAATGTAGCGCCAAGTTAGCATGACCATACCTAAAGGCAGGGCGAAGTAAGGGATAAAGCGAGGGATCTTTTCGTATTCCTCTCCATAGTTAAACCAGTCGCTTAGTATCTGTCCCCAAGCCGGCATCATAATGTCGTTCACTTCATAGAAGCCTTGCTCTAGGAAGCGGCTCTTAAAGCCTTCTGGAAACCAGCGGCCTTCTGTAGGTGGTAGATTGGCAAAGGGTGCCCAGTAGTCATAACTGCCTTTTAGCAGAAGTAGGGCATAGATAAGTGAGCAGGTAACTGCAAGCAAAGCAGAGGCTTTGCGCACACTTGGTGTCATATAATGCAAGGCCACGTCTACACCTAGCTGAGCTTTGATTTTTACTGTGTAGGGAGTGCCTACGATAACCAGCCAGCCAAATAGAAAGACAGTGATTTCTAATGATTGCAGGCCAAAATCTGAAAGGGGTTCGGCAATTGGGGCAAACCAATCGGCGCGCCAAAAGTCCATTTCCTGCAGCTTGCGAATAACCACGTTGATAAACGTTACCATGGTCATCAAACCTAGTACTAGGGCAACAAAGTTGCGCTCCCAGTGGTCGGTGCGAGTTAGATGTTTAGGTTCTTGCATAATCTTCACCTTAAGAAAGCTTTGCGCAGCTACTGCGTAACTAACGACGCTTTGGAGCTGTGCAAAACCTTCTATATGCATTTCAAAAATAAATGGCCTCGCTGAGGTTAAAACAGACGAGGCCATGGTCGTAGAACTATCCCCACCTACTGGAGTGGGGATAGGAACGGACGCTTAGTGCTTGGCGTTGATAGCCTGTGCTGCGTCGATGTTGTCTTGACCAACGTCCTTCTTGAACTGGTCCCAAACTGGCATCATGGCAGATTTCCATGCGGCACGTTGCGTGTCGTTCAACTGGTGTACAGTCTTGCCAGCAGCGATGATGGCATTCTTGTTCTCTTCGTTTACACCAAAGGCTTTGGCGTTACGAGATACCGTCACTTCACGTAGGATAGTTTCTAGCTGGTTACGTTCGGCAGCAGGTAGGCCTTCCCAGAACTCAGCAGAAGTTACTACCAAGTAGTCGATGATACCGTGGTTGGATTCAGTTACAGAATCCTGAACTTCGAAGAACTTCTTACCATAGATGTTGGAATAGGTGTTTTCCTGACCTTGAATAGTACCAGACTGTAGGCCTTGGTAAACTTCAGAGAAAGCCATCTTCTGTGGTACGGCGCCAACAGCCTTGAACTGCGCAACGAGTACGTCAGAGGCTTGTACGCGGAACTTCAGGCCTTCTGCATCGCTAGGTTCAAGTAGTGGCTTAGTAGCAGATAGCTGCTTAAGGCCGTTATGCCAGAATTCTAGACCTAGCAAGCCACGGCGAACCATGGACTCCTTCATGGACTGGCCAGTGGCTGAAGACTGGAACTCATCAACCGCGTCCATGTTCTTAAACATGAATGGCAAGTCGAACAAACGGAATTGCTTGGTGTACTTTTCAAACTTGGATAAAGAAGGCGCGGCCATATGTACATCACCCATTAACATGGCTTCTAGTACTTTGCCGTCTCCGTATAGAGTGGAGTTAGGGTACACTTCCAAACATACTTTACCGTCCATTTCGCTGTTCACACGCTTGGCAAACTCAGTAGCAGCAATGCCTTTAGGGTGTTTGTCGGTGTTGGTAACGTGGGAGAATTTGATAACGATTTCGCCGTCTTGGCAAACGTCGCTAGCCATTGCTGGAGCAGAAGCCATGCCAAGTGCCATGGCAGCAGCTAGAGTAGTTTTCATTAGAGTTTTCATAGTAAACCTCAATTTGTGATTGTTCTTGGTTATAAATGTTAGTTGATTCGCAACTGGTTTATATAGAGCAAAGCTTGTGCCAACTTTATAACCTGTTGTTTTATATGAGTAATAATATTTACTTGGGGTGGGTTTGTGTGGTGTTTCGCACGTCTGGAAGGTGTCAGTGTGCGGAAACCCGCACACTGTTAATGGATGGCTTGACGATATAAGGGGTAGTGTTTATTCGTCGATGAAGCGTTGACGGTCTATGCCGTATTTAGCCAGCTTGTCGTATAGAGTTTTACGGGGAATACCTAGGGCTTCGTAGGTTTGTTTAATGGAGCCTTGGGCTTGGGATAAAGCCTGTTCGATTAGACGTTGTTCGTATTGCTCAACCATGTTCGGCAGGGTTTGCTGGGTGACGGGTTTTTCCCATACATCCAGGCTTTGCTGGTCTAATAGCATGTCCGTTAACACATAGCGTTCGGCGACGTTGATGAGTTCGCGTACGTTGCCTGGCCAGCTGTGTTGCATGAGGCTGTCAACAGCATCCATAGGCAAAGCGGGTAGTGGCAAACTAAAACGCTCGGCGGCTTTGGTCATGAAGAAGCGGAATAGCTGCAAGATGTCTTCGCCACGTTGGCGCAATGGTGGTAGGAATAGCTCTACCACGTTCAAACGGTAGTACAAATCTTCACGGAACTCGCCTCGCTCGGACATGGTTTTTAGATCTGTTTTGGTGGCGGCAATGATGCGTATATCCACATCAATGGGGGTGTTTGCTCCCAAGCGCTCAACTTTGCGTTCTTGTAATACACGCAGAATTTTCACTGCCAGAGAAAGTGGAATGCTCTCGATCTCATCCAAAAAGATGGTGCCTTGGTGGGCGTATTCAAATTTGCCTTGGCGAATCTTTTTGGCGTCGGTAAAGGCGCCGGCTTCGTGACCAAATAGCTCAGCTTCCATCATGGTATCCGGCAGGGCACCACAGTTGATAGCAACAAAGGGGCCGTCGCGACGGGCACTCTGTTCGTGTAGATTACGTGCTACTAATTCTTTGCCGGTGCCGGTTTCGCCGTGAATAAGGGTGCTCACATCGGCTTTGGCGAGCTTACTGATCTTAGCCTTTAAAGCTTGCATAGGCTGAGACTGACCAACAATGGCCGTAGCCGCACTGTTTTCTAAGGATAGCTTTAGAACACGGTTTTCCATCACCAAGCGGCGTTTATCCATGGCTCTGTTAACGGTTTCTAGCAAGCCCTCGCGTTGGAATGGCTTGGCGATAAAGTCATAGGCACCCAGTTGTATGGCCTCCACGGCAGTTTGAATATCGCCATGGCCGGTAATCATTATCACCGGCAGTTGCTTGTCGATCGCCTGCATGTGCTTTAAGAAGCTCATGCCATCCATACCAGGCATACGTAGGTCGCTGATAATTACCCCAGGATAATCGGCATTGATGATGCGATGAGCCGCATCGGCAGAGGCAAAGACACTTACGTCGTAGTCAGCCAGTTCTAGCAGCTCTGCTAAAGACTCGCGTATGTCAGCATTATCATCAACAATGGCGATGTGCTTTGTAAGCGTGCGGTTAAGCTCCACGGGCAGGCTCCTTGCAGGGTAGGCGCAGGCAGAATTGCGCGCCACCTTGGGGGTTGTTGGCAGCACTTAGTGTACCACCCATGGCTTCAATTATACTGTAAGAAATAGATAGGCCAAGACCAAGGCCTACACCAGTACCCTTGGTGGTAAAGAAGGGGTCAAATAGCTGTACTAGGTGCTCAGGGTCTATGCCGGTTCCGGTATCTATAACTTGAAGGCAGATGTTGTGTTGCCATTTTTGGCTTGTCACTGATCCTTCTGACAATTGCTGCTCTAGTCCGTTGTCTTCAATTTTACAGTTAATTTGTAGTTTCTTATCGCTACCGTCCAACATGGCATCTAGGGCATTGGTCAGCAGGTTAATGAGTACTTGTTCCAAGCGTACTAGGTCGGCTAGAACTTGAACTTCTTGCATCTTGTGGTGGCAATCGATGGCCAGCTCCACCTGTTCCTGTTTGCAGCGTAATGCCACCAATTCGACGGCATTGTTAACGGCTTCATCTAAGGAAACCCAGCTGGTGCTGTTGTCGGTTTTACGGCCGAAAGTCTTCAGGTGCAAAGTGATTGCCGCCATTTTTTGCGCTAACTTCTTGATGCTGCTTATGTTGTTGGCAACACGGCTGTAGTTTTCTCGTTCTAACCATTGTTCAGCATTGTCAGCTGATGTTTGTATGGCGGTCAGAGGCTGATTAATTTCATGGGTAACGCTAGTAGCCATCTGGCCAAGGGTGGCTAGTTTAGCTGAGTGAATAAGCTCTGTTTGTGCCTGTTTAAGCTGGTCGTTGCGGTCTTGCAAGTCCTGAGTACGTTTGGCAACACGCACTTCCAGAGTTTCCTTGGCTTGCTGTAGCCGAGCTTGGTTGACCTCTCGGCGGCCCAAGGTTTCGTTGAATTGTAAGCGTCGCTGTAGAACCACGTAGGCCAAAGAAACCGTCAGTATAAATACCAGTATCGATAGCGCTGTATTACGCTGTATAGCGAAATCCAGCGTTTTTAAATCGCCATGGCCATATAGCTGCCAGCTCAGTTCAGGCAAAGGGAGGCTGACTTCTAGTACACGATTGTAGTCAGGCCTAGGTAAGCTGATTATTTGCGCGTTATCACGTTGCTTTATAAGGTTGATCTGCAACTCAGGAAACGAAGTAGTAGGGTATTTGCTGGTGCTTCTGATAGCTTGCTTGGCACTCTCTTCAAGCCGCTGACGGCTAGTAAACAGCCAACTGGGCACGCTTGAGGCAATGACAACACCATATTCGTCGGTCATCATCATGGGAGTGCGCTTGTTCAGCCAGCCCCGCTCTAAACGTGACATGTTTACCTTCACCACAATGACCCCGAGTACATCGTCGGTTTTGGTGTCAAAAATTGGCTCACTGAAATAATAACCGCGTATGCCAGCGTTCACCCCGAGGGTGAAAAAACCGCCCGAGACACCGGTTCTAGCAGCTTGAAAGTAGGGTGTGTGGGCATAGTCAATGCCTTGGTTGGCGTGCTCAGTAGATGCCAAAGTAGAGCCATTGATATCCAATAAAAATACCTCGTCAGCGGTTGTTACGGTGCGGATATGTATCAAGTAGTCATGAATATTGCGGTAATGAAGCAGGTTCTTATTGGCGAGGGTGCTGGCCAAGGTGGCATCCATGATCAGCATTTTAGGTACAAAGCGGTATTTCTCTAGTTCGCTATCGAGGCTATCAGCAAACAAGGATAAGTCTGATTTGATCTGCTGTTGCAGATTGGTTTGTGCTTGATTAGTAAAAATATACCAGCTACCCAGCATCCACAAAGGCACAAACACCATCAGGCACGCTATATACAGAGACTTTATGTTGTTCTGTAGCCAGCTGCGCGGTGGATAAGGGATGTCTACTTCAGGGTTCATGGGGGGAGTATACGGGAAAAATAAAAAAAGGGCCTGATGAAAATCATCAGGCCCTTTTAAGGGTGTTTGTAGGTCGGCCTTTAGGCCGACATGTCGAACTGAAGTTCGACCTACAAATTAACCTAGCAAGTGAGCGATTGCGTCACGCTCTTCTTCCAGTTCTTGTTGAGTCGTGTTCATACGAGCGCGAGAAGCGTCGTCGATTTCTAGACCCTGAACGATGCTGTAGTCGCCGTTTTCGCAAGTCACTGGGAAGGAGTACATTAGGCCTTCTGGGATACCGTAGGAACCGTCAGATGGGATACCCATAGAAGTCCATTCGCCGTTAGTGCCAGCAGCCCATAGACGCATGTGGTCGATGGCAGCGTTAGCAGCAGAAGCAGCAGAAGAAGCACCACGTGCCTTGATGATAGCAGCGCCACGTTGAGCGATAGTTGGGATGAACTCTTCGTCGATCCACGCTTGGTCAACTTGGCTAGTAGCAGCTGTGCCCTTAACGGAAGCCTTAGTGATGTCAGCGTACATAGTAGCGGAGTGGTTGCCCCATACACACATGTTAGTGATATCGGTAACGGCAGCATTAGTCTTGTTAGCCAACTGAGTTAGAGCACGGTTGTGGTCCAAACGAGTCATAGCAGTGAACTGACGTGGGTTGATGCTTGGCGCGCTCTTCATAGCGATGTAAGCATTGGTGTTAGCTGGGTTGCCAACCACAAGAACTTTAACGTTCTTGTTAGCGTTGTCGTTAATAGCCTTACCTTGTGCAGTAAAGATGTTAGCGTTAGCTTCTAGCAAGTCCTTACGTTCCATACCTGGACCACGAGGACGGGCGCCTACTAGCAAGCAGTAGTTAGCATCGTCAAAAGCAACGTTAGCGTCGTCAGTAGCAGTGATGGAGTTAACTAGTGGAAATGCACAGTCTTCAATTTCCATTACTACGCCGTTTAGGGCTTCTAGGGCTGGAGTGATTTCCAATAGCTTTAGGTTAACTGGCTGGTCAGCACCTAGCATTTCGCCTTGGGCGATACGGAAAATTAGTGAGTAAGAAATCTGGCCGGCGGCACCGGTAATAACAACGTTAACTGGGCTCTTCATCAGGGGCACTCCAAGTTGTGGTAGATATGCAGGCCTGAAAATCGCTTGTGGCGAAACCATGGCCTAAAAAATGAGGCGCTATTATAACCAAAAATGACGCATTCGGATATGCGACTAACGACTATCGAATATCAATAGTTGAAATAGTCACTAGGGCTTGCCTTGTGACAGATTTGTAGTAGCTTTGTCATTTGTTGAGGTGCCAGCAGCACCACGAAGCAATTTATAAAGGTGACAACATGCATTACGGCAAGCTTAAAAATGGCCACTTGGCCGCCATTATCGACAACACTATTATTGGCCTAGTGGAGGCAGCGTCGCGTTTGGGTAGGCCGCTGCCAGCAACGGATCTGTATGCCTTAATTGCTGCTGGCGAGCAAGCGCAGCAGGCCACGCAGGAATTGGCGCAAGAGGCTTTGCAGCAAAATGTGGCCTGCCAAGGTTATGATAGTAAGTTGTTGCAAACACCCCTAGGTAAGGCGCAGCGTAATATCTTTTGTATTGGCAAAAACTACGCCGACCACGCCGCTGAAATAGCCGCCAAATTAGATGCCGAATCGGATTTGCCCAAACACCCTATCGTGTTCACCAAAGCCACTAATACTCTTATAGGCCCCAATGATGATATACCCTTGCATGCGGGGGTGACGGAAAAAATAGACTACGAAGGTGAGCTAGCCATAGTGATAGGCAAGCGTGCTAGTAACATTAGCGCCGATGATGCCTGGCAGCATGTGTTTGGCTTTAGTTGTTATAACGATGTTTCTGCCCGTGATTTGCAGCGCCGCCACACCCAGTGGCATATAGGCAAAAGCTTAGATGGCTTTGGCCCTATGGGACCGGTGGTAACGCCAACCCATGGTAAGCCCTTAGACGGCAAGGTGCGTTTAACCTGTGCGGTAAATGGGGAAGTGCGCCAAGATGCCACCCTAGATCTGATGATATTTGATGTGCCCACCATCATCGCCACCCTGTCTAAAGGCATTACCCTAGAAGCTGGAGATGTCATTGCTACCGGTACACCAGCGGGTGTGGGTATGGGCTTCACGCCATCGAAGTTCCTGCAGTCTGGCGATAAGGTAGAAGTGGCCATTGATGGCACCTTGCCGTTGGTGAACTATGTGCAACAAGGTTAGTAATTCACTGCTACACTATTTAGTACCCAATCTTCATCATAGGCAAGGATGCCATGACGATCAAACACTGGCCCACCAGCGAGCGACCGCGGGAGCGCTTGCTTAGCCACGGCCCTCAGGCACTAACCGATGCCGAACTGTTAGCCATTTTCTTGCGTACCGGTTGCGCAGGCACCAGTGCTGTGGATTTGGCGCGGCAGCTAATCAATGACTTTGGCAGTCTCAATGCCCTGCTGCAAGCATCGCAGCAGGCCGTGTGCGCGGTGCCTGGCCTTGGTCCCACCAAGTATGCCCAATTGCAGGCGGTAAAAGAGCTAGGTTTACGTTTGGCCAAAGAGACTTTGGTAGAGCCGGCCAGTATGACCTCCAGCAAGCAAGTAGGCCAATATCTTTGTCTGCAACTAGGGCACTATCAGCGGGAAGTGTTTGCACTGTTGCTGTTGGATAGTCAGCATCGGCTAATTCAACTTGAAGAGCTATTTCAGGGAACCATTGATAGTGCTAGCGTGCACCCTCGTGAAGTGGTGAAGACCGCCCTTAAGCACAATGCTGCTGCGGTAATCCTCAGCCATAATCACCCCTCGGGCGTGGCTGAGCCGAGCCGCAGTGACCGTTTGATTACCGATAGCCTATGCCAAGCGTTAGATATAGTAGGCGTGCGTGTGCTAGACCATGTGGTGGTGGGGCAAAGGCAGTGGGTATCCTTTGCGGATAGAGGTTGGTTGTAATGTTTGATCAAATTGACACCTGTTACGTATCGGGTTACAGTGGTGATTAGGTCGTTTAAGCATAAGGGCTTGGAGCGCTTCTTTCGTACCGGAAGCCTTTTGGGAATCCAAAATGCGCATGCTAGAAGGCTGAAATTAATTTTGGTTCGTTTGGATAGTGTCAGTAATGCACCAGATATGGACTTACCTGGTTTACATTTGCATCGCTTGAAGGGTCATCGACAGGATATTTGGTCAGTCCGAGTCAATGGCAATTGGCGTGTTACATTTCGGTTTAATGATGGCGATGCTGAAATAGTTAACTATGAAGATTATCATTGAGGTGAGCAATGCGAATGCACAACCCCCCCCATCCAGGTGAAGTGTTAAATGAGCTGTGCATAAAACCACTTGGCTTGAGTGTGACGGAGGCAGCCAAAGCTTTGGGAGTGAGTCGTAAAACCCTGTCAGCGCTGATCAACGGCCGCGCAGGAGTCAGCCCAGAAATGGCAATACGGTTATCCAAGGTGTTTAATACCTCGGCAGAGAGTTGGTTGCAGCAGCAGATGCAGTATGACTTGTGGCATGCTGAACAGCGTCGTGATGAAA
This sequence comes from uncultured Pseudomonadales bacterium, assembly GCA_938084925.1. Classification (GTDB taxonomy): domain Bacteria; phylum Pseudomonadota; class Gammaproteobacteria; order Pseudomonadales; family Balneatricaceae; genus Njordibacter. The sequence continues at coordinate 51,191 of CALKFY010000027.1, forward strand.
TAATAGTTTCTCCCTTAGCTGTTGCCTAACAACAAAGTTCCCTTCAGCAAAATACTCTGCTATACTTCGCGTCCCTTATTTTGCCACCAGTTTAAAGGCTTAATAAGGCTGGTACGGATATTGGCCCACTGGAGGGCTGCTCCGCCTGAGAATGCGACATGGGGTCGTATTCAATAAAACACCATCTGAGGTATTTAAAATGTCCAGAGTATGTATGGTTACCGGTAAGCGCCCTGTCGCAGGTAACAATGTGTCTCACGCACACAACAAAACTCGTCGTCGCTTCTTGCCAAACTTGCATTGGCACCGTTTTTGGGTAGAAAGCGAAAACAAATTCGTTCGTCTACGCGTCACTTCTAAAGGTATGCGTATTATCGACAAGAAAGGTATTGATGCTGTATTGGTAGATGTTCGTGCCAACGGCGTTAAGGTATAAGGAGCTGACTCATGCGCGATAAAATTAAGCTGGTTTCCAGCGCCGGTACTGGTCACTTCTACACCACCACCAAAAATAAGCGTAACATGCCTGACAAGATGGAGATCAAAAAATTTGATCCTCGTGTTCGCAAGCACGTTATGTACAAGGAAGCCAAAATCAAGTAATTGATTTTGCTCCATAGAAAACCGGCTAAGGCCGGTTTTTTTGTGAACGGTATTCTGCGATGACATAGGCTGTTTTTTGCTTCTGCAAAAACTGCAGTTCCAACATCCATGTTGGTCATGTCATAGAGCGGCGATTGTACCTAAAGCCACTTTCCCTCCAAATTCTCCTTAGTCGCATGCCCTAATATGTTATGTCGGGTACGCCACGGTGCGCTATTTTAGTGCTGCTGCACTTCGATGATGCCACTCTTACTTTAACAATCGCCTGTAATCAGTTGTTATTAATAGAATATTAATTCTGGCATGGGTTTTGCTATCTCTACATTAGAGAATCAAACTAAGGAAGGTTTACATCCATGCAGTCGGCGTCATTATCCATACAGGCAAGGGTCACTAATAACAGTGAAAAAATCCTAACTGAAATTATGCTACAGGAGGCGGGATTTACTTCACGCATTGTCAATTTGTTCCGCCCTCAAGCTTGCCTTGCACATATCTATGTTGCATCAAAAATAAGTGCTGAAGAAGCCCAGCAACTCGTGCAGCAGCAAAAACAATTGCAGGCACCTTTAATGGTGATTTTAAAGCGGGCAGAAGAAAGCATTATAGCGCAGCTAGTGTCAGGCAATGTGCCCCTAGTATATGCCGGTGGCTGGCCCGGCCAACGCTTTAAGCAGTTGTTAAAGGTGGCTCAGGAGCGTTACCGAGCACAGGTTAAGCAACGCCAGCAACTGCTAGACAGCCAGAAAAAAATAGATCAAATGGGCGTCATCAATCAAGCCAAGGGTAAGTTAATGCAGCAACAGCAGGTTAGCGAGGCCAGAGCACATGCGGCCTTGCAAAGGTTGGCCATGAGCCGCGGCATTAGCTTGGCTGAAATAGCACGGCAAGTTCTACAAAGCTAGCTTTCATATTCAATTACCAGTTTCCAAATAGCAAAGGCGCTTACCATCTGCATAGATGGAGCGCCTTTTTTTGTTTTTAGAGGCATATTATGCAAGAAGCAGCACTTAATCTTCGTTCCTTTACGGGCAAGATGAAAATACTCCACTTTAGCTGGATGGCATTCTTTCTTACCTTTGTGGTGTGGTTTAACCACGCACCATTGCTAGGTTCTATTGGCGCATCCCTACAATTAACCAAGGCGCAAATTAGCACACTTTTAGTGCTCAACGTGGCCTTGGCTATTCCGGCGCGGATTATCGTTGGCATGCTAACGGACCGCTTTGGCCCACGCATTGTCTACACCATGATCTTGGCGTCGGTCAGTGTGCCATGTTGGATTTTTGCCTTTGCTCAAGACTTTGATACCTTGGCTTGGTCGCGTTTGGCTTTAGGTTTTGTGGGTGCCGGCTTTGTCGTTGGTATTCGTATGGTGAGTGAATGGTTCCCAGCCCATGAACTTGGCACTGCAGAAGGTATCTACGGTGGTTGGGGCAACTTTGGTTCCGCTGCTGGTGCCATGAGCTTGCCCGTGATTGCCCTGTGGTTTGGTGGTGACGATGGTTGGCGTTGGGCGGTGGCCTCCACGGGTCTTATTAGTTTGGTATTTGCTTGGTTTTGGTGGAGCAATGTCACTGACACGCCAAAAGGCGGAACATATTTTAAGGCAAAGCACATGGGTGGTCTTGAAGTGACTAGTCTTTCTGATTTTGCCTTGTTGTTGGTCATGAAGATACCCTTCTATGTAGCCTTGGGGGTGTTATCTTGGAAGCTATCACCAGCGGGTGTAAGTCTAATTAGTCATAGTGCTTATATCTCCGTGTTAGTGGTATTGGCACTGGTGCTAGTGTACGACATCTGGTCTGCTTACCGTGTTAACAGAGCGGTATTTAGTGACGATATTGAAGAACATGATCGCTATGATTTTAAACAGGTGGCGGTACTTAATGTCATGTATTTTGCTACCTTTGGTTCGGAGCTTGCAGTCGTCTCCATGTTGCCGTTATTCTTTGCCCAAGTATTCGAGTTGGATATGGTGGTGGCAGGCCTTTTAGCTGCGGCCTATGCCTTTATGAACCTCATGTCGCGTCCAGGTGGTGGTTGGTTGAGTGATCGATTTGGGCGCAAGCCGACCTTGCTGATACTTACCGCAGGCCTCGTAGGCGGCTACGCTACTATGGCTATGATCGATGCTAGCTGGCCTATTGCTCTAGCTGTGTTGGCCGCGATGGCGTGCTCCTTCTTTGTGCAAGCTGGTGAAGGTGCTGTATTCTCAGTGGTGCCCCTAATTAAGCGTCGTCTTACCGGGCAGATCGCTGGTATGACCGGTGCTTATGGTAACGTGGGAGCGGTGTTCTATCTGACAATGCTTAGCACCTTAACCTACAACGAGTTCTTTATGTTGATGGCCTTCACCGCCTTGCTGGGCTTAGCTGCTTTGACCTTGTTGCGTGAGCCCAAAGGTCACGTGCATGAAGTCGATGAAGATGGCAGTGTTGTCATGATCAAAGTGGGGTAAGTATGAATAAAAGCCTCAGAGTTACGGCTGGTGCCTACAGTCAAGCTGGTCAAAGTGGTGCTAATCAGGATGCCTTAGCGATACGCTCTGATAAACTAGAAGCTCTTGGCAACAAGGGTATAGTGGCCGTTGTGGCCGATGGTGTGAGCCACTGTCAGGATGGCAAGCTTGCTGCGCAAACGGCCGTGACTGGCTTTATTCAAGACTACTTTAATACCCCCAAAACCTGGCGCGTGGAGCAGTCTGCTAGCCAGGTTTTGAGTAGTTTAAATCGCTGGTTGTATCGTCATAACGAGAATGATCAGCGCATTGATCAGCAGCGTTTGACCACCTTTACCGCTGCGGTAATACGCGAACGTGATTTACATGTATTTCATATTGGTGATAGTCGTGCCTACTTGATTCGTCAGGGTGAGTTACAACAGCTAACTAAGGACCATAGCTACTGGTCTGGCAGCCAGCATGTTTTGTCACGCGCTCTGGGTTCCGAAGTGCAGGTAAAAATTGACTACTATGTCCACCCTTTGGAACAGGGAGACCTAGTGCTCTTGGCAACGGATGGCGTGCACCATTGCATTCGCGATACGCGTATTATGGAGCGTCTGGTGGCAAGTAGTTTGGTACTGAGCGACACCGACCTAGATGAATCATGCCAGCAGTTGGTAGCTTGGTGTGCTGCCTCGCAGAAGGTAGATGATACCACTGCAGTGATGTTGCGTGTAGACCAGTTGCCGCCAGCAAAAAGTCCAAATAAAATGTCCAACACACACTTGCCGATACCACCAGCGCTGCAAATAGGCCAGCGCTTGGATGGTTATGAGGTGGTGGAGTGTTTAGGTGCCACCAATAGAAGCCTGATATATCGTGTCATAGATGCGGCGGGGCAGTCATTAGTACTGAAAGCACCCAGTGACAACATCGCTGATGATAGCAAGGCTTTAGCCCTGTTTGCTCAGGAAGAATGGCTTACCCGTAGTCTCAAACACCCTAGTCTAGTGAGTGGGATGGAGCGGCCAAGAGATGCCACGGCAACCTACCTATTGATGCCTCTAGTGGAAGGTGCGAACTTGCGTCAGTGGCGTGTAGATCAAGAACACACCAGTTTGGTCGAAGTGCGGGCTATTATTAAGCAGCTTATCGAGGTGGTGCGCCATCTGCACCGTCAAGGCATTCAGCATCGGGATTTACGACCCGAAAATATACTCATTGATGAGCATGGCAAAATTACCTTGATAGATTATGGTAGCGCCGCTGTGGCGGGCCTGCCCCCAGATACCGAACAACGCGTTGGCGCCCTTGAGTACAGCGCTCCGGAATTGGTGTTGGGGCAACCCTGTCGCCAGCCCGATGCCTTTGCCATCGCCTGCATTACCTATGAATTGCTGACGGGGCACCTGCCCTACGGCGACAAGCCTGCGCGCTGGCAAGCTTTTACCCGAGTATCGGAATTCCGCTATCAGTCGTTACTCACTTGGCGGCCAGACCTTGCAACTTGGTTAGACGCTAGCCTAAAGCAGGCTTTGAGCCCCGACGCGCGCCAACGTCCGGCAGCCCTGTCAGAGTTTTGGCAAGACTTAAATGAGCCCAATGCCGAGCTAGTAGATCAAAGCTGGGTACCACTGATGGAGCGTAACCCATTGCGTTTTTGGCAATCGGTCAGTGCGCTCTTGTTATGTTTTATGCTTGTGCAAACTTGGCTGTTGTGGTGATAATTGCACAAAAGAGGTGCGCTTCTGACACCTCTGTTTCTTTCCAATATTGCCCTAGCTCATTGTAAAATAACATTTTTATATTATTGGCATGATTGCTGCTATAGGTTAGCTAGGCGAATGACGATTAGCTAAGTGCCATCAAGGTGCGCTGCTAATACGACACGATAAGCCGGGCAGCAAGGAGCGCCCTCCACAAGACTCCAATAATTAATTAAAGACAAAGACGTCTGCCGCTTCTGGCTCTGCTACCTTAGGTAGCAGTACGTCTTGTGCTGTCGCGGCAGATATTGGGAGTAAAGCAATGTCTGTAACGCGTTTAGCCGTAGTTGGTAACGGCATGGTCGGCCACCATTTTTTGCAACAACTAGTCGATCAAGGCGATATTCATCAGTATGCCATTACGGTATTTAGTGAAGAATCACTTCTGGCCTACGACCGGGTACAGCTGACCAAGTATATGCAAAGTGGCAGTGCCGAAGCGCTGAGCTTAGCCAGTCTGGAACAATATAAATCCTGGGGTATCGAGGTTAAAGCCGGGGTCGCCATTGAGACCTTGGATACGCAAGCGCAGATGATTACTGCCAGCGATGGCACGCAGCTTGAATATGACAAGTTGGTACTGGCTACGGGTTCTTATCCTTTTGTGCCCCCTGTGCCTGGTCACGATGGTGCGGCCTGCCATGTTTATCGCACTATCCCCGACCTGGAAGGTATAAAAGTAGCGGCCAGCAATGCGCGTTCTGGTGTGGTTATAGGCGGTGGTTTATTGGGTTTGGAAGCTGCCAAGGCCTTGGTTGATCTAGGCTTAGATACCCATGTAGTGGAATTTGCCGATCGTCTTATGATTCAACAATTAGACGCCGAAGGCGGCGAGCTACTGGGTAGTAAGATCCGTGACCTAGGCGTCAAGGTGCATACCCAAAAGAATACTCAAGCAATTGTACCGTTAGAGCACGGTGGTGTGCAGTTACAGTTTGCTGATGGTGAGCTATTAGAAACCGATGTGGTGGTGTTTTCTGCCGGTATTCGCCCCCGTGACCAGCTTGCCCGTCAGGCTCAATTAGATGTGGGTGAACGTGGTGGTATTGTCATCAATGATCAATGCCAAACTTCTCAACCCAATGTTTACGCGATTGGCGAATGTGCCTTATGGCAACAACGCATCTTTGGTTTAGTGGCACCGGGCTATCAGATGGCAAAAACTGTTGCCGCCCATATCAATGGCCTAGAAGGCAGTTTCCTGGGTGCCGATATGAGCACCAAATTGAAGTTGCTGGGTGTGGATGTGGCCAGTATTGGTGATGCTCAGGGCAACACGCCAGGCGCCAAAACATACCGCCTGTTTGATGAATACCATGGTCACTACCATAAGCTGGTGGTGGATGAGACCGGTGAATTCCTGCTAGGTGCTATCTTAGTTGGCGATGCCGAACGCTATACCGAGCTGTTACAGATTTACCAAAACCGCATGAGTCTTCCAGAGCACCCAGAAATGTTGTTGCTTTCGGTGGATGATGAAGCCGGTGGCGGTTTTGCGATGGAATTGCCTGCTAGTGCTAGCATCTGTTCTTGCCACAATGTCAGTAAGGGTGATGTGGTACGTGCCGTACAAGGTGGTTGTTGCAATGTTGCTGAGGTGAAGGGTCAGACTTGCGCCGCGACTGGTTGTGGTGGTTGTATGCCAGCTCTTACCAAGGTGGTGCAAGACAGTTTGTTGGAACTTGGTGTAGAGGTGTCTAATGACCTGTGCGAACATTTCGCCTACACCCGTCAGGAACTGTATGACCTGGTGCGTGTGGAAGAGCTAAAAAGTTACAACGAAGTACTAGAGCGCCATGGCCAAGGTTTAGGTTGTGAAATCTGCAAGCCAGCGCTGGCCTCTATTTTGGCTTCTTGCTGGAATGATTATGTTTTGGCCAATGACCACGTGGCACAACAGGACAGCAACGACCGTTATCTTGCCAATATTCAAAAAGACGGCAGTTATTCCGTGGTGCCTAGGGTGCCGGCTGGAGAAATTACCCCGCGGCAGCTGATCGTGCTAGGCCAAGTGGCCGAAGATTTTAGCCTGTATTGCAAGATTACCGGCGGTCAACGCGTCGACCTATTGGGTGCTCGCCAAGATCAGTTGCCAGCTATCTGGCAACAACTGATTGAGGCTGGTTTTGAAACGGGTCATGCCTATGGTAAATCCGTACGTACAGTGAAATCCTGTGTGGGCAGCACCTGGTGTCGATTTGGCGTTGGCGATAGCGTCAAATTGGCCATCGATATAGAGAACCGCTACAAGGGCGTACGTTCACCGCATAAACTCAAGTTTGCCGTGTCCGGCTGCACCCGTGAGTGTGCCGAGGCGCAAAGCAAGGACATTGGTGTGATTGCCACCGATAAGGGCTGGAATCTCTATGTTTGTGGCAATGGTGGCATGCGCCCACGCCATGCTGATTTGCTGGCTACGGATTTGGATCAGCAAACTTTGATCACCTATATAGATCGTTTGTTGATGTTCTACATCAAAACCGCCGACCGTTTGCAACGTACTTCCACCTGGTTTGAACAGTTGGACGGGGGCTTGGATTACTTGCGTCAGGTAGTGATTGATGACAAGTTGGCAATAGGCGCTCAACTGGAGCAACAGATGCAGGCCTTAGTGGATGCTTATCAATGTGAATGGAAGACGACTTTAGAAGACCCGCATGCAGTAACGCGCTTCCAGTCATTTGTGAATAGCCCGGCCACCGATGCCAGCATCGTCATGGTCAATGAACGTGATCAGGTGCGTCCAGCGACCGCCAATGAACGTATTGAGCTAGTCTCAGCCAGCATTTAAAGGAGCTTATTATGTCTGTACAACAGTGGGTTCAAGTGTGTGATCAGCAACAGCTACTAGCCAATGCTGGTGTAACGGCCTTAATAGGCGAACAACAGGTGGCGGTATTTTACGTGCCGGCCAATGATCAGGTATTTGCCGTGGACAACCTAGACCCGGTAACGGGTGCCCAGGTGATGGCGCGAGGCTTAATAGGTAGCCAAGGCGAACAAATGTATGTGGCATCGCCGTTGTTGAAGCAACGCTATTGCCTACACACAGGCCAAGGACTAGATGACGACGCACAGCGCCTTAATAATTGGCCTGTGCGCTTAAATGATGGCATGGTAGAAGTCGCACTGGAGGCAGCCAGTGCTTGATATTAGTGATGTCACCATTACTAAGACAACCTGTGCTTACTGCGGTGTGGGTTGCGGTATTGCCGTTAAGCAGGAAATACATGCAGGCCAAGTGATTCATGTTGACGGCGACGTTAAACATCCTGCCAACATGGGCCGCCTGTGTATTAAAGGGGCTAACCTAGATAGCACTCTGGTGCAGGCAGGTAGGTTGTTGACGGCTCAAGTGGACGGTGAGCCGGTGAACAGCGAGAAGGCCTATGACGCTGTTGCTCAGCGTTTACAGCAGGTGATTAGCGAACACGGTCCCGAAGCGGTAGGCTTCTATTTGTCCGGACAGTTGCTAACCGAAGACTATTATATTGCCAACAAACTTTGCAAAGGCTTTATTGGTAGTCCAAATTTAGACACCAATTCGCGCTTGTGTATGTCATCGGCGGTGGTGGCGCAACAGCGCGCCTTTGGCGAAGACTTGGTGCCAGGTTGTTATGACGACCTAGAACAGGCTGACCTTGTGTTGTTAGTGGGTTCTAATATGGCTTGGACGCACCCTATTGTGTTCCAACGTTTGCTTAAGGCCCGCGAGCGCAATCCAGCTATGCAAATTGTGGTGTTGGACCCGAAGCAGACAGCAACGGCGCAGTTGGCAGACATGCACCTCGCTCTAGCCCCTGCTAGCGATGGTTACTTCTTTACCGGCTTGCTGGCTTATCTAAATCAGCAAGATGCACTGGATTTGGATTATATTCAGGCCCACACGGAAGGCTTTTCTGAGGCCTTGGCAGCAGCGCTTGTTGCTACCCCTGATATTGCTAGTGTAGCCCGCCAGTGTGACTTATCGGCCGCGCAAGTGGCCAAGATTTTCGCCGCTTTTGCTAACACTGACAAGGTGGTGAGCGTTTATTCCCAAGGCGTTAATCAGTCCAATACGGGTAGTGATAAGGCCAATGCCATTATCAACTGTCACCTTGCCACAGGTAAGATTGGTCGTCCTGGTGCTTGTCCATTTTCTATTACCGGTCAGCCCAATGCCATGGGAGGGCGTGAAGTGGGTGGTATGGCCACACAGCTAGCCGCCCACCGCAGCTATGACGATCCACAACAACGGGCTCAGGTAAAACAATTTTGGCAAGCACCGCAGTTGCCAGAACAAGCTGGCTATAAGGCAGTTGAACTGTTTGATGCTGTCTCGGATGGGCGTATTAAAGCCATTTGGATTATGGGCAGCAACCCCGTGGTGAGTTTGCCCAACGCCGATAAAGTACAGCGTGCGCTAGAGCAATGCCCATTGGTCATTGTTTCAGAAACCCATGCCAATACTGATACCGCAGCATGTGCTGACATTCTACTGCCAGCCAGTGGTTGGGGTGAAAAAGACGGTACTGTCACTAATTCAGAGCGTATGATTAGCCGTCAGAGGGCCTTTGCTCCCACGCCACAAGGTGTGCGCCAAGATTGGCAAATTTTGTCAGCGGTAGCACAGCGTATGGGACATGGGCAGGCCTTTGCTTTTACCAGTAGTGCCGATATATTCCGCGAACATGCACGACTATCGGCCCTAGAGGACGATACGCCACGGCAGTTCAACTTGGGCCCCTTGGCACAAATATCCGATCAACAATATACCGACCTGCAACCCTTGCAGTGGCCGGTACACCGTGATGACAATAGTGCAACTGGTTGGCAGGGTAGCCCGCGTCTGTTTGCCGATGGGCAGTTTGCTACGCCTTCGGGCAAGGCTTATTGTTATGCTGTAAGTCCTGCCTTGGCGCAAGGCGAATCTAGTCAAGACTATCCCCTATGGCTGAATTCAGGCCGCTGGCGTGACCAGTGGCACAGTATGAGCCGTACCGGTGAAGTTGCGCAATTGAGCAAGCATGAGCCAGAGCCGCGCATCGAGATGCACCCTTTTGACGCCAAGGCTTATGCCATTACCGACGACCAGTGGGCACGTGTAAGCAGTGCTCAGGGTGATTATGTGGCACGGGTGCGTACCACTTCCTCTTTACGCCAAGGCCAGCTATTTGTACCGATCCATTGGAACCAGCAATATGCTAGTAAGGCGAAGGCGAGTAGTTTGGTTGCGGCGATTGTTGATGTCAGTTCCGGGCAGCCACAATTCAAGCAGGTGCCGGTGAAAGTTGCGCCATTAACGATGCAGTGGCAAGCGCGCTTGGTTTGCCGTCAAGCGGTGTCCATGGCCGAACATGAACATTGGGTAAGGGCGCCGCTACAGGATTTCTGCCAATACCAATTGGCGGGTAATAGTGAGTTTGCTTGGGTCGATTGGTTGCGTATGGTTTTGCCTGAGCAGGATGAAACCATGGTGCTGCAGTCTAGTGAAGCCCATAGCTTGCGTTTGGCCGTATACCAAAAGGGCCGGCTGATGGCGCTCTTGTGGGTGGCCAAAGAACTGCCCGTCATTAACGACGACTTGATTTATAGCCTGTTGCAGCAACCGCGCTTAAACGCCAGCCAACGCTTACAAGCCTTGGCTGGACAAAAAGGCCGCAAGGTGGTGGCAGATAAGTTGGTGTGCGCTTGTATGCAAGTGACAGCATCGGCTATTGATGAGGCCATTGACCAAGGTGAAAGCAGCCTCGCGGGTTTAAAAAACAAGCTCGGTTGCGGTAGTGGTTGTGGCTCTTGTCTAGGTGAAGTGCAGGCACGCTTGAACAAGGCTTACGCCTAACCCAGTCTATAATCTATTTTTGGCAGGGCTTAAGGTGCCTAGGATTGAGTATATGATCTTGCCACTGCGCACATTGCTAGTCATGTGGGAAGCTTGGATGCGATGTCAGCCTAGGTCGCGGAACATAAACTCGATACAAGGTGCACGATGGGTACAGTTGCGAGTGTAATAACTCAGCAACTCGTCGACATCGTTGGCTTCAATCAGCCGTATATGGCCATGGCAAGTGTGGAAGTTGGGCTGTGACAACATGGGCTAACCTAGAGTGCCTCAAGGGCATCTTGTAGGGTTTTGATACCCACGATATGCATATTAGCCAAAATGGGGTCGGAGGTGACTTTGGGTACGTTGGCAATAGGTACAATAGCTCGGGTAAAACCGTGTTTAGCAGCTTCGCGAATACGCTCTTGACCGGAAGGTACGGGGCGAATTTCGCCAGATAGGCCCACTTCGCCAAATACCACTAGCTGTTGATCCAAGGGCTGACCACGTAAGCTAGAAACGATGGCCATCAACATGGCAAGGTCCGCACTGGTTTCGTACACCCGCACACCGCCAACCACGTTAACGAATACGTCTTGATCACCCGTATGCAAACCACCATGACGGTGCAGTACCGCCAAGAGCATTGCCAGACGGTTTTGATCAAGGCCAATGGCCACGCGTCGTGGGTTATTGAAATGGCTTTCGTCCACTAGCGCTTGTAGTTCTACTAATAGTGGACGGGTGCCTTCCCAAACTACCATCACCAAGCTACCTGCAGCGGCGCCTTCGGCTCTGGAAAGGAAGATAGAGCTTGGATTTTTGACTTCTTTAAGGCCCGTTTCTACCATGGCGAATACGCCTAGTTCGTTAACGGCACCAAAACGGTTTTTGTGGCCACGTAAGGTGCGGAAGCGACTGTCGTGATCACCTTCCAATTGTAAGGAGCAATCAATCATGTGCTCCAATACTTTCGGGCCTGCTAAGTTACCGTCTTTGGTAACGTGACCGACTAGCAAGAGAACAGTATTGCTCTGCTTGGCATAGCGCACTAACGCAGCAGCACACTCACGTACTTGGGAAACGCTGCCTGGTGCCGAGGTGATGTCAGCCAGCTGCATGACCTGAATAGAGTCGACCACTAATAGTTTAGGCTTAACACTGTCAGCCGTGGCAATGATGGATTCAACATCCGTTTCTGCTAACATCTTTAGGTTGGTGGTCGGTAGCTCCAAGCGCTGAGCACGTAAGGCAACCTGCTGTAAGGATTCTTCGCCAGTCACATACAAGGCGCTCATCTGCTGAGCCATGGTGCACATGAGTTGCAGCAACAAGGTACTTTTGCCTGCGCCGGGATGGCCACCAATTAGAATGGCAGAACCTGGCACTAGGCCACCACCTAACACACGATCTAGTTCGCCGATATTAGTGCTAAAACGCGGTACCGTGGCAATGTCGACGTCGCTTAGGTCCACCAGCTGTGCCGCAACACCGGCATAGCCCTTAATACCTTTTGCGGCGATAGCCGCGCCACCTTTGGCAACGGGGCCAAGACGAATTTCTTGCAAGCTGTTCCAAGCACCGCAGTCGTTACATTGACCTTGCCACTTGCTGTAGTCGGAGCCGCAGTCGTTGCAGACAAAGGCAGTTTTTTGCTTGGCCATGTTATGAGCTTATATTTAGTAGGTCGGGTTTTAACCCGACATTTAGGACCTGTTTTGTCGGACTAAAGTCCGACCCACATTAGTTGTTGAGCAAGCGCGCTGCATCTTTGGCAAAGTAGGTAAGAATGCCATCGCAGCCGGCACGCTTAAAGGCCAGCAGTGATTCAAGCGTTACCTTGTCTTGATCCAACCAACCGTTTTGGAAGGCTGCCATATGCATGGCGTATTCGCCACTCACTTGGTAAGCAAAAGTTGGCACTTTTAATTCAGTTTTAACGCGCTGTACTATGTCTAGGTAAGGCATTCCTGGCTTCACCATGACCATATCAGCACCTTCTGCGAGATCCAAAGCCACTTCATGTAGAGCTTCGTCGGAGTTAGCTGGATCCATCTGGTAGCCATGCTTGTTGGACTTGCCGATGTTGCCAGCCGAGCCTACGGCATCGCGGAAAGGGCCATAGTAGGAAGACGAGTACTTGGCAGCGTAAGACATGATGCGGGTGTTGACATGGCCTTCATCTTCGAGGGATTCGCGAATGGCCGCGATGCGGCCATCCATCATGTCCGAGGGGCCTATAATATCGGCGCCGGCGACCGCTTGTGATAGTGCCTGCTGTACCAAAATTTCTACAGTGATGTCGTTAAGGATGTAGCCCTTGTCATCAATGATGCCGTCTTGGCCATGAGTGGTGAAAGGGTCCAAGGCCACGTCGGTCATAATGCCTAGTTCTGGGCAAGCATCTTTTATGGCACGAATGGCGGTTTGTGCTAGCCCGTTGGGGTCGTATGCAGCTTCGGCCATTGCGGATTTGGCAGACTGTGGTGTTACCGGAAATAGGCAAATACAAGGGATGCCCATGGCCACCAATTCTTTGGCTTGCTTCACCAACAAATCTACAGAGTAGCGCTCTACACCGGGCATGGACGCCACTTGTTCGGTCTGGCCTTGGCCAGGAATAACAAACATGGGGTAGATTAGGTCGTCAGTAGTCAGCTGATTCTCGCGCATCATACGGCGTGAGAAATCATCGGCACGCATGCGGCGCATGCGAGTTAAAGGAAACAAACGTTGGCTAGTTGCAAAAGTCATGATGGTATCCGTTGTGGTGTTCTTTAGCCATTGTAGCGCTTTGCTGCGATCACGCCAATTGGCTTTCTAGTTGCTCGTATTCTTCTTGGCACAGCAGCCAATCTTCTTCCACCTGTTCGGCTTCTTGGGTTGTGCTGGCCTGTTTTTGTAATAGGTCTTGTAGCAGCTTTTTTTGTTCTGCTTCATACAGACTTGGATCTACTAGTTGCTGCTCTAGCTGGCTTTGCAAAGCGTGTAATTTATCTAAACGCGCTTCTAGCTTGTCTAGTTTTTTCTTCAGGGGGCTGAGCTTGGCGCGCTGCTCGGCTTGAATGCGTTTTTGTTGCTTACGATCTTGTGCAGATTGATTGCTAGCGCTATCATCGGCTCGGTTTTCACGCTGTTCTAACTGTTTGGCTTTGGCCTGTTGTTGCACAAGCTTTTGCAGCTGTTGCTGGTAGCTATCAAGGTCACCTTCATAAGGGCCGATTTTGCCATCGGCAACCAGCCAGTATTGATCTACTACCTGACGTAACAGGTGGCGATCGTGAGAAATCACAATCACCGCACCTTGGAATTCTTGCAGAGCGCGGGTGAGTGCATGGCGTGCTTCTAAATCTAGATGGTTGGTGGGCTCATCTAACAACAACAAGTTGGGCTTTTGTAGTGCGATCATGGCAAGCGCCAAGCGTACTTTTTCACCACCGGAGAAGTTTTTCACGGGTTCAAACACGCGATCGCCTTGCCAGCCAAAGCTACCTAAGAAGTTACGCAGTTCTTGCTCGCTGGCTTTCGGTTTTAGGCGTTGCAGGTGTAACATGCCGTTGGCTTCTAAGTCCAAGGCTTCTAGCTGATGCTGAGCGAAGTAACCAATATTAAGGTGTTCACCAGGAATAATTTGCCCAGCTAGAGGTGGTACATCACCGACCAGGGTTTTAACAAAGGACGATTTGCCAGCGCCATTGGGGCCCAATAAAGCAATGCGAGAGTCTTGCAGGATGCTTAGGTCAGCTTCTAACAATGGCTTATCGTAACCAATGCTCACTTGATTCATCGTGATTAGGTTGGCACTGATCTGGTCGAATTCTGGGAAGCGAAAGCTAAAGGGCGAATCGGCATAGGCCGGTGCGATCAGCTCCATGCGTTCTAGCGCCTTAACACGGCCTTGGGCCTGCTTAGCTTTACTGGCTTTGGCTTTAAAGCGGCGGATAAAGCTTTCTATGTGAGCAATTTCAGCCTGTTGTTTGTCGAACATGCTTTGTTGCTGGGCCATGCGCTCGGCTTTTTGACGTTCAAAGGCCGCGTAGTTGCCACGGTAGCTGGTCAACTGTTGTTGATTCAGGTGCACGATGGTTTGTACTACCTGATCCAAGAAGTCACGGTCGTGAGAAATCAAAAACAAGGTGCCAGGGTAGGTTTGTAACCAACCCTCTAGCCACATGGTGGCATCCAAATCCAAGTGGTTGGTTGGCTCATCGAGTAGCAATAAATCCGATGGGCACATGAGGGCCTGAGCAAGATTCAAGCGCACTCGCCAGCCACCAGAGAAGCTGGCTACGGGTTGTTGCCAGTCGACTTCTTGAAAACCCAAACCTTGGAGTAATTGTTGAGCGCGGTTCTTGGCTGTGTAACCGTCTACATGGTCGTAGTCCGACCAGGCGAGGGCTAGAGCCGCATCGTCATTTTTTTGTTGCGCTTGTTGAATGCTCACTTCGGCTTGGCGAAATAATATATCCCCATCCAAAACATGGTCGAGGGTGGAGCGCTCGATATCGCCAATTTCTTGGGCCATATGGGCTAGGCGCAAGTTGGGTGGCACTTGCAGTTCACCAGAATCTGGCGTGAGCTGATTAAGCAAGAGCTTGAAAAGGCTGGTTTTACCCGCACCATTACGCCCAACCAAACCATAGCGTTGGCCCGAATGCAGGGTCAGGTTGGCGTCTTTAAGCAGGCTGTTGCCGCCGCGTAATAGATGTATATCGTTGAACTGGATCATGGTGGCGAATCATAGCATAAGGGCTTGCTAGACCCTATGGCAAAGGCCCTTGAATCCCCGTAAAAGCTGGTAAAAAGAGCAACAAAGTGTGAAGGGTTTGTGAAGAATTGTTGTTCTGGGTAGATAATTTTGATGGTTATGGCATATTGCACTAGTTATTAGTCATTTTAACCCTATATAGATAATAGCTGGGTGGTCATGCAGTGTTGGCAAGACCCCTAACCAAATAATTAATTTGAAGGAAAGATCATGAAAACTACCCTTAGTCGTCTGGCGGTAACCAGCGCACTAGCCCTGTCTGCAGCAACAGCACAGGCCGAAGTAAATCTGGAAGATCCACAGCAAAAAGTAAGTTACAGCGTCGGTATGCTGATTGCTGGCCAGTTGGCTAATGACTTTGATGATCTAGACCTTGCAGCTTTTGTTGAAGGTTTTAACCAGTTCTACGGTGGCGAAGCCACTGCCATCACGTCACAAGAAGCTATGCAAGCTGTACAGGCTTACCAACGTGATCAAGAAGTAGCGAAGAGCGCTAATGCAATGGCAGAAAGTGAAGCCTTCTTGGCGGAAATGGCACAGCAAGAAGGTGTAGAAATCACCAAGTCTGGTCTACAGTACAAGGTACTTGAAGAAGGTGCTGGTGTGATGCCACAAGCTACTGACACAGTAACCGTGCACTACAAGGGCACGTTGATGAATGGCCAAGAGTTCGATAGTTCTTATTCTCGTGGCGAACCAACTTCTTTCCCGCTTAATGGCGTTATTGCTGGTTGGACCGAAGGTCTTCAGCTAATGAAAGAAGGCGGCAAGTATGAATTTTACATTCACCCAGATCTAGCTTACGGTCCACGTGGTGCTGGTGGTTCCATTGGCCCTAACGCAGCATTGGTATTCCAAGTAGAATTGATCAAAGTTGGTGAATAAGCCCGATTAAGGTTGGTTTAGGTGTGTTTATGCCTAAATTGGCTGTTGTTTAGGAATTTTTCCGATACAACTACTGCCATTTTCTAGCTATCCTACACATATAGGATTGATGTTAGCCGGATTGGCCGACAGGGAATGGCAGGATGCCTGACAATATTTACCACATGGATATGGTTGTGTTGTTACCGAAAACAAAAATCCCAGCCAATGGCTGGGATTTTTATTGCTTATAATTTGTCGGGTTAAAACCCGACCTACATGATTTGTAGGTCGGACTTTAGTCCGACAAGCATCAGCTTACAAGAAAGTCAGTACGGCTACCATTACGGCAGTCAATGCCAAGGAGCTGTGGATAGCACCCTTAACAGTAGTCAAAGGACCTTGCTTGCCTTTAAGAGCGTTAAGCTCAAGCAAAGCAATGATGGCCAACATGGCGATCATGGAAGGTGCGCTCCAGTCTAGCTGTGCGTAGCTGCTTAGGCCGCTGTGACCAGGGGAAGCCAGCATACAGAACACCATAGGCGCAGAGAACAATACGTTGTGACGAGAAGCCAAAAGGGCTTTTGCGCCAGCAGCAGCTGCGTCGCCATCTTTCATGCCTAGAGCGATTTGCTGGTTAGGCCAGATGATCATCCATACGTTCAAGAACATCAAAGTACCAAATGCAGCACCAATCCAGATGTAGTTGTTCATAGCAGTTGGGATGGTGAATAGCATAACCACACCAGTTAGGAAGGTACCCATAGCACCCCAACGGAACCACCAAAGAGCGCTTGGCGCTAGCTTGGCTTTGGCGTCAGATAGGCCTTCTGGGCTTGCTTGCTTGAAGTAGCCGCCTTGGATGAAGTTGAAGTAGTAAAGCATGCCAATCCAGGTAATACCGAATAGCACGTGTGACCAACGGAACAAAAATCCTAAAACTTCCATAATGAGCCTCTCTCAATGGTTTCTTTTGGTGGGCTGAGCCCTTATTAGGTGGGGCTATTGTACCAAGGTCGAAGGCTATTGGAATAACTTGGCCGCAAATTGTGCCGTTTTTTAAAGGAAAAAGTGGCCTAAGTCCTTACAGAAGTTAGGTTTATTGGTGGTTTTGAGGGTTTTTTGGCAGGCAGTGAGACATTTGGGGTCAGACCTGAGGTCTGACCCTGTAATGCTGAATAAACTAGGTTATGCTTCTAAGTCATCCAAATAACGTTCGGCATCCAATGCCGCCATGCAGCCAGTACCGGCAGAAGTGATAGCCTGACGATAGATATGATCCATGACATCACCGGCTGCAAAGATACCTTCGATGCTAGTTTGCATAGCATTGCCTTGAGTACCGCTTTGTACAGTTAAGTAACCATTTTCCATGTCTAGCTGACCAGCAAATAGGTCTGTATTGGGCTTGTGGCCGATGGCAATAAATACACCATCTACGTCCAGATCTTTGGTACTGCCATCTTCTGTGCTCTTGATACGCATGCCGGTAACGCCCATGTCATCACCTAATACTTCATCCAGAGTATGATTCCATTCGATGTTGACGTTGCCATTAGCAGCACGGTCTGCGATACGATCGGCAAGAATCTTCTCGGAACGGAATTTATCGCGACGGTGTACTACGGTTACTTCGGCAGCGATGTTGGCCAGGTACAAGGCTTCTTCCACAGCGGTGTTACCGCCACCTATGACTGCGACTTTTTTGTTGCGATAGAAGAAACCATCACAGGTAGCGCAGGCGGAAACCCCCTTGCCTTGGAATGCTGTTTCGCTTTCTAGACCTAGGTATTGGGCGCTGGCGCCAGTACAGATGATTAAGGAATCACAAGTGTATTGCGTGCCTTGTCCAGTTAGCTTAAAAGGTCTTTGTTTTAGTTCAACGGCATCAATGTGATCAAATACGATGTTGGTGTCAAAGCGTTCGGCATGAGCCTTCATGCGCTCCATCAAGTCAGGACCTTGTAGACCTTCTACGTCACCAGGCCAGTTATCAACATCGGTGGTAGTGGTGAGCTGACCGCCCATCTGCATACCTGTAATAAGAGTTGGTGATAGGTTGGCGCGGGCCGCATAAACGGCAGCAGTGTAACCAGCTGGGCCGGAACCTAGGATAATCAAACGATGGTGTTGAACTTCACTCATGACTTTTTCCTTGAGAAGCTAAATTAGGCATAGCAAAAATATGCGCCCGACGATACCATAATTCAAGCGTTAGAACGGCAAAAAACAGAAATAGTAAGGAAACAAGCATGTTAGATTGGCAAAACATTGATACGGTCATGCTCGACATGGATGGCACCTTGTTGGATTTGCATTTCGACACCTATTATTGGTTGCAGCATCTACCTCAGCGTTATGCTGAAATTAAAGGTGTTTCCCTTAAGGAGGCGCAAGCTTATATATATCCTAAACTGAGGGCCCAAAAGGGCCAGTTAAATTGGTATTGTTTGGATTATTGGCAGCGAGAACTAGATATCGATATTATTGCTTTGAAAAGAGAAATCGACCATAAAGTGCAGTTTTTGCCTGGTACCGAGAGTTTCTTGGATTGGCTAAAAACCACTAATAAGCAAATTTTTTTGGTTACTAATGCCCACAAAGGCAGCCTAGCGGTAAAGCAGCCCCATGCACGTTTAGACCGTTGGTTGCATGGGATTTATCATTCTCATGACTATGGCTACGCTAAAGAGGAGCAAGGATTTTGGCAGGCTTTGCAAGCTGATATAGGTTATGACTTAGCGCGCACCTTGATGGTGGATGATAATCTACAGGTGCTCGCCGCTGCAGAGGAGTCGGGTATAGGTCACTTGCTGGCTATTAGCGAGCCTGATACCCAAAGACCTGCTCAGCATACAGGTGATTTTGAAAGTGTGGCCAACCTAGGTTTGGCAATCCCTTAACTAGAATTCAGTTAACAATGAAGGACAAGTAGTGACAGAACAGACAGCAAAGGTGCGCCTAGATAAGTGGCTATGGGCCGCTAGGTTTTTTAAAACCCGCGGCGTCGCTAAAGCCGCGATCGAAGGAGGTAGGGTTCATTACGACGGCCAGAGAAGTAAGTGCTCACGTATCGTAGAGCTTGGTGTCGAATTGACCATACGCCAAGGATGGGATGAAAAAACCGTTAAGGTTCTGAGTTTGTCGGAACAGCGTCGTGGTGCCCCAGAAGCCGCTAAAATGTATAAAGAAACCAGCGCTAGTGAGGCCAAACGGGCCGAGCAGACGGCTGCTCGTAAAGCCATGGGCGGTGGCATATCAGATCATCGACCCAGCAAAAAAGAGCGCCGTGACCAATCGCGTTTTCTACATAGTTTTGACGAATAACTAGGCCGGAATCTCCAATATGTTAGGTATGGTATTACAGCTAATTGAAATATTAGCCCCAGTGTTTATTTGTGTTGGTTTAGGTGTGGCTTGGGTGCGCATGGGCCAGTCCTTTGACACGCCTATGGTAACCAAGCTAGTGACCGTGATAGGCACGCCCGCCATGGTGTTTTATGCTCTAGCTACGGCGAACTTGGATAAGTCTCTATTTATGCAAATGGGGCTGTCGGCTTTGTTGGCTAACGCTCTGTTTTTGCTAGCGGGCTATGTATTGTTGCCTATGTTTGGCATGTCACGGCAGGCGTTTTTGCAAACCCTAACCTTCCCTAATATAGGCAATGTAGGCCTGCCTTTATGCTACCTGGCCTTTGGAGAGCAGGGTTTAGCCTTAGCCATTGCCTTCTTTGTGGTTTATGTGGCCATTCAATTTACCGTTGGTATCGCCGTAGTAAGTGGTGGGTTTTCGGCCCGAACACTACTGACTATGCCCGTAATACCGGCAACTATTATAGCCATGCTGTTCTTGGTATTGGATGTGCCGGTACCCACTTGGTTGCTCAATTCCACCCATATGATTGGTGACTTAACCATTCCTTTGATGTTGTTCACCTTAGGCGTGTCCTTGGCGAGCCTTAAGCTGGGCAACTTGCGCGTGGGCTTTGGTTTAGCTGGTTTACGTTTGCTCTTGGGCTTTTCTGTAGGAATGCTGTTGGTATGGTTGCTGGGCCTGCAAGACGAAGCTGCTGCCGTGGTGATTTTACAGTGCAGCATGCCTGTTGCTGTCTACGCATACCTGTTCGCCCAGCTGTATAATCAGCGTGCCACGGAAGTGGCTGGTGTGGTCATAGTTTCTACGTTAATGAGCATAGTGAGCCTGCCGTTGCTTTTGTTATACGTGTTATAATTCGCACCAGTTTAGTTAGCCCTCTTGGTAAATATTGGAGTTAGAGCATGGCTCAGGATTTGATGCGCGGTTTTATGTTTAATGATATGGACATTCGAGGTGTGCATATTAGTTTGAACGAGAGTGTGCAGGCCCTGCTGAAAAAGCACGACTACCCGGTTGCTGTGTCATCTATCTTGTCACAATTGTTTATTGCCAGTGCCCTATTAAGCGCTAACTTGAAGTTACAAGGGCGTTTGAGTGTGCAGGTGCGCGGTGATGGGCCTTTGGAATATGCCATGGCGGAATGCCGTGTAGAGCAACCAGGTACTCTAGAACCTCTATCATTGAAAGGTTTGGCGCGCCATGCCGAACAAGTTGATGACAACCTAGATCTACACGCTCTAGTAGGCAAAGGACAATTGGTTATTACTATTGAGCCTGATGAAGGTCAGCGTTATCAAGGTATTGTAGCCTTAGATCGTGAAACCTTAGCCGAATGCCTGGAGGGCTATTTCTATCAGTCCGAACAGTTGCCAACGCATTTGCAACTAGAAATGGGTGATGAGCAGGCAGCAGGATTTATGGTGCAGCGCTTACCAGCAGGTGTCAGCGATGAAGCTCAAGCCGATGAAGATTGGGAGCTGGTGCATGCGTTAGTGGCCACCTTAACGTCTCAAGAGTTGCTTGAGTTGCCGGCGGAGCAAGTCTTGCACCGTCTATTTCACGAGTATGACGTACAAGCGTTTGCCCAGCGCCCTGTTCGCTACCAGTGTGACTGCAGTCGTGAGCGTAGTGCTCACGCCATTGTGGCTCTGGGGCAAGCAGAAGTGGACGATGTGTTAGAAGAATTGGATCGTTTGATTATCGATTGCCAGTTCTGCAATACCCAATATACTTTTGATAAGGTGGATTGCCATATGCTATTTAATCCAAATTCTAGTACTTCAAGTGGGCAGGGTACGCTGCACTAACAGAGTATTATTTGGCTTTTCAGCTCGCTAATTTCAGTCACCTCCCTTATATACGGGCCTCTTGGCCTGTATAGACAATTTTTTGCAACTAGTTTCAGCCGTTATAAGTTCTATCAATGGACTCTATATTTAGCTTTTTCTTGTCAATTCTGGCATAATGCAGCCCTCGTTTTTCGGGGTGAGTTTGATGTTAAAAATCAGGCTCAGGAAACACACACCCGACTAACGCTGAAGATGCTGGGCCTTACTTGATACCCAAGTAGGTGACCCGATCATAGACGTTCCCGCTGGTCTAACCACAACCTAGACCACTGGTAAAGCAAAGGTACCCTTACATGAACGCAGCCGCTGAAGCCCCCACAACCTTCATGCAACTATCTCCCGCTGACCTAGTACAAAAAGCCGTTGAAAACGGTGAAGGTACTTTGGCAAGCACTGGAGCTCTAAACGTAATCACTGGCGTCCGTACTGGTCGTTCCCCTGCGGATCGATTCGTTGTACAAGATGCAAGCACTCAGGACACTGTTGAATGGGGTGCGGTTAACCGCCCTGTTACTCCTGAAATCTTTGATGCTCTTTGGGCTCGAGTTGAAGACTATTTGGCTGGCCACGACAAGTACGTTGCCAACGTTCACGTAGGTTCTGATGCAGATCACTACATCCCTGTTCGCATGACTACGCAAACAGCTTGGCAGAACCTTTTCGGTCAAAACCTTTTCATTGTTCCTGCTGCCGCTGATTACAACTCTGGCGCCAAGCAAGAATGGCAAATCCTCAACGTTGCTGGTTTCGAATGTGTGCCTGAGCGTGATGGTACTAACAGCGACGGCACCGTAATGATCAACTTTGCTCAACGCAAAGTATTGTTGGCTGGCATGCGCTACGCTGGTGAAATGAAGAAGGCCATGTTTGGTGTGCAAAACTTCCTGCTACCAGATGCTGACGTGCTACCTATGCACTGTTCTGCTAACGTTGGCGACGAAGGCGATGTTACCTTGTTCTTCGGCCTATCTGGCACGGGTAAGACTACCCTATCTGCTGACCCTACTCGATACCTTATTGGTGATGACGAGCACGGTTGGGGCAAGGGCGTAGTATTTAACTTGGAAGGCGGTTGCTATGCCAAGACTATCGACCTAAGCCAAAAGAACGAGCCAATTATCTGGGATGCTATCCGCTTTGGTGCCATCGTAGAAAACGTATACCTAGACGAAAACACTAAGGTTGCGGACTACTACAACACAGACATCACTGAAAACGGTCGTTGTGCATACCCTCTAGAGCACGTTGAAAAGCGTACTGAAACTAACCTAGCTGGTGAGCCTGGTGCCATCATCTTCTTGACCTGTGACCTGACTGGCGTATTGCCACCAGTATCCATCTTGTCTAAAGAAGCAGCGGCTTACCACTTCCTAAGCGGCTACACGGCTTTGGTTGGTTCCACTGAAATGGGTTCTAGCTCTGCTATCAAGTCTACCTTCTCTACTTGCTTTGGTGCTCCTTTCTTCCCACGTCCAGCTGGCGTTTACGCTGAGTTGTTGATGAAGCGTATTGAAGAATTCGGTTCCAAGGTATACCTAGTAAACACTGGTTGGACCGGTGGTGCCTACGGTACTGGCGATCGCTTTAGCATCCCCACTACTCGTTCCATTATCGCTGCTATCCAGAACGGCAACATCGAAACTGCTGAAACGGTACACTTAGACGGTATCAACGTTGATATCCCTGTGTCTGTTGAAGGCGTAGATGATGCTTTGTTGAACCCACGTAACACTTGGGCTGACAAGGCTGCATACGATGCAGAAGCGGCCACTTTGATCGGTAAGTTCAACGAAAACTTCAAGCGTTTCGACGTTGCAGAAGCTATCGTTGCTGCAGGTCCTCAAGGCTAATTAGCCCAGCGCTAATTAAACTAAGAAAAAGCTCCTTCGGGAGCTTTTTTATGTTCAGGATGAAGGGCATGCCCTGGTGACAGTGGATTTTTGGTAAAAATCACTTGATTATTGACTGCCCTGTTGGTTGGCACAAGCACCTTTATACCCTGCTCTTCATACTATGCTAGCTGTTCATGATTGGAGTAACCCGCGCAGCCAATACGACGAGTTTTTCAGACTGAAGCTCAGCTTTAGCTGCCTTAGCAATAGGCCCCAACAAACAATTATCTGTGCCTTCGTCCGCCACTTCATGGTGAACGATTAAATCACTATTGCCTTCTACGGCTTTTTGTATGTTATAACCAATCCCCCATGCCATCACGGCCTCTACCAGCCCGGTTTCATACTTATCTGCTTGCGGTAAACGATTGAGGTAGCCGTAGATATAGAGCTTGAGTAAATAATCTGGGTATCTTGTGAAAGCGATTTTGAGGCTAGCTAAAGTTAGAAAATAGAGCTCAGCTATAATTTATCCATCTGAATAGCACTCTATTTCTGGCATTTTCTTATTTATAGACTAGTGTTATTGCTTACAAAGTACACTATGATGAATCGTGCGGCGGGATTTGGCTTGGCCTAGCCAGTGCTAAAAGCTATTGTCGGCTCTTCTCGATTAAACACTTTTGGGTGGTAATACTCAAACTCCGTAGCGTGTTTTAACCAGTTCTTTGGTTGTATATTAAGCCGCTCAAGAATAGGCGGTTGAGCGGCGGTGATGGCGCCGAGCTTGTCTTCTCGAACCACTTTGCCGGTCCAGTCTACCAGTTGTAGATAATCCCCCCAAGCACAAGGAATGCCTGACTCTTGATGTTGGTTGGCGACAGGTAAAAACGGCAAGAGGAGCTTTATATCACCGCTAAACTTTCTCAAAGTCGAGCTTTCTAGCTGTTGTTGAATAGCGAGCTCTGGATCAAATAGTGGCGTTATACGCTCTTTGATACTGGTGTAATTGGAAGTTTCGGGTGTTGCCGCCATGCTTGCACGAACTGGGTTTAAATCCACATAGGCCATGCAACTAAGCAAAGCTTCTTCGCTTTTTAAACACTGGGATTTATACCTGGCTTCCCAAAAGTGGCCACGGCAACACTCACTAAAGCCCAGCTAGAAGCCAAAGCCGAACTTGAGCGTTTTCATGACCAAAATACCGGCACCTACGCCATGTGGAGCGCCGTTAACCGTGATGCCAGCGGGCGCCTGATGTCAGAAAAGGCCGGTAATCAGCTCATTACCCATCGCGAGTTTGACCCTTACAATGGCGAACTAATGCACCTGCGCACCGGCACCGGTATTGGTTTGGACAAAAACAGTCCTTTACGTCACCTAAGTTACACCTACGATGCCCACAGCAACGTGACCCAGCGTCAGGACTTGGCCAACGGCCTAACAGAAACCTACCAATACGACGCCTTTGACCGCTTAGCGCAAACCCAAAGCCAACACGCCAGCTACCAAAAGACCCGTACCTATGGGTATGATTTGCAAGGCAACATGGTGACCAAATCAGACACCGGCAGTATGGACTACAACAGCCGCAACCAATTAACCCAGTTGACGCTCAACAACGGCACCAACAGCCAATACGGCTATGATGCCAACGGCAACCAAACCCATGGTAATGGCCGCAGCATGACCTGGAACAGCTTTAACAAACTCAGCCGCCTAAGCCAAAATGGGCACACCACCGAGTTTTGGTACGGCGCCAACCGCCAACGCCTAAAGCAACATGCCACCCGCCGTGATGGCAGTGTGCACACCAGCTACTACCTTAACCCTGTGTATCGTAGCAACCGTTTGCAAGACAAAGAGGGCAACATCACCCTACAAACTCAACACTTTATCCATGCCGACGGCAAAGCCGTAGCCATACTTGTGCGTAGCTTACATAATGGTCAAAAGAACAGTGACCAGTTCCGCTACTTGCACCAAGACGCTTTAGACAGCATTGACACCATCACCGATGCCAATGGCTTGCCCGTAGAAAAATTGTCCTACGGCGCCTTTGGTGAACGCAGAAAGGTCACTGGTACGCCACTGGAAACCCCCACCAGAAACCCCAGCGTGCTTACCGAACGCGGCTACACAGGCCATGAATACCTAGATCAAATAGAATTGATCCACATGAATGCCCGCGTATACGACCCACAAACGGCCAGGTTCTTAAGCCCAGACACGGTGCTACAAGCGCCGAATGTGGCTCAAAACTACAATCGTTACATTTACGTGCTTAACAACCCGTTAAAGTACACCGACCCCGATGGCCATCGTTATCGCCAAAAGGCCAAGAGCCGCAAGAGCCATTCGCAATCAAGGGTACGTAAAAACTCCTATGCCTATGGCACAGGTAGCCGAGACCGCCACCCAGGCACGGGTAACAATGGTGGTAATTCACCGGCACCGGGTAATGCGGGCAATGGTAACGGCAACAACGGCAATGGTAATCGCAAGCCAACAGCCAAACCAAAACCGAAGCCAAAGGCGAATCCGTCTAATGTTACTGGGGTGGGTGGAAGGCCGGTATACTCTAACAATAATCAGGATTTGGCTAAGCAGTATGGGTTGTATGGGTTGGGTAGCACAATGACTTCTAATGCTAATGGCAATCCGACTTATAAGACTGTTGACGCTAATGGCAATCCGATACGTGGACTGGGTGACGTTATGGGACAGAATAGTCAAATGAGTCAAAATCCTGATGGTACTTGGCAGGCTAGAGGCAATAGCGCATTTAATGTTGCGGGTACTGATTCTTCGACTGCGACTCATTCATGTAAGGACGGTATCACCGCTTGTGCATTTTTTTGTGCTCTTTTTGGTGGTGGAGATAATGAATACACCAATGCAGCGGGAACTGTGTATGATTCAAGCAGCCAAGCATATGAAATAGTGGCAGGAGGAAATACGCATAAAGCGATGGATGCTTTTGTGTACTTATCTACTTTTATTTCCCGGTATAATAATCTGTATGATAACTACTGCCCTAATGAGTGTGATAGGCAAGCGATTTTCAGGAATGAATGATGAGAATTATTTATAGTTTTAGCTATATTGTGTTTTTATGTGTTACGTTTTTATTTATAGTCGTTTCTGCTCTAGGAAATGGCGGGGTTGCCATCGAACCTATTTTGATAGTGGTAGTAGTTTTGGTAATAAACAGGTGTACAAGTTGCTCTAGCTTTATTATTAAAGTTTTATCAATTGTTCTAGTACTAATGGTTATATTAACTTATTGGAGCACAGTGAAAATTTACTGGGAATCAATGCCTATTGCTTCATATATGGTTATTATTTTTCATGGACCATATTTGATATTATTGGTGTATGATAAATTTTTTAATAACAGCAACTAGAAAACAGCAACTAGGACATGCACTGCTCAAAAGAAAAACCAAAGTATGCGTTCTGGCTAACCAAACAAATCGGCGTTTTTTTAAAAGGTTAGGAAGGTGACCAAAAGCGGCTGTATCACGGCCTTTTTGGCATATTTCGCTCAGTCATGTGCCTCGGCTACAACCGGTCCTCTGATGAATGGTACAGCGGGGTTTGATTTGGCCTAGGCAGTACTAAAAGCTATGGTTGACTCTTCTCGATTAAGCGAGTAACTAGGACAGGCGCGCTTGAAGGAATTTGACACACTTAACGCTTCGAACCACGAAACTTTCAGCCATTCCAATTACATTTTTTGTATCAACATAAAAGCTCCAAAATAGGGGCTTTTGGGGTTATTTGGCGCATGAGAAAGAGTTGACCTGTGAGCGGGCCATGATGAATGCAAAAATGTGGTGGCTACTCTCTTTGAATATGTGTGCTGGCTCGCAATTTTCATTGCTATAAAAGAAAAAACGATACGGGCCAAGTCTTAATATTGTACACATTGGAATAGCTTAACCAGTATCGGGAATTAACACAATCTAAGCATTTAACCCTTTGCACAACGGCGCGCGCAGCGTGTCCGGCACCCAAAGGGCGCGTATTGCTGCAGCTTGTTAGCTAGCACGCGATTCTTGCACCGCGTCTAAGATATCATCTGAGGTTGCCGAGGTAGCTACACCTTGAATATCAAAGGGTGATTTAGATTTAGGTTTTTTTGAGCGTAGCGAAAAGACCGCTCCATCGCGACGGCGAATTTCAACTTCCTCTCGTTGCGCGAGCTTCAAAATTTGTGACAAATTTTGACGCGCCTCTGAATAAGTAAATGCTTTCATAGTTTTACTCTAAAACATCTATGCCCAAATCTAGAGCTACTGCCTTCATACGCTTATCTAATGTAATAAGTGGGTAAGAGTATGTTAGCGCGCAATTTAAAAAGTAGGCGTCATATGCATAAATATTATGTTCAATTGCTAATACAAGGGACTCATGAAGGTTAGCTGTGACAAGCCTAACTGGAATCTGATTTATAATTTTTTGAGCCTTGATAGCCTGAGCTTTAGTAAGCTGCTTTCGTTTTATCATTGCTGATAATGCATTACCTACCTCATAAGGCAATATTTCTGGGGATATAATCGATGATTCTCCGGTAACCCCAATGATCCATTCTTTGGATTCTTCTTCCAAGGCAACTGCAAGAAATATGTTGGTGTCTGATATAACGTTCATGCCTAAATTGTACAATTGTAACTATGAATGTCAAGTTGCATGAAATACAGTGCTAGCTAATGCCTTGCTCACAGGAAAATTAGGAGGGTGCAGTGACTAGGGGATGACTGGGGGGACTGGGACAGACATCGCCCAAAGGAAAGCCGGAGCAAGCGCTCTGGCTAAGCAAACTAATCGTCGTTTTTTGATAAGTTAAGTAGGTGGCCGGAAGCGGCTTCATCATAGTCTTTTTGGCTTATTTCGCCCAGCCATGTGCCTCGGCTACAATCGGTTCTGTGATGAATGGTACAGCGGGGTTTGACTTGGCCTAGTCAGTACTAAAAGCTATTGTCGTCTCTTCTCGAACCCCTTTCCGGTCCAGTCTACTAATTGTAAATAATCCTCTCAGGTACAAGGGATACTAGATCGTTTACCAATAAAGCGGGCTGATGAAACACGGACCTACCAATTAAGTGTAGGTAAGCCCTTGTTGTAATTAGGCTTCAGTTGAAGGCTTGTTAGTTTTGCTAATCAGTGGCTCATTTCCGGTTGAAGAAGTGTTTGCTGTGCTTTCTAACATGGTTTCTATGGCCTTAACTTGGACGTTTGTCGGTGGGTGTTTGTGAGTTTGGCTTGGGTCATACATTCCAACGCGTCCATCGGTGCGCCACATTCCCACATCTCGCAGCTGTGAATCTGACAGGTGGGCAACTGATTGCAAGTTTTTGCGAGCTTGAGCACGCTGTTGGTGACGAAGTAACAATATCCGAATTAAGCTTAATAAAGCCATATCAACCTCCTTTTAATTAAAAAAGTGGCCGCTATAAGATTTGTGGAAATTGTTCTGTAGAGAAGTCTGTAAATAGATAGGACAATTGGCCACGAATGCTATTCGCGGCCAAAGTAGCACTATCTACTTAGCCGCGAAGCCCTGGTTTTGGGCATCCACGCAAAGACGCAGGATGTGGCAACATATCGAATAGAAATGTAGTACATGTGGCGTCTCTTTCACTAGGTAAGTTAGATAGTGTGTTTAAGTTAAGTACAGCAATGGTAGTTTGTCAAATCAAATTGCATACACTGCCAAATGCCAAAAACGGCCCAAAGGGTATACTTGATGGTGTTGGTTTTTGACCAACACCTTTTATTACTAAAGCCACAACAATGCCAGCAATACTGGCTACTAGCAAAATGTTGGCAAGTGGCTGCCAGCCAAGCCAAGCACCAATAGCGGCGAGTAGTTTAAAATCACCGTGTCCCATACCTTGGGCGCGCCGAATAAGCCAATAGCTGTAGTTAACGAGCCACAGTACTAGGTAGCCACAAACAGCACCTATTATCGCGTTCTTGCTGTCCAGCAATCCCCAATCGAAAACACTTAAAATTAAACCCATCCATAAAAGTGGCTGGGTAATTATGTCGGGTAATAGACCGGTTTTTATATCTATGTAAGATAGGGCGACTAGGCTGCTAACAAATGTGCCTACAGCCAAGGTGTGCCACTCCAATACTAATAGCGTACTAGTCATTTAGCTGGTAACGTATTAATAGCTGTTTACTAAGCTGCACGTTGCCTGCTTGTAAGCTACTTGGTACCTGTGCGGCGTCTGCCATAGCTGATCGTGCTAAAGCGTATTCTGGTCTTGGAGTGCTACCACTACCCGACTCGGCAATATAAATAACTGGCCCTAGTTGGCGTTGGTTGGCATGAGCTAAAGTTAGGGCCTTTTGTCTGGCGTTATTACTGGCCGCTTCTAATAATTTTGTTTGCCAATGTTGGGGGTTGTTGAGCTTGGCTTGATAGCCGTGTAAACGGTTGCCGCCACGCTGTGCTAGGTCAACAAGCAAGCCATCAAAGCTAGAAAAATCCCGCACTTTAATATGCAAGGTACGGCTGGCTAGGTAGCCCGTAATAACGTTTTTTTGGTAATCGTGGCTAGCTTGCAAGCCGAGCTGCGTGGTGCGCATATCGTCATCACGAATATGCCGGTCTTGTAGAAAAGTGACTAGCTTGGCCATATCTGTAGCGTTATCGCGGGCCGCTTTGGCTGGGTCTATGGCGCGGGTATCCAGGCCAATATTGAGCTCGACATAGTCGGCTGGAATGGACAAGTTGGCCTGTCCCATGACCTCAATGGTAGCTTGTGCCCAGCTTAAATTAGCGTGTAGCAGGGTTGCTGCAAGTAGTATCCATTTCATGGTTATCTCCCTTTAATTGGAACTCTATAATCTTTCAAACCTATTTTTAGTATGGCAGGTTATTTCATAGTTTCCTGATTCACCGTCGCGTTAGTGCGTAGTTACTTAGACCAGACATCGGGTAGAATGGTTTCCATTGTTTTCAAATTGGTAAAAGAAATGACAAGTTGGAGTGATTTAGGGATAACCCTCCCCGTTGTGCAGGCACCTATGGCTGGATCTCAAGGCAGTGAATTGGCGCTAGCCGTAGGTCAAGCCGGAGGTATGGGCTCTATTCCTGCTGCCATGCTGTCAGCAGAGCAATTAGCGTCAGAGCTCAGCATCATGCGGGCGGCTAAGCGGCCTTACAATGTGAACTTCTTTTGTCATCAGCCACCTGTTGATCAAGATGATGCTATGGAAGCTTGGCAAGAACGCCTACAGCCCTACTTTACAGAGTATGAACTGGATGCTAAGGCTATTCCGAGTGCCGCTAGTCGCCAGCCTTTTAATCAAGCCGCGGCTGATTTGGTGGCACCCTTTCGCCCACCCGTGGTAAGTTTTCATTTTGGCTTGCCAGAGCCGGATTTATTGGCACAGGTGAAAAATTGGGGCAGCTTGGTAATGAGTAGCGCTACGACCTTGGCTGAAGCGTTATGGTTGCAAAAACATGGCGCGGATGTGGTGATTGCGCAAGGTGTCGAAGCGGGTGGTCATCGAGGTTTGTTTTTGTCCAATGATTTGAATTTGCAGTTGCCGTTATCTGAGTTATTGCCAGCCTGCCTTGAGCATCTAACTATCCCGGTTATTGCGGCAGGTGGCATAGGTTCAGCCGAACATGTACAACAGGTGCTGGCTCAAGGCGCTGTAGCGGCACAAATAGGCACCGCCTATCTGCTATGCCATGAGTCCAAGAGCAATGCCTTGCAGCGCCAAGCTCTAGCCAATGCGCAGCCAGGCAGTACACAGCTTACCAATATATTTTCTGGGCGCCCTGCCCGAGGTATCACTAACTTGGCCATGCAAGAATTAGGGCCTATTTCTGATCAGGTGCCCGCCTTTCCGTTAGCAGGCAATGCCATGGGTATGCTGCGCCAAGGTGCCGAAGCCCTAGAGCGTGATGACTTTACACCGCTTTGGTCAGGCATGAACAATCAGTATTGTGAGGCTATTTCGGCTAAGCATATGACCCTGCGTTTAGCTGGCGTTGCAGAATAAACCGGGACCTCAGGAGAACAAAGAATGTCTATCGTATTTGTTAATATAGGGTTGCCTGAGGCGCGAATTGATCGCCATGGCGAGTCGTTTATTACCGCCATTGCCAAGCAGCCTACGCAAGATACCTTGTTGCTTACGGCGGAGGGTTTGGTTGGCGACGATACTTATGATGAGGTGCACGGTACCCCTGATAGAGCCATGCATGTGCTTAGCCATGAGCATTATGCTTATTTTACTGAGCGTGCTGGTGCCCCGTTAGAGCATTGTGCCTTTGGTGAAAACCTATGTGTTTCTGGTTTAACCGAGCAGGAAGTTTGTGTGGGTGATATCTGGCAATTAGGCAATGCCAAGGTACAGGTGAGCATGCCCACTGAGCGCTGTAGCACCATTGGTCGTCGCTTGCATTTGCCCGCAATGTTGAAGTGGATTCACGAAGAAATGATGACCGGTTACTACCTACGAGTACTAGCAGCTGGCACGGTGAACGTCGCTTCCAGCATTACTTTGCTGGAACGTCCTCACTCAGATTGGAGTATCGATCGCCTCAATCAGCTGTTGTTTAATCAGCGTAATAGGCAGGAAATGGCGCAGGCTTGTGCTTTGACAGAACTATCAGAAGAATGGAAACAGCGGGCTTGGCAGTTGTATGACCGTGCCGGTGTATAGCTAGCTATATAAAATTTGGAGTTATGTCTAAATGAGCAAAGCATCCATAGAAAAACAGCTAAAGGCTTTAGGCAATACTGAAATAGCCAGTCATTCTCAGCGGTTTTTTAAAACAGGACCTGGTGAATATGGTGAAGGTGATGTGTGTCTTGGTATTCGCGTGCCCGTTTTGCGTAAGCAGGTAAAAGGGCTACGTACAGAGCCCTTAGCCGACGTATTGGCTTTGCTAAAAAGCCAGTACCATGAAGCCCGCTTGCTAGCTCTTTTGTTATTGGTGGATCGCTTTGAACGTGGTGATGAAACAGCGCGCCAGCAAGTCTATGGGGCTTATCTAGAGCACACAGACTATATCAATAATTGGGATTTGGTGGATTCTTCTGCCCACAAGATTGTGGGCGCTTACTTACAAGATAAGCCACGGGACTTACTGTATCAGTTAGCTAGCTCAACCTTGTTGTGGGATAAGCGTATTGCCATGATCGCTACTTTTTGGTTTATTAAAGACGGTGATTTCGTCGATGCCCTAGCCCTGGCAGAAAGGTTTCTACAGGAGCCCCATGATTTGATGCACAAAGCTGTGGGTTGGGGGTTGCGTGAGGTAGGCAACCGCGATCGAGGGACAATGGAGGCTTTCTTACTCCAGCACTATCAGGCGATGCCGCGTACCATGTTGCGCTATGCCATTGAAAAACTACCAGAAACTCGACGCCAAGAATATTTGAAGGGAACAATTTAAATTTCTTGGTTGCGCCCATATAAAAGCTAATCAGCAGTTACAAAAGCCGCGCACTGAGCCGGTATATAGAGCCGGTATATAGAGACACATTCATGATTCATAAACAAATTGCCCAAGAGCTATCGGTACAAGACTGGCAGGTAGACGCAGCCATTAAATTATTGGATGAAGGCTCAACGGTGCCATTTATTGCCCGTTATCGCAAAGAAGTCACGGGTACCCTTGATGATACCCAGCTGCGCACCCTAGAAGAGCGTTTAGGCTACTTACGAGAATTGGATAGCCGCAAGCTAGTGATACTTAAAAGCATCACTGAGCAGGGCAAGTTAACGCCGGAGCTAGAAGCTTCAATCAATAGCGCTGACAACAAGACACGCTTAGAAGATCTATATTTACCTTACAAACAAAAGCGCCGTACCAAGGCGCAAATAGCCATCGAAGCTGGCTTACAGCCTTTGGCTGATATGCTGCTGGATAATCCTATGTTGGAGCCAGAGGCAGAAGCGGCTGCGTTCATAAATAGTGAAGCGCAAATCACCACGCTCAAAGAAGCCTTGGATGGCGCTAAGCAAATTCTCATGGAACGCTTTAGTCAGGCGGCAGACTTGTTAGAAGAACTGCGTGAAAAGGCCTGGCAAAGCGCCCAGTGGCAAGTCAGCGTGATTGCTGGCCAAGAACAAGCAGGCGCTAAATTCCAAGATTATTTTGAATTCCAGGAAGCCTTCAAGACCCTGCCATCCCACCGGACCCTAGCCATTTTGCGTGGTCGTAATGAAGGCATATTGTTAGCCCAAGTTGTTTGGTCAGATGCTGGCCATGAACCTTTTGAAGGTCGTGTGGGTAGCTATTGGCAAATATCCAACCAAGGTCGCCCTGGTGATAAGTGGTTGCAAGAAGTGGTTACTTGGACTTGGCGTATCAAACTAGCTAGCCAGCTAGAAACGGCACTTATTTCGCGTTTGCGCGAAACAGCTGAAGACGGCGCTATTCAAGTATTTGCTGATAACCTCAAGGACTTGTTGTTATCGGCCCCGGCGGGCACCAAGGTGACCTTGGGCTTAGACCCAGGTTTGCGAACAGGCGTGAAAGCCGTGGTAGTAGACGCTACGGGTAAGCTTATCGCCTTTGAGACTATCTTCCCCCATGTGCCGCGTAATCAATGGCAAGAATCCTTGGTGCTGTTAGGTAAATGGATAAAGCAGTACGGTGTGCAACTGGTGGCCATCGGTAATGGTACCGGATCGCGTGAGACCGACCGTTTGATGAAAGAGTTGCAAGGTCTGTTAGGTGCGGATGCGCCACAACGTATTATCGTAAGTGAAGCTGGTGCTTCTGTGTACTCAGCTTCGGCTTTGGCGGCAGCTGAATTTCCTGATCTGGACGTTAGTTATCGCGGTGCTGTGTCTATTGCTCGCCGCTTGCAGGATCCATTAGCAGAGCTAGTAAAGATCGACCCCAAAGCCATTGGTGTGGGTCAGTATCAGCATGATGTGTCACAGGTCCAATTAGCTCGCCGCTTGGATAACGTGGTGGAAGACTGCGTAAACAACGTTGGTGTGGATCTGAACACCGCCTCAGCGCCACTGCTGCAACATGTAGCAGGGCTGAACAAGAGCCTGGCTGAAAACATTGTTTTCCATCGCGATTTGCATGGTGCTTTTAATAACCGTAAGCAACTGATGGAAGTATCTCGTTTAGGTGCCAAGGCCTTTGAACAGGCGGCAGGTTTCCTACGTATTCGCCATGGTGACAACCCACTTGATGCGACATCAGTGCACCCTGAAGCCTATTCAGTAGTCGATAACATGGCTAACAGTCTCAGCTTAAAAGTAGGTGAGTTATTGGGCCATGCTAGTTTGACTAGCCTGAAGCCAGTGCAGTTTGTAGCGGATAACTTAGGCGAGCAGACCATTAAGGATGTATTGGCCGAGTTACGTAAGCCAGGCCGCGACCCGCGCCCAGAATTTCGTATGGCAAAACTTGCCGAAGGCATTGAAGACATTAAAGACCTAGTTGTTGGCAGTGTTATGGAAGGTACCGTAAGCAATGTCACCAACTTTGGTGCCTTTGTGGACTTGGGTGTACACCAAGATGGTTTAGTACATATTTCTGCCATGTCCCATAGCTTTGTGAAAGACCCGCGCAGCCTGATTAAGGCCGGTGACATCATTAAAGTAAAAGTTATGGAAGTGGACGTGCCACGTAAGCGTATAGGTCTGTCTATGCGCTTAGACGACGAGCCAGGTGCTAGTGATGACAATAGAGCGGCCAAGCGTGGCTCTAATCGTAGCGCCGAGCAAAATCAGCACAAAAAGCACAATCAAGGGCAGCGTGCTGCTCAAAAATCCGAGCCAGCTCTAGGTAGTTTGGCGGCAAAACTACAGGCCGCCGGTTTGAAGCGATAATGCTTCGCATTTAGCTTGTTTAATTACATATATGACAGGTATGCTGTAATTCTATTCAGTTGCCTACTTTGGGAGACAAAGCTTTGCTAAAAAGCATTTCCGAGACACTTGCAGATTTGCAAGGTACACCTGTGGCTGCGGCCCTGCAAAACCTACAATGCGGTATCGAAAAAGAAGGTTTGCGTGTCGCCAGTGATGGGCGTATTGCTCATACTGACCATCCTAAGGCCTTAGGGTCGGCACTGACCCATGGCAGCATTACTACCGACTATGCCGAAGCTTTGCAAGAATTTATAACTCCTGTGTTCAGCGAGCCTGAAGCGGCTGTTGATTATATGCAGCAATTGCATAGCTTCAATGCTCGTGCTCTAGATGTGCAGCAAGAGTACCTGTGGCCAGGGAGCATGCCTGGACATCTAGATGGCGAAGACGATATTCGTATTGCTGAATATGGTAGTTCTAATACGGGTAAGCTTAAGCACGTATATCGTGTCGGCTTGGCTTGGCGTTATGGCAAGATCATGCAGTGTATTGCTGGTATTCACTATAACTTTTCGCCGCAAGAAGATTTTTGGCAAGCTTATCAAGCTTATATGGGGGATACGGGCTGCCCAAAGGTTTTTCATTCGGCTCAGTATTTCGCCCTGATCCGAAATTTCCGTCGCCACTCTTGGTTACTATTGTATTTGTTTGGTGCTTCCCCTGCTTTGGATGCCAGTTTTGTTGGCGGCCGCTCGGTAGATTTGGAGAAAGGTGCTGGTGAAAGTTTAGTTGGGCCATACGCTACCTCTTTGCGTATGAGTGACCTAGGCTACAGCAACAAGGTGCAGTCGGTTCTTAACGTTTGTTTTAATGACCTACCTAATTATGCCAAATCGTTAGAACATGCTATTTCTACACCTTTGGATCAGTACGAAAAGCTGGGCGTAAAGGTGGATGGCGAATACCGTCAGCTAAATGCCAACTTGTTACAGATCGAAAATGAATTCTATAGTGATATTCGTCCTAAGCGAGTGGCGCGTTCTGGTCAGAAGCCAGTGCATGCCTTGTTTGAAGGCGGCGTAGAGTACGTAGAAGTACGTAACCTAGATCTCAACCCATTCTTACCTGTTGGTATGGATGTGCAGCAAGCTCATTTTGTGAATGTATTCTTGGTGTGGTGCCTGCTTAAGGGCAGCCCTATCATCGGTGACGATGAGTGCGAGACTATCAGTGCCAACCAAGCCGCTGTAGTACGTGAAGGCCGCAAGCCTGGTCTTAATCTACAGCGCTGTAGTGGACCTGTGAGCTTGCAAGCGTGGGGTAATGATATTTTATCCGAGCTAAGAGAGGTGGCGGCGTTCATGCCTAATGCTGAAGCTTGTTTGGATGCGATTTCAGTTATGGCTGAGCGTGTTGCAGATGCTAATAAAACGCCTTCTGCGCAAGTTCTAGCAGCCATGCAGGAACGTGGAGTGTCTTATGTTGAGCTGATCATGCAATTGGCTCAGCAGCATCAGCAATATCATCTAGATACCGATATGGATGCAGATTTGTTATCGCAAATGCAGGCCCATGCGCAGCAATCATTGCTAGACCAAGATCAGTTAGAAGCCGAGCAACAAGACTCCTTCGATGAGTTCTTAGCCAACTATCTAGCCCAGTAGGTCGGGTTTCAACCCGACACTATCTAAATAAAAATGATGGCGCAACCGACTACTACTGTTGCGCTCCCCAGCCAGGCGTAGCGGTTGGGGCGTTGTTTAGTGATCAGCCATAAGATGGGCAATATAAGTATTGGCGAAGTTGCCGATAGGGTGGTTACTAGGCCCACAGAACCTTCTTTTAAGGCATAAACCAATAGGGTCATGCCCACTACTAGGCCTAGGTTGGCGCTGATAAACGAGCGCAGTGCCCAAGGCCAGGTCATGGGGTTCTTCGCCTTGCCGAACTTAATAGGTAGGGCGAGCATGGTCCACATACATACGGCAGCAAAGCCTACACGTATGGCTGAAGCCGCGATTGGGTGAGCGCCATCTAGTAACACAGGTTTAACAATAATGGCTCCGCTGGCTTGTCCAGTTGCTGCCAACAAGCCCAGCCCTACACCAACCCATAAGCGCCCAGAGACCTTTTCCATTGTATGCTCACCTGCAGCAGAAGCGGGACGCTTGCCCCACCAGATAGCCACCATAACACCAGCTAGAACTAAGGCGCAGCCAATTAAGGTGCTGACGGATAAGCTTTCACCAAGCCAGATAAAACCCATGCCTGCAGCAATAGGTGCGTTGGTGGAAAATAGTATGGCGTTACGCCGTGGGCCAATGCGTTTCAAGGCTTGCATGAGGGCTGTGTCGCCAATGAAAATGCCAATTAGGCCCGATAATACTAGCAGCCACATACCTGACATATTTAACGTTGACCAAAGGCCTAGTAAGGTCGTTAGTAGCAGTAGCATGCCAGTGGCAACCGTTATGCGATAGCGGTTGGTTGCTGTGGCACCAAAGTGGTGAACTAGTGGCTGAGTGATTAAACCCGTAAAGGCCCACGTTGTGGCCGCGCCTAGGGCGGCGAGCTCAGCTAGTGGTAAATTGGTAAGTGTTAGCATTTTCCCTCGCATGGGGTGCCCCTAAAGGCTATTTTAGGGTCGAAGAGATGAGGAATCATAGCAGTTAATTGCTCGTTAGGTTAGCTCTAAACAAAGCTTGTGTTTATAATAAGTCGCTTAGCCTATCGGTATTTGAGATCTCCCTATGTATTGTCCTTTTTGCAGCCACAACGAAACCAAAGTAATAGACTCGCGTTTGGTGGCAGAAGGAGAGCAAATCCGCCGCCGCCGCGAATGTTTAGAGTGTAGTGAGCGCTTTACCACCTTTGAAGTGGCGGAGCTATTGATGCCCAAGGTGATTAAGCAAGACGGTTCGCGCCAACCCTTTGATGAAGACAAGCTGCGAGCTGGTATTTTGCGCTCCTTAGAAAAACGCCCGGTAGGCGTTGAGGCTATCGAATCAGCTATTAACCGCATCAAACACAAGCTGCGCGCCAGTGGCGAGCGAGAAGTACCGACGCAGTTATTGGGTGAAACGGTAATGGGGCAATTACGCGAATTGGACGAGGTTGCCTATGTGCGTTTTGCCTCTGTGTACCGCAGCTTTAAAGACTTGAACGAATTCCGCGCCGAAATCGAACGCTTGGAACAAGAGCATTATGATTAACCACCAAGACTACATGCACCTAGCCCTTGATCAAGCACGCTTGGCTTGGGGCATCGCTAAACCTAACCCAGCCGTTGGTTGTGTGCTGGTGCGTGATGGTGTGTTGGTGGGACAAGGCCACACTCAAGAAGCGGGTGGCCCCCATGCCGAAATCATGGCGCTAAAAGACGCTGGCGAACGGGCGCGAGGCGCAACAGCCTATGTGACCTTGGAACCCTGTAGCCATTTTGGTCGCACACCGCCTTGTAGCCAAGGTTTAATTGAGGCTGGCGTCGCCGCCGTCGTTTATGGCTGCCAGGATCCTAATCCGCAAGTAGCAGGAAAGGGCTTGCAGCAATTATTGGCAGCAGGCATCGATGTCATCGGCCCCGTGTTAGAAGACCAATGCCAAGCAGTTAACCCTGGTTTTATGCACTTTATGGCCACCGGCAAGCCCTATGTGTTTAGTAAGCTTGCTTGTAGTCTAGATGGCCGTACCGCTATGGCATCGGGCGAGAGCCAATGGATTACCGGCCCTGCTGCCCGCGCGCGAGTGCATTTAATGCGCGCCCAAAGCTGTGCCGTGGTGACGGGGTTAGGTTCCGTGTTATCGGATAATCCGAGCATGAATAGCCGTAACCAAGAATTATTGTCTGCCGGTGTGCCAGAAGAACAGTCCGCACGCATCAAGCAACCTTTGCGAGTGATTATTGATGCGCCCTTGCGCACTCCCCTAGATTGCAAATTGTTTACCTTGCCTGGCCCGGTGTTGCTCTTGACCACCAATGCTGATGCGCAAGCTCATACTGCCTATCAGGATAAGGGTGTGGAGGTGCAGGTAGTAGAAACTCAGGTGGCAGGCCCTAAGGCAGGTAAGATTCAGCTGCAAGCAGCAATCGACCTGTTAGCGCAACGAGGTTGTCAGCAAATCATGTTGGAAGCCGGTGCTAGTCTCAATGCCAGTTTTATGCGCGAAGGCTTGCTGGATAACCTACAAGTGTTTGTAGCGCCTAAATTTTTAGGCTCTACTGGGCTGCCGTTATTCAATCAGGCACACGAGAAATTGGCCGATGCCTGGCAAGGTGAGTTTCAGGAGTTTGCTCGGATAGGCGAAGATCTGCTCCTAAGTGTCGATTTGTAGGTTGGACTTCAGTCCAACAATGTCGCATATAAATGACTAATGTCGGGCTAAAGCACGACCTACCTGCTACCTAAATGAGCCGTTTTCTGGCACAATATGGCCCCTAAATCCCCAAGAATTTAAGAATACGCGAGGCCTTGCGAATTTTAGGTCAGCGTTTGAGGTGACAGCATGGAAATGAATACCACCGTAGAGCTAATTGACGACCTGCGCCAAGGTAAGATGATCATCCTCATGGATGATGAAGATCGCGAAAATGAAGGTGACCTAGTCATGGTTTCCGAGCAGGTGCGCCCAGAAGATATTAACTTTATGGCGAAAAATGCCCGCGGCCTAATTTGCTTAACCTTGACCCGTGAACATTGCGAAAAGCTGGACTTGCCATTGATGGCGAAGCATAACGGCACCGCCTACGACACTAACTTTACTGTTTCCATTGAAGCCGCCGAAGGGGTGACTACAGGTATTTCTGCTGCCGACCGTGCCTATACTGTGCGTACCGCCGTGGCTGCAAATGTAAAGGCAGAGGACATTGTACAACCTGGGCACGTGTTTCCAATCATGGCTCGTGAAGGTGGTGTTATGACTCGTGCTGGCCATACTGAAGCCGGTTGTGACCTAGCACGTTTAGCTGGTTTTGCGCCATCTGCCACCATTGTGGAAATTATGAATGATGACGGTACCATGGCGCGCCGTGATGATTTGTTTGAGTTTGCTAAAGAGCATGACTTAAAAATTGGTACTATTGCCGATTTGATTCAGTTCCGTAGCCGCAACGAACGCACCATTGAAAAAGTGGAAGAACAAAAAATTACTTTTGAAGATGTAGAATTTGATCTGCATATCTACCGTGACACAATTTTGGGTAACACCCACCTAGCGGTGACTCTAGGTCGGGTAGAACAAAACCAAGCGACCTTGGTGCGTGTACATATGCCGGATATGCTGCGAGACATTGTTGGCGCCACTAACGGCCGACCAAAATGGTCTGCGCAATCGGTACTGAAGCGAATTGCCGAAGAAGGCAGTGGCGTGATGGTATTGTTGGGCCGTAGTGAAACCCGTGTTGGCCCTAGCATTGAAGACTTTTTTCGTCCAGATGCGCCTACTCGTCCACCCCATACCACAGGCTCTGGCGCGTTTTTGAACGTCGGTACCGGGGCACAAATTTTACGTGAATTGGGCGTGCATAAGATGCGCTTGATGAGCACCGAAATGAAATACAATGCAATTTCTGGTTTTGACCTAGAAATTGAAGAATACATTACTTGTGAGGCCTAAGGGCTTAGGGAGATAAACATGTCTGTTACTAATATTGAAGGCCGTTTTAACGATGCAAATGGCCACTACACCCTAGTTGTTGGCCGCTTTAACGCTTTTGTTGTTGAAAGCTTGGTTGACGGCGCCATCGATTGCCTAGTGCGTCACGGTGTTGATGCTGAAAACATCCGCGTGGTACGCGTGCCAGGTGCTTTTGAGATTCCTTTGGCTGCACAAAAGATTGCTCAGCAGGGCAAAGATGATGCTATCATTGCTTTGGGAGCGGTTATCCGTGGTGGTACACCACACTTTGAGTACGTATCTGGTGAAGCTTCTTCTGGTATTGGCAAAGTAACCTTGGATAGCGGTATTCCTGTAACCAATGGCGTACTGACTGTTAACTCCATCGAACAAGCCATTGAGCGTGCTGGTACAAAAGCAGGCAACAAAGGCGAAGAAGCCGCTATTTCCGCTTTGGAAATGGTTAGCCTATTACGTCAACTAGAGGCTTAATTCGTGAGCGAAAATAAACGCCCAGACCGTCGCCGTGCTGCCCGTGAACTAGCCTTACAGGCTCTTTATCAGCTGCATATGAACGATGACACAGCCACTAATGTGGAAGCCGAATTTCTTGCCGAGCAAGATTTCAAAAACGCTGATAAACGTATGTTTAGTGCCATTTTGCGTGGTGTTGCCAAGCAAACTGATGAGCTAGACGCCATGGTAGCTGAGCACTTGGACCGTGAATTGACGGACCTAGACCCTATCGAGCGCAATATCTTGCGCATGGGTGCTTTTGAACTAAGCGATTCCGTAGCGGTACCTTATCGTGTTGTGATTAATGAATGTGTAGAGCTAGGCAAAGTGTTTGGCGCTACCGATGGTCACAAGTACGTGAACGGTATCCTCGACAAGCTGGCGGCCCAACATCGCCAGACCGAAGTGGCTGCACGCAAGTCCTAAATCATGTCGTCAACGGGCGAATTTGATCTTATAAAGCGCTACTTCCAGCGCCCTCAGCTGCAAGCACCTGTCCCCATGGCTTTAGGGCCTGGGGATGATTGTGCGCTGCTGGATATACCTATCGGGCAGCAGTTGGCAATCAGTGCCGATACTCTTGTTGCCGGCATTCATTTTTTAGCCGACATGCCTGCTGCGCATATTGCACAACGCTGCTTGGCTGCCAATTTAAGTGATTTGGCTGCTATGGGCGCCAAGCCTGCCTGGTTCACTCTTTGCCTAACCTTACCGGACTATAACGAAGACTTTTTACAAGGTTTTAGTGACGGTTTAGTACATATGGCACAAACCTACGGCATAGCCTTGGCAGGCGGTGATACCACACGTGGCCCTTTAGCTATTAGTATTCAGGTCATGGGTTGGGTGCCAACAGGGCAGGCATTGCAGCGCAATGGCGCACAAGTAGGCGATGACGTCTATGTTAGTGGTTACCTTGGTGATGCTGCCGGTGGCTTGGCGTGTGTGCATGAGGATGCCGCTGCGACTAGCTACTTAGCACAACGCTTTTTTAACCCTACCCCGCGCCTTGCATT
Source organism: uncultured Pseudomonadales bacterium (assembly GCA_938084925.1). Lineage (GTDB taxonomy): Bacteria > Pseudomonadota > Gammaproteobacteria > Pseudomonadales > Balneatricaceae > Njordibacter. Next base: position 93,464 of record CALKFY010000027.1, read on the forward strand.
GGGGCAGTGGTTGCTTGGCAAGGCGAACTCCGCCATTGATGTATCTGATGGCCTATTGCAAGATCTAGGGCATATTATTTCCCAGTCCCAAGTAGGCGCTACTCTCAGCTTGGAGCAGCTTCCAATATCCAAGGAATTGGCTGCCAAAGTGCCAGCTACGGAACAAGAACAATTAGCCCTTGCCGGTGGCGAAGACTTTGAACTGTGCTTCACCCTGCCTCGGCAATGGCGTCCAGCGATACAAGATTATGCAGCCCTGCATGACTTGCCAATAAGCCGTATAGGCCAGATAGAGCCAACAGCAGGCTTACGACTAGAGCGTGATGGACAAGCTATACCCATGCCAGATAATCTGGGCTGGCAGCATTTTTAGCCGTTTTGCGTAAACACCATATACAGATATAGCGAGAATTTGAACCATGACCGTACCAGTAAAACCGAATTGGCGTAACCCCGTACATCTTTTGGCTTTCGGCTTCGGCAGTGGCGCAGCACCCAAAGCCCCCGGTACCTTTGGTACCTTGGCCGCCTGCGTACTGTACTTACCCTTGGCTCATTTGAGTATTACTAACTATCTGTTAGTGATACTGGTAAGTAGCATCGTGGGTATTTATCTTTGCGGTAAAACCGCCGCCGACATAGGTGTACATGATCACGGTGGTATTGTTTGGGACGAATTTGTTGGTATGTGGATCACTATGTTGTGGGCGCCTGCCGGCTGGGGCTGGTTGCTCTTAGGCTTCGTATTGTTTCGCTTTTTTGACATCATCAAGCCTTGGCCTATCCGCTGGTTAGATAAGCATGTGCATGGCGGTGTAGGTATTATGCTAGACGATATTGTGGCTGGCGTGATGGCGTTATTATGCCTACAAGCCGTGGTGTGGTTTATCTAGACTAGTAGGATTTTGGTGCGTGTCATGGTTAGGCGCAAACCATTTAGGCCTAGTAGCGTGAACATGACTAGGCTCCAACCAGGAATGGAAATTCCCAAGAAGGTCCATTGTACCTCGGCACAAGAGCCAGACCCTTGGATCATAGCAGTAAGCACTTCGGTAAAAGGAAAGGCTTCAACCATATAGCTAAAGCTAGGTCCGCAAGCTGGTACTTGGTCTTCTGGCAAACCTTGCAAATATAGCTGACGAATAGCTAGCCCTAACCCGCATAGAGCAAATAAGGTAATAATAGCGCCGTAACGTTTGTGACCGCCAAAGATAGGGTTGTGCAGGGCTGCTAGTAAAGCAGTGAAGGCGATACCAACATAAACAAAGCGCTGACTCATGCACAACATGCATGGGTCCATGCCCATAGCAAATTCCATATACAGGGCGCCAGCCAGCAAGGCAGCGCAAAGCAAAAGAATGACAATGAAGTCGAGACGGAATCCAGTTTGTTTCATGAGCATCGGTGAATAGTTATGGTGGTTAAGCCACTTTATTTTAGTTGTTATTTTCTCACCAAGAGGAGATCCATCCAACTATACTGGAAAACCTGACTTGATTAAAGCATTAACCCTAGTACAAATATGCGGATCTGCAAGGGCCAATGCGTATTCAATACCTGTGTTGAAGACTATAGCGCTTCAGGGCCTGTTTCACCGGTACGGATGCGGATAGCCTGCTCTAGGTTAACTACAAATATTTTACCATCACCAATTTTGCCCGTATTGGCAGAGTTGCTAATAGTTTCGATAACCTGATCGACTTGGTTGTCATCGACAGCCGCTTCGATCTTCACTTTAGGTAGGAAGTCCACCACGTATTCGGCGCCACGGTATAGTTCTGTGTGACCCTTTTGACGGCCAAAACCTTTAACTTCTGTGACTGTGACACCTTGTACACCAATTTCGGATAAGGCTTCACGAACGTCGTCCAGCTTAAATGGTTTGATAATGGCACTAACCAATTTCATGTGGTTCCCCTTGTTCTGCAGATTGTTTTAGACATTGTATCACAGCTAATGGTTTTACCACCCCGAAAATACATTGCACAAGATCAAGTCATGCAGGGATTGTGCCAAGGAATTTTTTAGGGTGTTTTACTGGTATAGTCGGGTTTGCGAGAAGACAAGAAAGCAACCAGTGCACCATTCTGGTGCCTGGTTACTTAGGGTGGCGCTATAATGGTGCGACTAGATACGTTCGCCAGATTTGGGGTGAAATAAGACGGCCTTACTGGTATCCACTTGAATGTCGATCGTACTGTGGTTTTCGGCTTGCACGCCGATTTCTGGTGATAGGCGCGCTTGTATTTCCTGCTGGTTCCATTCACCAAAGGCCAAAGTATCAGGACCGGTTGGTTCGGTTACCTGTACGGCAAGTTGCATATGGGTGATGTAAGTCGATTCTTTATATGGCTTAGGCTCGGTAATCATCTCTGGGCGCAGCCCTAAGATGACGTTTTCTAAGCCAGACGCTTGCAAGGCTTCGCTGTTTGGAATGGGCAACTCATCACGCTGTCCTGCGGACTCGATGACTAGTTTGTCATTAAACACCACACAATCAACAAAGTTCATGGAGGGTGAGCCCATAAAGTCAGCGACAAAGCGGTTAGCGGGATCGTTATAGATTTCATAGGGGCTACTAAACTGCTGCACGACACCATCTTTCATCACGGCTATACGATCGGCCAAAGTCATCGCCTCCACTTGATCGTGGGTGACATAGACTATGGTAGTACCTAGGCGCTTATGCAGCTTCTTGATTTCGGTACGCATTTCTACGCGTAGCTTGGCATCAAGGTTCGATAAGGGCTCATCGAACAAGAATACCCGTGGCGAGCGGGCTAGGGCTCGACCCATGGCAACGCGCTGGCGCTGGCCACCGGACAACTGGCTAGGTTTACGGTTAAGTAAATGTTCAATCTGGAGTAACTTGGCAACTTCTTGTACCGTGGCCTCTATTTCATGCTTGGGGTATTTACGCATTTCTAGGCCAAAGCTAATGTTGCGCGCTACGGACATGGTCGGATATAGCGCATAGGACTGGAATACCATGGCAATATCACGTTCAGCAGGACTTAGCTCTGTGACATTGTCGTCGCCGATAAATAAGTCACCGCTGGTGATTTCCTCTAGGCCTGCTATGCAGTTCATTAAGGTGGACTTGCCACAGCCGGATGGCCCTACGAGTATGAGAAATTCACCATTGTTAATATCAAGATTGATACCTTTTAGAACCTGCGTATCAGCATAGGACTTGGTGAGGTTTTGTATATTAATTGCACCCATGTTATGTCTTCTCTATTGGGGTTAACCTTTTACTGCGCCAGCCGTCAGGCCGCGCACGAAATATTTGCCTGCAAGTAAATAAACAACCAACGTTGGCAGGGCTGCGATGATGGCAGCAGCCATATCGACGTTGTACTGTTTGCCGCCAACACTGGTGTTTACCAGATTATTGAGGGCTACGGTTATTGGTTGTGTGCCAGGGCCGGAATAAACCACACCAAATAAGAAGTCATTCCATATTTGGGTGAATTGCCAAATCACTGTGACCACAAAAATAGGTGTCGACATGGGTAGGAATACATGCCAAAAAATGGCAAAAAAACCTGCCCCGTCTAGGCGCGCTGCACGGACTAATTCATTAGGAATGGCGACGTAGTAGTTGCGGAAAAATAAGGTTGTAAAGGCAACGCCGTATATGACGTGCACACTCACCAGACCCGGAACTGTATTTGCTAGGCCAACCCAAGCTAGTAATTTGGCCATGGGGAGCAAGATCACCTGAAAGGGGATAAAACAGCCCAATAACAAGGCACCAAATAAGAAATTGGAGCCTTTAAATTGCCACTGTGCGAGTACGTAACCGTTAAGAGCGCCTATCAAGGTAGAAATGACTAGAGACGGCACCACAATGCGAATGGAGTTCCAGAAATAGGGTGCTAGACCATGGCAATCACCACCCGTACAGGCCGTGCTCCAAGCTTTGCTCCAAGCACTAAAGTTTAGTGTATTGGGTAAAGCCAAAATATTACCTGTGCGAATCTCTTCAATATCTTTGAAAGAGGTCACAAGCATGACGTACAAAGGGGCCAAGTAGATGATGGCAAAGCCTAACAGCAAGCTGTAGATGAAGGCCCTGCCCATTAGTTGTTTTGACTGTGTCATACTTTTTTCGTCCTTAGTTCAGAGTAAAGATATGGCACTAAAATAGCGAGCACACCGGCTAGCATTACCATGGCACTTGCAGCACCTAGACCCATTTGGGCTCGGCTAAATGCGAAGGTATACATGAAGTTTGCTGGTAGATCTGATGAGTAACCAGGGCCACCTCCGGTGAGAGCTTGTACCAGATCAAAGCTCTTGATGGCTATATGCGAAAGAATGACCACAGCACCAAAAAACACTGGCTTCATAATCGGCAAGATAACATGCCAATAGGTTTGTATAACCGATGCACCATCTAGCTGCGCTGCCTTTATTAGGGATTCGTCAACACCCCGTAGACCCGCTAGAAACATGGCCATTACAAAGCCACTGGATTGCCAAACAGCGGCGATTACAATGGTATAAATGGCCATATCCTGTTCTACTAACCAGCGAAATTCAAAGTTACTAAAGCCCATATCGCGAACTAGTTTTTCTATGCCTAAACCTGGGTTTAAAATCCATTTCCAAGCCGTACCTGTGACCACAAAAGATATGGCCATGGGGTAAAGGTAAATAGTTCGCAAGGTTCCTTCGGCGCGTACTTTACGATCTAAAAATATGGCCAGTAATAGGCCTAAAACAAGAGATATACCGATAAATAAAGCAATGAATATCAACAAGTTGTCTAAAGCCACATGCCAGCGTGGATTGGCAAATAAGCGCGCATATTGATCAAAACCGACAAACTCCCATTGCGGTAGCATGCGGCTTTTTGTGAGAGATAAACCAGCGGTCCAAGCGATAAAGCCATACATGCATACAAACATGGCGATGGCAGTCGGCGCCAGAACCAGCCTTGGTAGGCTACGTTCCAGGTATCGAAGCATGGTAGTGTCCCTTAAAGAGAATTAATTAAGAAGGAAAAAAAGCGCCACAAGATGTGGCGCTTAAAGCCGGCAGTTATTGCGCGGCGGAGATAGCAGCAATTAGCTGTTGTACGCCTTGCTCGGCGCTATCTGTGGAGTTGAAGTAGTTGGTAGCCGTATCATAGATGGCGCCGGAAATTGCTTCTGATACTGCCATGCCATGGGCAAAACTAGGCACTAGACCACCCGTTTGTGAACTGGAAACAAAGGCATCCATTGAAGCATGAGCGCAAGCATCAAAAGCTGATCGATCCATGCCTAGACGAGCAGGAATAGAACCCTTGTTAAGGTTAAACACTTCTTGGAAGTCGGTGCTTAGGATGGCACTTGCCATGGCCTTTTGGGCAGAGGTCTTGTCAGCATCACCTTGTGCAAAGTAAGCAAAGGAGTCCACGTTGAAAGTGAAGCTACCGGATGTACCTGGGGCTGCTACACAAACGTAATCAGTGCCAGGCTGCTTGTTGGCTACAGTAAATTCACCTTTCGCCCAGTCACCCATGATTTGCATACCGGCTTCGCCGTTGATAACCATAGAAGTCGCTACGTTCCAGTCACGGCCTGGAGAATTAGTATCGATATACTGGCGTAACTGACCAAAGGTTTCAAACACTTTGCGTGTAGTGTCACTGTCCAAGGCTTGTATGTTAGATTCAACGAAAGCCTGTTGATAGTATTCTGGGCCACCTACGCCAAGTACTACGGCTTCAAATACGGTAGCATCTTGCCAGGCCTGGCCACCATGAGCTAGAGCAATATAACCCGCGTCCTTTAGCTTTTGCGCTTGCACCAAGAAGTCATCCCATGTTGTCGGAATGCTGGCACCGGCTTTTTGGAACACTTCTGGGTTGGCCCATAACCAGTTCACACGGTGTACGTTGACAGGGGCGGCAACGTATTCGCCATTGTATTTCATGACGTCAGAAACTACGCTTGGAAGAAGCTCATCCCAGTTGTCACGTTCAGCAACGTCATTGATGCTAGCTAGAAAGCCAAGCTCGCCCCATTCTTGGATAGAAGGGCCTTTAATTTGCGCTGCAGTTGGTGGATTACCAGAAATTGCGCGAGACTTTAGTACGGTCATGGCGCTTTCGCCACCGCCGCCAGCTACGGCGAAATCGCTCCAACTTACGCCTTCGCTAGCTAGTTTGTCTTTTAGGTAGTTTACGCTAGCGGCTTCGCCACCACTGGTCCAATAGTGTAAAACTTCTACTTCACCTGCTTGTGTTACTGGGCTTAATGCTAGTGCTGTAGCGGCTGCCAATGCGCTTAATTTGAAATTCATTGAGAAAGTCCTCGTTATTATTTATATGCCGAACTTTTTTGTGCAATAGTTATTCGGTATTGGCAGTGTAGGGTGTTAACTGCGCCACAACGTGGCTGAGTGTTACAAAGTGTTACAAAGGGAAATGAAGTGCGACTATTAATCCGCCTGAGGGTCGGTTTTTAAGTGTTAGTTCTCCCCCATGGAAATTGGCAATGCTGCGTGCAATAGATAAACCCAGTCCCGAATGTTCGTTGCTTGGCTTTTGGTCAATACGAAAATAGGGTTCAAAAACGCGTTCCTTGTCCTTGTCAGATAAGCCTGGGCCTGGGTCACTAATATCTATGTATAAGTGATGATTATCTTGCCAAGCGTGGATAAAAGCGGCGCGACCGTACTCTAGGGCATTGTCGATCAAATTGGTAAAAAGCCTTTCTAGGGCCATGGGGCGGCCTTCCAATTGTAGATTGGGTTCTAGCTCGATGTTAACGGGCAAGCCATAAATTTTTTGTTTTTCGGCAAGTTCAAATAACATTTTGCTTATGTTCACCTGCAAAGGGTTTTCATGCACGATACCTTCTTTGACAAGCTGCAAGCTACCCTTAACCATAGCATCAAGGTTTTCCAAATCACCAATCAAAGCGGCCTTGGTAGACTCGTCTTCAAGCATTTCAGCGCGTAAGCGGGCTCTGGTAAGTGGGGTTTTTAAATCGTGGGAAATGGCGGCAAACAATCGCTCTCGATCGTTGATAAACTTCTGAATACGTTTGCTCATGGTGTTGAAAGCACGCACTGTCGCAATCATTTCTCGAGTGCCTTGTTCTTCCAGCTGTTGAGGCTTGCGACCACTGCCAATATGTTGAGCTTGGCGCGCTAGCAGGCGTAAAGGCCGGACTACCCAGCGGACTAAAAACAAGGTGAGTATCAGTACCGTCAGGGATACAACAGCGATGCTGATGAGGCGCTCGGTGGTGAGCCAATTAACGCCAACAAGCACCTTACCTGAAGGTACCGGTGTTGCTAGGTACATCCAGCTCTCATTAACGGGTAATTGCACCACCACAATGGGGCTTTGATCGCTGGGCTCAAATAAAGCGAAACGTTTCCACTTAGGTGGTAAGTCCACCATGCGGTTCTCACCAGATAGAATTTTCAAATCATTAAAACGCACAAATTGAATATCTAAGCCACTCTTGCCGCCTATTTGTGCGCTAATGTTAGTTTGAAGTTGTTCGCGCACCAATTCAGAAAATTCGTTCTGGTTTATATTTGGTAGCGCAATATGAGTAGGGTTCACTGAAACAAAATAACGTGTACCGCCCATGTCACGTAGCTGATCTAATACAATATGTTGATATTGTTTAGGCAACTTGGTGAAAAACTGAATGGTCTGGCCAATGCGTGAGCCCATATTTTGGGAAACTTCAATTAAACGCTTTCTTTCGCTATCTTTGAGCTGCTCAATCCATAACCAAGTGCCCAGTGATTGGGCGACAAATATGCCAATTAACAAGACCAAACTCATGCGTGCAAATATACTATTTGGCAGTAGTTTGTCGCGTATACGAGCAGTTAGCGACATGGAATAACCAATACGTAGCCCTTGGCGCGGACATTTTGAATAGCATCAGGGTATTGCTCGCTAAGCTTACTACGTAAGCGGCTTACAGCGGTGTCGATAGCGCGATCAAAAGGAGAACTAGGCCTTCCGTGTAGAGCCTTGCTTATATCGTCTTTGCTAACCACCTGACCTTGGTGTTGCGCTAATAGCGCCAGTAGGTCAAATTCTGCGCCAGTGAGTGACAGGGGCTTGTCACTGAGCATCACTGTTCTTAACTGGTGATTAATGGAAAGCTGCGCAGTATTGGTGAGAGCCGGGGCCAGTTTTTCTACTCGGCGTAAAAGAGCTTTTACTCGAGCCAGTAGTTCCCGGGGGTTGAAAGGTTTACCCATATAATCGTCGGCACCTAGCTCCAAACCTAAAATTCGGTCTAGATCGTCACTGGCAGCCGTTAGCATAATGACGGGAAGGTCGCTACTTTGGCGTAGTTGGCGGCACACGCTGAGACCATCTATACCCGGCAAACCAATATCTAGAATGGCCAGCGAATAATTACCGAAGTCCTCCTGCAAAAAGCTTTCCCCATCGGCAAAAGCCGCTACCTCATAACCCTGTTTGGCCATGTATTGGCTCAACAGCTGGCGGATATCACTGTCGTCGTCGATGAGTGCGAGGGGTTTTTTCTGTGACATGATTTATTATTTTTGATGGGTTTCGAACTAGTTAAGGTTGGCAACTGATTTGATAAAAGCAACTCGGATACCGTTATATTAACTATACTGCTAGTTAGTGACGCAATAATCAAGGATGAATAATATGTCATTAGCTATAATCCATACACGTGCCCACGTGGGTATAGATGCACCTTTGGTGCGTGTCGAAGTGCATTTAAGCTCTGGTTTACCTGCCGTCAACATCGTTGGCCAAGCGGAAACAGCCGTACGTGAAAGTAAAGATCGCGTACGCAGTGCTATCATCAATGCTGGTTTTGACTATCCCATGCAGCGCATTACCATTAACCTAGCTCCAGCAGATTTGCCTAAAGAAGGCGGCCGCTTTGACTTGGCGATTGCCATGGGCATCTTGGTGGCCTCGCAACAAATTCCAGATGAAAGCGTAACGCGTTTGGAGTTTTTGGCAGAGTTGGCTCTCAGTTCTGAGCTAAAGCCCTGTCCTGGTGTCCTTAGTGCGGCTGTTGCTTGTCAGAGCGCCGAAAGGAAATTAGTCACAGCGCTACCCAATGCTGACGAAGCGGCGATGCCCCAAGGTGCTAGAGTGATGGCTCCGAGCAATTTAAATGAGCTGTGCCAATGGCTATTTTATCCAGAAAAAATCCAGTGGCATCAGCGCGCTAAGGCGCCAGCAACCACGACACAGCAACTTGATTTAAAAGATGTTCAAGGTCAAGAGCAAGCTAAACGTGGATTGGTGATTGCGGCGGCAGGGTTTCACGCGGCATTGCTCGCAGGGCCGCCAGGTACCGGTAAAACTATGTTAGCAAAACGCTTACACGCCTTGTTGCCATCCTTGTCAGAGGAGCACGCTATGGAAGTCGGCGCAATTCGTTCTAGCCTAGGTGAGTTTGATGCTAAGCAGTGGCAGCAGGTGCCATGGCGGTCACCGCACCATACGTCTTCGGCGGCAGCTTTGGTGGGCGGTGGGCGCATGCCGAAAGCTGGAGAAATAAGCCGTGCTCATCGTGGCGTATTGTTTTTAGATGAATTGGCTGAGTTTCCACGCCATGTGCTGGATAGCTTACGCCAGCCTCTGGAAAGCGGTTGGGTACATGTCGTAAGAGCGCAGCAGCAATTGCATCTGCCTGCCAAGTTCCTACTTATTGCCGCCACCAACCCTTGCCCTTGCGGTTACTATGGCGATGCCGAAGTGGATTGCCGTTGTAGCCCTACTAAGGTGGCTAGTTATCGCCAGCGTTTGTCTGGGCCTTTGCTGGACCGTATTGATTTGCAGTTGGCTGTACAGCGTCCCGATAGCAAAAGCATACTGCGCCCAGTTGCCGGCATGGACAGTACAGCGGCCAGAATAATGGTGGCTAAGGCCCATGACCTGCAAATACAGCGACAAGGTTGTTTCAATGGTGAGCTAACGAGTGATCAGTTGCAGCAGGTAGCAGGCCTAGAAGAGGCAGAGCAGAACTTATTATTGGACGCTGCTAAACGTTTTGTAATGTCGCCACGCGCCATGCACAAGGTGCTGCGGGTAGCACGCACTATTGCGGATTTGAATGGTGAGGAAAGCATCGCTCGAGGAGCGCTATTAGAAGCCCTTAGCTATCGACAATTGAGTTTGTTAAGTGGCACCTAAGCGGCTTTATATTGATCTAACTTAATATGCGTTAATTTAGATATTTGTTCCGACACCTCATGAGAGTAGACTAAAAGTAGACTCGATAGATGGAATTAGTTGGAGACAAAGGTATGCAAAGTTTGGCAAGCGATAGCTATATTCGTTGGTATGAAGAAGTAGACAACAGCAAGGTAGCAGAAGTAGGTGGTAAAAATGCCAGCCTTGGCGAAATGATCGGTCAGTTGCAAAGTCAGGGTGTACGAGTGCCAATAGGCTTTGCTACTACGGCGCAGCTATTTCGCGACTTCATGCAACAAAATGCTTTGCAGAAACCAGTGGCTGATTTGTTGCTGCAGATACACTCAGACAATAGCAATTTAGCCGCAGTAGGCAGTCAAATAAGAGGCTTAGTGGCCGCTGGTAACTTCTTGCCCGAACAGCAACAAGCTATTGAGCAGGCCTACATTGAATTGGGGCAACGTTTGGGTAGCCCTGAGCCTAGTGTTGCTGTGCGTAGTTCGGCCACGGCAGAGGACTTGCCAGAAGCCAGCTTCGCTGGACAGCAAGAGAGCTATTTAAACGTTACCGGCGCTGACGACCTGTTAAATTTTTGTCGTCTATGTTTTGCTTCCTTGTACACCGATAGAGCTATTGTCTACCGTCAGGCACAAGGTTTTGCCCATGACCAGGTAGCGCTGTCTGTTGGCGTGCAACAAATGCTGGAGTCGGAGTGCGCTGGCGTAATGTTCAGTCTTGATACAGAAACCGGCTGCCCCAGCATGGTGCTGATTAATGGCGCTTGGGGTTTAGGTGAAACCATTGTTAAAGGCTCAGTAACACCAGACCGATTTATGGTCTACAAGCCCCACCTTGCGCATGATCATTTACGCCCCATTGTGGAGCGCCAGCTAGGTAGTAAGCTAGTGAAAATGGTGTATGACGATAATGCCGAGGATAACACGCGCACCTTGGATACTAGTGAAAACGAACAGCATCAATTGGTACTCAATGATGATGAGGTGCTGCTACTCTCTCGCTGGGCGCAGTTGATCGAGTCCCATTATGCTTGTGCCATGGATATGGAGTGGGCCAAAGACAGTCTTACGGGGCAGCTGTATATCGTGCAAGCACGGCCAGAAACCGTGCAATCCCAGGCATCCCATAGCCAGCTGTTTGACTATCATTTGCAGGGCAGCTCCGAGTTATTGCTCAAGGGTGCCAGTGTTGGCTCGGCTATTGCAACTGGTTCCGTATGCAAGATAGATAGCCCTGCTGATATAGAACAATTTCCTGAGGGAGCCATGTTAGTGGCCCAGCGCACAGACCCTGATTGGGTGCCAGTCATGCGCAAAGCCTCGGGCATTATTACTGATACCGGTGGCCCTACTAGTCATGCTGCCATAGTTAGTCGCGAACTCAAGGTTCCTGCCATTGTTGGTACAGCACAGGCCACGCAGTTATTAGAAGAAGGCCGACAAGTGACATTAAGCTGTGCCGATGGTGCCGTGGGTAAGGTATTTGATGGCGCTTTACCCTATGTGTGTGAGCAGATAGATTTGCAAAAAATCCCTGCTACCGAAACCGATATTATGCTTAACATAGCCATGCCAGACTCTGCCTTGCGTTGGTGGGCCATGCCCAATGCTGGCATTGGTTTAACACGTATAGAGTTCATTATTTCTAGTCTTATTGGTGCCCACCCTATGGCTTTGTTGCACCCCGAAAAGGTGACCGATGAAGAAACTCGCAACAAGCTAGCCGAGTTAGTGACGGGGTATGAAAGGCCAAGGGACTACTTCGTAGACAACTTGGCTATGGGCGTTGGCAAGATAGCGGCCAGCGTTTATCCGCGGCCAGTGATTGTGCGTATGTCTGACTATAAGTCGAACGAATACCGCGGCCTTTTGGCAGGTGAAGATTTTGAGCTACAAGAAGAAAACCCCATGCTGGGTTTGCGCGGTGCTTCGCGTTATTACCATGAACGCTATCGCGAGGCTTTCAAGCTAGAGTGTGAAGCCCTAGTTAAAGCGCGAGAAACCATGGGTTTTGACAATATCATTGTCATGATTCCATTTTGCCGTACCCCTAAAGAAGCCGACCAGGTATTGGCTGTGATGGCAGAAGCTGGACTAAAACGTGGCGAAAATGGGCTGCAAGTTTATGTCATGTGTGAAATTCCCGCCAACGTCATTTTGGCAGATCAGTTTGCTCAGCGCTTTGACGGTTTCTCTATTGGTAGTAACGATTTGACGCAGTTGGTTTTGGGGATCGACCGCGATTCGGCAGAACTTAAACCCATGTTTGACGCTAGAGATGAAGCGGTAAAACGCATGATTGCTCAAGTTATCGAAGAGGCTCACAAACATGGTTGTAAGGTGGGTATTTGTGGTCAGGCACCATCAGATCATCCGGAATTTACTGAGTTTTTGGTGGCATGTGGTATCGATTCTATATCTCTTAATCCTGATTCTGTGCCAGCTGCTAGTTTGCATGTGGCGGCTGCGGAAGCGAGAATAAAGACTACTTAAGCTAATCGTGTTGCTAGCAGCATTACTGCCCAAAGGAGAGGTTTATGTCAGAAATGTACGGGTTTGATGCCTTTTCGCCTGCCCAAATTGCTGAGCGTGTTGAAAATGTCGGGGTTAATAAAGCCAGATTGCCCTTATTGCCTATGTTGATGTTGGGTATTTTGGCAGGTGCTTTTATTGGTCTAGGCGCTGTGTTTTTTGTGTTAATTAAAGCCGATGCCAGCCTGTCGTTTGCCACTGGGCAAGTGTTAGGCGGCCTGGTGTTTTGTATGGGCCTATTGCTAGTAGTCGTGGCTGGTGCCGAATTATTCACAGGCAATAACCTCATCGTCATGGCTTGGGCTGATGGTAAGGTGACTACAGGTGAGGTGCTGCGCAATTGGAGCATTGTTTGCTTTGGTAATTTCATTGGTGCTGCAGGTTTAGCCTTGTTGGTGTTCTGGTCAGGTCATACGGCGATGATGGAAGGCGCTATCGCCCACAAATACGTAGCTATCGCAGAAGCGAAGACCCAGCTTACCTTGCAAGAAGCCTTTTTTCGTGGTGTTTTATGCAACGTGTTGGTGTGCCTAGCTGTCTGGATGGCTGCAGCGGGGCGTACCATTGTTGATAAAGCTGTGGTGATTATTTTCCCTATTACGGCTTTTGTTGCTGCAGGCTTTGAACATAGCATAGCCAATATGTTTATTATCCCCATGGCCATGTTAGAACAACAGTTCGGTGCCTATGAAATGGCCATGACGCTGACCTGGACTGGCTTCTTTGCCAATCTTGTGCCAGTCATTGTCGGTAATATCATTGGTGGCAGCTTGTTGGTAGGTTTGGTTTATCATGTGATTTATCAACGTAAATAAGGCATGCAGGTAGGCTTCGAATCTTTTATAATCTGCGCCCTAATTTGTTATCTTCAAAGAGACTCGAGTGAGCCGATTAAACCCCCGTCAGCAAGAAGCCATGGAAGCCATCAGTGGCGCGGTACTGGTATTGGCGGGTGCTGGATCAGGCAAGACCAGTGTAATCACCCGCAAGATCGCCTATTTGATTGATGAGTGTGGTCTAAAAGGCCATCAGATATTGGCCCTGACCTTTACCAATAAGGCAGCACGCGAGATGAAAGAGCGAGTTGGACAGCTGGTAGAGGGCAAAGCAGGACGCGGCCTTACGGTATCGACTTTTCATAACCTAGGGTTGAACATCATTCGCAAAGAATATGCTGCCTTGGGTTATCGCCCTGGTTTTTCCATTTTTGACTCGCAAGACGTATTAGCTTTGCTTAAAGATCTAACACACAAAGATTTTGAAGCCGCAGAAGACTCTTGTGAGCCAATCCAGCACATGATTTCCAACTGGAAGAATGACCTGGTAACACCCAGCCAGGCCTTGGCAGGGGCCGACGGCCCAGAACAGGTATTGGCAGCGCGTGTGTATGAAGGTTATCAAAAGACACTTAAGCTATATAACGGCGTGGATTTTGATGATTTGATCTTACAGCCCGTGCGCTTGTTTACTGAACATCCAGAAATCTTGGATAAGTGGCAGAACCGCGTACGCTATGTTTTGGTAGACGAGTATCAAGACACCAACAGTTCTCAATATTTGCTGGTGCGTCAGCTAGTGGGCTTTCGTTCCAACTTTACCGTAGTTGGTGATGATGACCAGTCTATCTATGCTTGGCGTGGTGCAAGACCAGAGAACCTAGGCATACTACAAAATGACTACCCCAGCTTAAAAGTAGTGAAGCTGGAACAAAACTACCGCTCCACGGGGCGCATTCTAAAAGTCGCCAACGAACTCATTGCACACAACCCACACGACTTTGACAAAGCGCTATGGAGTGATAAAGGCTACGGTGAGCCGATTCGGGTGATTAGTTGCCGCAACGAAGATGCCGAAGCGGAACGTATCGCCACAGAAATTTTGCAGTTCCAGCTGCAAAACCAAGCTACGTTTAAAGACTTTGCCATCTTATACCGTGGCAACTTCCAGTCTCGTTTGATCGAATTAAAGCTGCAAACCTACAAGGTGCCGTACAAGATTAATGGCGGACAGTCTTTCTTTGGCCGCACAGAAGTGAAGGACATCATGTCCTACTTGAAGCTGCTATTGAACCCGGCTGATGACAATGCTTTTTTGCGTGTGGTGAATACCCCTAGCCGAGGCATTGGCGTGGCGACGCTTGAGAAGCTTATCAACTATGCCAAGATGCGTGGTGTGAGTTTGATTTCTGCTTGTCAGGAAATGGGCTTAGAGCAGGTTATGTCCGGTGTTAGCCTGGCCAACGTAAAGGAATTTGGTAGCTGGGTAGATCATTTGGCTGAACAAGCTGAGCGGGGGGACCCCATTGCTGCTGTACAACAAATGATCCGCGATATGGAATATCAGGATTGGCTACTACAAACCAGCAGTGGCCCACCGATGGCCGAAAAACGCATGGGCAACGTGGAGGTGCTAGTAGATTCTCTCAAGACCTCCTTAGAAAAAGCCATTGAAAAGAACGAAGATGCTGACATGGGTGATGCCGTAGCGCGCTTGGTGTTAATGGATATTCTTGAACGTCAAGAAGAAGAGGACGATAGTGATCGTGTGCAGTTGATGACATTGCACGCAGCCAAGGGCTTGGAATACCCTCATGTATTTATGATGGGTATGGAAGAAGATCTCATGCCCCACCGCAATGCCGTAGATGAAGGCAACGTGGAAGAAGAGCGACGTCTTTGCTACGTAGGCATCACTCGTGCTCGAGAAACTCTTACCATGACTATGGCGCGCAAGCGTAAACAGTTTGGCGAGGTTATGGAAACCACGCCCAGCCGCTTCTTAGATGAGCTGCCAGAGTCTGACCTAGAATGGGAAGGCCGTGGTGACGACGACCCGAAAAAGAACGTGGCACAAGGCCAAGCCACCCTGGCAGGTCTAAAGGGTTTGTTTGACGATTTTTAAAACTCGTTAGCTACTTATCAAAAGCTCGAATAGTGGCTAGAATGATCTTCTAAACAGCCCCAATATTTCTAGAGGATACGCTATGAGCGACATGCAAAACGCCCTTAATTTACTCATCGAAGCCTGTCATGGTGCGGCCCTAAAGGGCGGCTGGTGGCACGATCCTGTTACGGGTGAAAAACTAGCGCGTAACAAAGGTGAGTTGCTGTGCCTCATCCACTCCGAAGTATCCGAAGCTATGGAAGGGGCGCGCAAAGGCATTTTGGACGACCACCTAACTACCCGACCTATGGAAGAAGTGGAACTAGCCGATGCCATTATTCGTATCTGTGACTAT
Organism: uncultured Pseudomonadales bacterium; assembly: GCA_938084925.1. Classification (GTDB taxonomy): domain Bacteria; phylum Pseudomonadota; class Gammaproteobacteria; order Pseudomonadales; family Balneatricaceae; genus Njordibacter. Next base: position 109,410 of record CALKFY010000027.1, read on the forward strand.
GCCGGTGGGTTTGATCTAGATGTGGCTGGTGCTTTGGAAGAAAAGCTTGCTTACAACGCCCAGCGTGCTGACCACAAGCCAGAAAACCGCGTTAAAGACGGCGGTAAGAAGTTCTAACAAGTTTTATACTTATATAAACTGCAGCCAAACAAAAAAGGGCTAGATGAATAAATCATCTAGCCCTTTTTTAATGCTTAGATTAAAGCAGAAAGCTTACTTAGAACCGTTAACCATGTGCTCTACAGCTTCTTTTAGCTCATCATCAGAACAGTCCATGCACAACCCGCGTGGTGGCATGCCGTTGATACCGTTGATGGCGTTAGTTAGCAAGGTGTCTAGACCCTTAGCAGTACGAGGAGCCCAAGCAGCGGTATCGCCCATCTTAGGTGCGCCAGCAGCGCCAGTACCGTGGCAAGCAGAGCATGAAGCGGTATAAACGTCAGCGCCACTGCGTGGGCCACTTGCTACAGGTGCTGCCGCAGCAACAGGTGCTTTACATTCTTGGCCTTCTACACACAGGCTGCCAACCTTGCTGATGCGATCAACAATAGAGTGCTCGCTGTTGTGGTCAGCGTTAGCGGTAATGGCGGTTAGACTTAGGGCTACAAAACCAGCGGTTAGGCTGGTGATGGCTGCATGCTTAAATGCTTTCACGTAAAGTGCCTCTCTAAAATTCAGTTTGGCTGCGCTTAATGATTAAATTAATAAAGCAGCGTCAAAAAACAGCACGCATTATAGCTGTATTTACAGCAAACGTGAATCGTTGGCGAGGGCTTATGAGGTTTGAAACACTGAAATTAGTCTAATATTGGATAAAAAGTAGGGATTTAAGCTGCATGTTTGATTTTCTAGCGGCTTGTATAAGCGTATAGGGCCTTTTAAATTATGCTTAAATTGGCAAAGGCCTAACTTGAATCTACCCTACAACACCCGTATCATACGCCTTCTTCCACGCGCCTGTAGCTCAGCTGGATAGAGTAGCAGGTTCCGATCCTGTTGGTCGGGGGTTCGACTCCCTCCAGGCGCGCCAATAAAATCAAAGGGTTAGGGGTTTTTGCTCTAGGCCAATTTCATTATTTTCACAATCTGGTTCCATATTAGGTTCCACCTAGTTGCTCCTTGTATCAATAGATATAGCTGTTCTTGTAGTGAGCTCATATCATCTCTTAAGTTATACTGAAAAGGTCGATAGCACCATTTGCTCTATTGTGTCTGATAGATCAGATTGAAGCTGTGCGAAGCTACTAGGGTCTGAATAAAGGCCGCGATTAACCTCAATCATAACTGAAGAGACCCTGTTGTCTTTGTGGTAGTGCTTTAGTGGCACAATTGTGCCGCTGAATGGTGAGTCAATGGCGACAACATACCCCAGTTTTGTAAACGTTTCTGAAAGGTTACTTATTAACTCCGGTGTGGTGTGGAACATGTCAGTGCCGATACAAATATCCGGTCGATTTAAGTCTGTCTCATAGGCCAGTGGTTGCTCTGGGAAGCTATGACAGTCGATGATTAGGCACTGATCATGCTGGCCTAGGCAGCTGTCAACCATGCTAGTCAAGCTGGCGTGGTGAGGGTGATAGTAAGAGTCTATAAGTGTTAAACGTTCTGTTTCGGATATGGCTCTGAGAGGCTCTCCTTCAGCTGTTCGGGTGTAAACAACACCCATTCCAACGGACTCCATAGGGTCTTCTAAAAAGCGCTCAGGGTCGACAACAAGTCGGCTAACTGGAAACACTATTCTGTTGGCTCCGGCGCAATTGAAAAGTATGTCAGTATAGTGGTCTGTAAGTTTGTCTAGCTCTGCTGTTAACTGGGCACTGGTCAGTAAAAACTGGCTATCGTCGGGAATGACTTTGGATGAATGTGGAATGTGTAAAATAGCGTGATTAGTAATCATACATAACCTCTTTAGTGCTTTGGCGGAATGCTTGGCGCACAATCTGGTGATCAAATGCCATTTTTTTGGAATAGCTCACAATAAATTGAAAATTGGTGGCTAAATTGAATCTCTTGCGGAAGGGCTCTCAGCATAGGGTTGAGGCTGGGCCGCGTCGGTACTTCACACTGAAAGTGCTTTAAGACTATAACCTCGGGAGATAATTGGCACAACAGATTCAGAATTATTCTTATACAATCAAATGGTAAGGTTAACGAATAATTCAAAAATGTAAGGAGCAAGAAGTGATTGGATTTTTCAAAAATATTTTAATGATTGCTGCGGGTTTGGTGGCTATGGGGCTAGGCTCTGCTTTAGTGAAATTAATTGGCATATTGAACCTAATTGGTATAGCAGCGGGCACTGCTGCTTACTACATGTACTTTAAATCAAAGCACGAGCAAGGCTTAGCAATTAGCTTGTCAGTTTGTTTAGCAATGGCAATAAATCTAGGTGTTTATGCGATAGCTTTCGCAAGCGTAAGGTAGGTGATAACTTTAAAGCTTGCCAATTAATTCCATCAACGCGATAGGCGCAGCACTTAAGCCGATACCAATCGATACAAAAAATACTGGTTGTTGGAGTCGGTAATGTTGGTTAACGAATGCTCTAAAGCTGCCAAACGTAAGTGCCAGCATCGCAATAGCGGCGAAAGGGTAGCCTATGGCTTGGCCTAGAAGCCAAATAGACACCAAGTACCAGACGATAATGTATATGTAATACTTGTCATTATGCTCTTTGTAGGCGGCATGTTCACGTTTCGCATAGTCTTTGTCTTTCTTTCCATGAGTTAACATAAATTTCCTGTTGCTTAGGCTAATGTTGAATTATTAGGGCTATCTTTTGAAGTTCAGGTGTACGGGAGCTATTTGTTGCTACTTTAGCTATATATTTAAGCCTACTTTAAATGGAAACATGGCACCATAATAAAGCTTCTTTTTGTCTACTTTTGTCTACTTTAGATATAAATTACACTGGTTATGCCCCACTTTAGGTGTTTCCCACTTTGGTATTTTCAAACTCTAAGTGGTGAACGCTACAGGCCAAAGATTATGTGGGCTTTAGGTCAAAATACACCCTTATTCTCCACTTTCTCTGTTTAAGCGCTGGTAGTGGGGAATTAAGGGAATGTTACCCACTTAGAGGGTTGTTCACCGCTTCCTCCCCACTTAGAGCACCACTTTATTTGCCGATTAATATCGTGTCATTTTCTACGCGAAGATCGCCATCATCTACCAACTTACCAAGCCATCGCCCGAAGTGCTTTATGGATAAGCCTTGTTTCCTTAAGTCGTCAATAATTATGGTCTTTGTTGTTGGGCTTCCAGTATTGGTGCGGTGTAGTACAGCCTGTACAAGTGCTTGATGGTTGTTGGTTATTCGACTGCCTTTAGGTAATGTTAGATCGCTGTCACTGGGTGGCCTGCCTATTGGAATAACACACAACGAATCGATACTGTCGCCATCTGAATCAGTGCGTATGTGTACGCTTGTGAGATCATAAGCTTTAGGTTCTGGCTGTTCAGCATCTTTCATTTTTGAACATGTTAATATCAAAGCTTGTTGATCTTCGCCGTCACGTTTAACTCTATATTCTACATCTAGGGCAGCTGGTAGTGAGCTTGAGCCACGACCTCCGTTTTCGATGTTTTTGCCCGAATGGTGGACGACCAATACAGTAGCTCCTGTAAGTTGCTTAATAGTGTCGCATCCTTTAATAAATGCCCCCATGTCTTGCGAGGAGTTTTCATCCTTACCTCCGTAACAACGAGCTAATGTGTCGAAGATTATGAGCTTAACCGCATGGCCAGTTTTGGCTTCAATTTCGTGACAATACATCAGCATTGATTTAATTTGATCGTTATCCGCAGGAAATACCGGCATAGGTAGTCGAGCTAAGTTATCAATACTAGTGCCTTGGTGTTGTAGCTCCCAAGCTCTTACTCTCTGGGTAACGCCAAAGCCTCCCTCGCCAGCGATATATAGCACAGAGCCTTGGTTAACTTTATGTCCATCCCAATCCTTGCCGGCGGCGATATGACAGGCCCAATCTAGTGCTAGGAAGCTTTTAAAGCTGCCACTTGGGCCGTAGATGCTAGCAAATGAGCACTCAGGAATTAGCCCTTTGATTACGAAAGATTGTTCTTTATTGTAGCCGGTGGAGCCATACTCCAGCTCTACTTTAGGTGGTTTGATTGGCAGTGCGTCCACCTCGGCTAATGTAGTGTTGATTAGTGTCGCCGGGCTATTCATGTAACGCTCCTTTAATTTTATCGATTCGTTGTTGGCCAAGTAGTCGCCGCTCTTTTTCATAGACCGTCAATGGTCGCTCAGTCATTTCTACTGAGTTAATGATGGCGACTTGAAGGCGCTCATGTCTTAGCGCATCTTCAAAGCGTTGTAACTTTCTTTTGGTTAGCTCGCAACTGGTTAACTTGTTGTAGAAGAGGTCGGCTAGGTTTAGTCCCATCGCGCTTGTCACATCGGTGGTTTCACAGCCAGCAAAGCAGTGGACTAAAACTCTGTCAACGGCTTCACTGATCGCTAAGCTAGGGGACTTATCAAGATGGGAGGGGCAGCATGCTATCCATTTTCCATTGCCGCCTGTGACTTGTTCTAAGCGGTCTAATATGTCTTGGGCGTTCATAGATCCACCTCCGCTAGCTCACCAGCCGGTTCTTTATGCTCCGCTTCATAGAAATGCTGAGCGGCTAATCGCTTTATATATGGTGTAGCGTTGCGCTTGGATCTTAGTTTGTCCACTAGTTCCATCGCCTTAATCCGGTTGTCACCAGTTATGAAATAATGAGCATACGAGGCATTGGTTCTGGCTCCTGGTATTTTCTTGCGAACTCTGTCCACTACAATGCCATGGAGTTTTTGAATACTTGATACTTCGGAATGTAAGCAGGTTTCATTATAAGCCCTGCCAGCATCATGGGTGTTTGTTTCATGACGTGTGAGTAGTAATATTAAACATACTTCGAGTTTGGTTTGGTTCTGAATTGGAGTACAATAATCGCTCTCTAAGTGATTAAGGCTGCTCTTTTGGGTGGCTTTCTTTTTGCTCATCAGTTCGCCCTCCTATGCCGCAGTATTTGGCTGGTTGGCAAACTGTTCTAGCCACTTATCAAGTACGGCGCGATCATATATGACTTTGCGGCCAACCTTTCTGTAAGCCGGCGCAGGTACTCCGCATAGAATGCCGCTGACTCTTGATAGGCGTACTGTGCTGGATGCTAGGCCTATATGACGTGCACTTTCGTGTGTGTCTAAATGGGGTTGTAGTTGAATGTTGTTCATAATTTGCTCTCATAAATGGTTGTTTGTTCGAGAGCTAGGTTAATCAAATAGCCTTTAATAATATTCAGGCTATTTTTTTGCTTTTTCTTGCTTATTAATGGCCCGTATTTTTTTTCTGCAAAATTCGTTATTAACGTGAAATCCCATAAGAGTTAAGCAGGATTCAAAAAATCGCTCGGCAGGAGAGGCGTTATTAAATGTTCCTTTTGATGGGTTCTTACCGGTGGCTTCTTTATACGTGTTGGCGAGGAGTGGCAGTATCGCATCAATTCCGACTCTTTTATCTTCGCTACCCGTGGTCATGTAGAGTTCTGCTTTACTTTTATTGGAGCAATTTTTGGTTGTGTTTTCCAGCAGGCTTAGCAGTTCAATCAACTGGACTAGGTTTTTGTGGTCATTACAAAATTTACCATCAGCTACCCAGTCGTTATAAACATCAGTGTCGACAGCAAGTAAATCACTTAGCAATTGGTTTAACCTTATATTCAATTCCTTGTGGGTATTGCGCTTTTGTTTGTAGGTTAGGCCCTCCTTTATATATTTATCCGATTCATTATATGGGAAAGAGCTTCGTTGTCGGATCTGTTTTGCGAGCATATGTATTTGATTCAACGGGTGAAACAAATCATATTCTCTTGCTATGTGGTTTCTGCCTTTATTGGTATTAATGCGTACAATTTCGGCGTCATGCCGAGAGATAGAGCTCTCGGTGGCTACAGCTGAAATATGTGGTAATTCTGTAAAAAAGTAATGGTGTTTAGCTTGCGGGATTTTTGCCATCTGTCGCACCTCTGCGACCTACGATAAGGACGCTTTGCCAAGGTGGGTAGGTTGTCCACCATTTCGGTAATGAGCCTAGGCGCAGCAATTTGTTTAGCCTGTTATTGATACTACCTTGGTTGGCTCTAACTCTGTTTCAATAACATTGTTCGCTAGCCAGCGTTCCCAGGTTTTCATAGCTTTGGTCTTTTCAGACCAATAATCGTATCTGTCGTAGTGCTTGCTACTCACATCATGTGTAGCGTGATTTTGAATGCGGTCACGTATCTCCTTACTTATTCCCGCTTTACCCATTAAGGTTTTAACTGTGCGTCTGATGTCTCTTGGTGTGAATGCTTCCATGGGCAGATGAGGGCGCATGTTAGCGACTTGATTTGATAGCACACTGACGCGCTTGTAAATATCACTCTTAGGGTTTGATACGCGTGAAGGAAACAGCAAGCCGCTAGAGCCTGCTTCCAGAATCCGGGATTCAATTTCGTGCCAAGCAAAGCGATTTAGCGGGATCAGATTAGGGTTGCTAGTTTTCGTCTTGAGCATGTATATCGCCTGCTCGTTAATGTCTACGTCCTCAGTGGTGATTCGCATTAATTCGGCAGGGTGGAAGCCAGTACAAACCATTACCTTTAGTAAACTGGCGTAAACAGGGTTCATGTATTTCGTACATGAATTCCATACAATGCGTAGGTCGTTGTCACTCAAGTGTCGTGACAATGCTCTTTCAAATTTTTTCAAACTTTTAATTTTGGCTACGGGATTAATTTTAATATCAAATGATAAATTGTCATCACGCTTTTTTGTTATGTCATGGTCGTATGTGAGACCTACGTTAAACGCTGCGTGCAGGTCGCCACGAGTTCTGTTCACTGTAGTGGTTATGCCCTGTTTATACATGGCATGTAATATATCGGTAATATCGTCTGCTGTGATGAGGTTGGCTTTGCGGGCTGCCAAGTGTGGGTAGGGCTTGGTTACGTAGCGCTCAAGGTTCTTATAAACTCCCTCAGTTGACGACCTGTCTTCTGACTTCATCTTGTCGCGGTAGACTTCAAAAAGCTGTTGTAAGGTGCCTAGGTTATTTAGTCGAGTGCGTTCGCGTTTGGCAGCTAGTTCCAGCTCTACACGCTCGCGCTCTTCCTCTGCGAGAATGAACTTTAAGTCTAGACAGTTTGCTGATTTCTTTGACAGTTTATCGGCCTCTATCCGAGCGTTTGCCAAAGTTATCGTAGGGTAAACCCCTATCTTAATGTTGGTCTCTCTACGATCTGGGTTTATTTTTCGGAAATAAAATTCTTTAACTCCACCAGACTTGCGAAGCTTATGCCAAATGACGAGAGAGCCTCCATCATCAAGTCGCTCACTTTTTCGCTTTCCAGGTTTAAGCCCTAGTATGCTGCTGTCGTAAATCCTGCCCATAATGATGACCCTAGAAGATAGCTCAATTTGGTTCCATAAGTGGTTCCATCTGTAAGAATACAGTCAAGTACAACTATTAGCAATGAGTTACAAATAAGGTTTAAATATCAGTATGTTATGATTTAGATGGCTTCAAGGAAATACCATGATAACCAATAAAACAATAGATTCCGATCCTGTTGGTCGGGGGTTCGACTCCCTCCAGGCGCGCCACAAATTCCTTTAATATCAATATGCTAGCGTGTTGGTGTTATTTCTCTCTTGTTAAAAATGCTATAATAGTACCTTTATTGGTACCTTCCTGAGAAAGATATAATCTTTAAAATATGGGGCATTTTTATGGCAATGACAGCGTTTCAATACCGATTTGTAGAAGAGCTAATTAAGGAGCCAACTGGCAATGCATCTGCTGCGTATAGGAATGCTGGCGGCTTTTCAAAGTATGCCAAGCAAAGTGCAAATAAATTGCTGAAACACCCTAAAATAGCTGAAGGAATAGCAAGACAGCAAGAATTGTTAGCGCAAAATGTGATTTATGGTTTGGTTGAGGCCCACGAGGACATTAAGCGTGGTATGAACTCTGCGGAAAATTCGGAGGATTGGCTAAAGGGTGTTGAAATGCTGATTCGACTGCATGGCTTAAACAAGAGCTAGCGCATAAGGCAACGCCTTTCTATGGCTGGGTTACGTCCCGGCCAGAGGAAGGTGTAAAACTACCCTTTATTTAACCGAATACATAGACTGCTACGAAGTGTTTGACGCGACGCTGGGACGCGCAGCCGAAGGCGGCCTAGACGCAGGAACAGAGCTATGCGCAGACGCTGAAATATAGATTCTGGCAACTAATGGGCTTCGTCTAAGCTATGATTAATTAGTTGATTTGTTATCTATCCCTAAGCCTGATTGAACTCTCCGCTGTGCATTCATTATATCTGCGTCGTTGATATTCCCTTTCCCGTCACACCAGAAGCATATTCCTAATAACTTACCCGTAAGCTGGGAATGAATGCCCCCTTTACTTTTACACTTAGGGCAGGAACCTGGGCGAGTCGGAAATTGCACAGTAAGGTAGTACGATTGGCCTATGTGTCCTTTTGCTTTGTTTTGTGGAGGCTCGGGCATCGGAGGCCAAACGCCGTTGATGCATACGACAAGGTTTGATTTAACGCTCTGTCGGAATCTGTAACGAGGCTTGGTGTTGGCATTGTTTGGTTTTTGCATACAAAATACTCCGTACTTATGTTGATAAACAAGGTTCCAAAGAACCAAAATAGGATCGAAAACTTGGATCGCTGGAATCCGGGGCGCCCGCCTTTTATGGCTAGGGAACCTATCTAGAGGGGGAAGAGATAATCAAAAATTTATTAAAAATTTTTAGTAAGAGGAATGTTTGCGATGGGGCCTAAAACAGAACAAGTAGTGTTAGAAGTGTTATCAAGTAAGGTCGATGTCAATTCGGGAATTAGCTTTGAATTCGAAGCCTTGAAACATCGAAACCGCAATACGCCACTGTTTGATCATTACACATGCATAGAGCTAGAAGCGAGATACCTCTGCCCTGTTGAAAAGGGGAAAAAGGAAGCCTTAGCTTATATATTTATAAGTGATCTTCAGCTTAAGCACATGGCTAATGTTGAAACCTTTGCTGATTGTGTGAATCGCCACTAGTTTCCTAGACACCTTTTAGTTAGATAAACTAACGAAAACAGAGGTGTGTATGAAGGGTAAAAGATATCCAGAAGAATTCAAAATTGAAGCGGTCAAACAAGTTGCTGTTGGCGGACATGGTGTTGCCGATGTTGCCAAACGACTAGGC